>JAJTGK010000065.1 GCA_021297815.1 Planctomycetaceae bacterium
TGACGATCGGCGGCGAGACGCGTTCGCTCGGCCGGCCGTTCTTCGTCATGGCTACGCAGAATCCGATCGAGCAGGAGGGCACCTTCCCGCTTCCCGAGGCCCAGCTTGACCGCTTCCTGCTCAAGGTCGAGGTTTCGCCGCCCGACCGGGAGACGCTGCGCGAGGTGCTCGAACGGACCACGAAGACGACCATCCCCGAGTGCCGCAAGGTGATCGACGCGCGCACGATCATCGCGGCGCAGAAGCTCGCGCGGCGCATCCCGATGGCGCCCGAAGTCAAGGACTGGATCGTGCGCCTCGTGCTGGCGACCCACCCCGACGGCGAGTTCTGCACCAGCGAGAACGCGCGCCTGCTCCGCATCGGCGCGAGTCCGCGCGCCGCGCAGGCGATGGCGACCTGCGCACGCGTCGTCGCGCTCATGGCGGGCCGCTACGCCGTGAGTTTCGAGGATGTGCGCAAGATCGCGCGCTCGGCGCTGCGTCACCGCCTGCACCGCAGCTTCGAGGCCGAGGCCGAGGGTGTGTCGAACGACGAGATCGCGCGCCGCGTCATCGCGTCGACGCCGACCGAGTACACGGGTCCCGCGCGGCGGCTCGAGGAGGCCCGATGAGCCCCGCGAAGCAGCTCAGGCGCCTCGACGACCTGCTCGACTCGCGGCTCATGTCGAAGCTCGACGCGATCGACCTGATGAGCCGCAAGATCTTCTCGGGCAAGCTGCAGGGCGAACGCCGCTCGCGGCGCCGCGGCCAGAGCATCGAGTTCGCCGACTTCCGCCCGTATGTGCACGGCGACGACCTGCGCTTCGTCGACTGGAACATCTTCGGCCGACTCGACCGCCTGTTCCTGAAGATGTTCCTCGAGGAGGAGGACCTGTCGCTCGTCATCGCGATCGACACGAGCGCCTCGATGCGCGCGGGCGACCCCGACGCGTTCGACTACGCGCGGCGCGTCGCGATGGCGCTCGCCTATGTCGGCCTCGTGAACCAGCATCGCGTGTCGCTCGTGTCGTTCGCCGAAGGGCGCGTCGAGCGGGCGAGCAACCTGCGTGGCCGCAGGAAGGCCGCCGAGGTGGCGCAGTGGCTGCTCGCGCTCGAACCCTCGGGCGCCTCGGGTTTCGAAGACGCGATGCGGCTCGTCGGCACCTCGCGCTCGGGTCGCGGCGTGATGGTCGTCCTCTCCGACTTCCTGTTCGCCGAGGGGTTCGAGAAGGGCCTGCGCATGGTCGCGGGGCGCGGCTTCGAGCTCTTCGCGCTGCAGCTCCTCGCGCCGCAGATCATCGACCCCGCGCGCGAGGGCGGGGTCACGGGCGATCTGCTCCTCGTCGACAGCGAGACGGGCACCGAGACCGAAGTCACCGTCACGCCTGAACTCCTGCGCATCTACAAGGAGCGGCTCGACCGCCTGTGCGGCGCGCTGCGCGCCTACTGCCAGCGGCGCGACATCACCCACATGGTGGTCGACACCTCGACCCCCGTCGAGACGCTGATGCTCGAGTACCTGCGGCGGAGAGGGCTTCTCCGATGACGCTCGCCGCCGTGACATGGATCGCGCCCGTCGCGGGCGCTGTGCTCGGAGCGTCGATCCTGGCGCCGCTGGTCGCGCTCTGGTTCCTGAAGCTCCGTCGCAAGCGTCGTGCCGTGCCGAGCAACCTGCTCTGGGTGCGTTCGCTGGCCGATCTCCGCGCGAACGCGCCGTTCCAGCGCCTGCGGCCGAACTTCCTGCTCCTCCTCCAGATCCTCGCGGTGCTTGCGATCGCATTCGCGCTCGCCCAGCCCGAGGCCGAGGGCTTCGGCTCGACGGGCGGGCGGCATGTGGTCATGATCGACCGCAGCGCCAGCATGAACGCGGTCGAGACGGGCGAGGCCGCGGGCGGCGAGGAGGGCGTGACGCGCCTCGACCTCGCGAAGCGCGCCGCGAAGGAGCGCGTGCGGCAACTCCTCGGCGGCGGGTGGTTCTCGACCAACGCGTCCGATGTCATGGTGATCGCGTTCGGCTCGCGCGCCGAGATCCGCGCGCCGTTCACCGACTCGATCGCGGCGCTCGAGGGGGCGATCGACGGCATCAAGCCGAGCGACGAGTCGACGCGCATCCTCGAGGCGCTCGAACTTTCGCGCGCGTTCACCGCAAACGACAGGCCCGACGAGGTCGAGACTGCGCTGCTCGCCGATCCGCCCACCATCGAGCTCTACTCCGACGGCCGCGTCGAGGACCTCGGTTCGATCGCGCTGCGGACGGGCGAGCGGCTCGTCTACCACCGCGTGGGCGAGGCTTCGTCGAACCTCGCGGTGGTCGCGGTGAGCGCCGAGCGTCCGCCCGACGCACCCGACCGCATCCAGGTGTTCGCGGCGGTGGCGAATCCGCGCACCGAGCCTGCGCGCGCCACGCTGCAACTTGCGGTGAACGGCACGGTGCGCGCCCTGACGCCCGAACCGATCGAGATCCCGGCGGCGGTCGAGCGCGACGGGCAGTTCATTCCAGGCCGCGCCCAGGTCGTGTTTCGCCCGATCGAGCAGGCCGCGAACGCCGCGATCGAGGTGGCCGTGGTCGAGGACGACGCGCTGCGCGACGACGACGCCGCGCTTGCCATCGTTCCGCCTGCGAAGCGACTCGCCGTGCTCCATGTCGGCTCGGGCAGTTTCATCGTGCGCACGCTGCTCGAGGGCCTGCCGATCGAGCGGTTCGCCTCGCGGCCTGTCTCGGAGTTCGACGACCTTGTCGCCAAGGGCGAGCTTGGCGCGTGGGATGTGATCGTGCTTGACGGCGTGGCGCCCAAGGTGCTTCCCGCGGGCCGCTACCTCGCGCTCGGCGCCCCGCCGCCCGTCGAGGGCCTCGCGCCGTATGGCACGCACCGCGGCGTGTATGCGCGCATCGTGCGCGACGAGCACCCGCTCTTCCGCTCCGCGTCGCTTGACGAGCTCTTCGTGTCGCAGATGACCGCGGTGCAGGTCGACAAGTCCTTCCAGGTGCATGCCGAGGCCGCCGAGGGTCCGCTTGTCGTCTCGCTCGACCGCGCCGACCTGCACCTCGTCTATGTCGCCTTCGACCCGCTCGACTCGAACTGGCCGTTCCAGCGCTCGTTCGTCAACTTCATCGCGAACGCGGTGGAGCTGCTCGGGCGCGCGGGCGACGCCGTCACGGGGCGCGCGCTCGCGCCTGGCGAGGCGATCGCGATGCGGCTGCCCGCCGGGAGCCGCGATGGGCAGATTCGGCTCCCCGACGGGTCGGAGTCGAAGGCCGACATCGACAAGGACGGCAACCTGTCCTATGGGCCTGTGCGGCTCGCGGGCCTGCATCGCGTGTCGTATCTCGAGCCTGGCCGAGACGAGCGCGCCGAACGCCTCGTCGCGGTGAACATCGCCGACGCCGCCGAAGCGCGCATTGCGCCGCTCGAGAACCTGTCGATCGGCACGAAGGAAGTGCAGGGGATCAGCGTGGCCGAGTCGCGCCGCGGGGCTCTGTGGCCGTGGGTCCTCGCGCTCGGCCTGTTGGTCGTGCTCGTCGAGTGGTGGTGGTACCAGCGCCAGATCAGGCTGTAGGCGCGGCGCCCGTGCCCGACTGGATCTCGCGCATCACATCCTCGTCGATGCCGAGGTACTCGCGCATGTGCTGGTCGTAGAGCTCCTGGTCGCGCTCGCGGGTGAAGTCGAGGCGAAGCTCGTTGATCACCTTCGTGCCCTGGCCGATCCACTGCCGCCAGGTCTCGGCGGAAATGTTCTCGCCGATCCAAGCTCCCACCGTGCCACGGAAGGGCGGTCCAGGGAGCTTCGTTCCAGGGCGCCCCGTGCGGCGGCACACGAAGGCACCGCTCTCTCGCAGCCGCTCGGCGACCTCGGCCTCTTCGGCCAGCACGGGCGGCTTGCGACCGATCGATTCGAGCGCCTTGGCGATCGCCTGCTGCGGCAGCCTGTCGCCCTTCGTGCCCGCGATGGTGTAGCCCTTCTCGAGGAAGGCGACCGCCTTGTCCTCCCAGCCCGCCTTGATCATCGCCTCGCCGCCGAGCTGGTAGGCCTTGCTCATGTCGGCGTTGATCGAGACGCAGCGCTCGAAGCTCTGGGCGCTGTCCGCGAAGCGGCCCGCCTGCAGATAGGCGTTGCCAAGGCTGAAGTGCGCCATCTCGTTCGTGGGATCGGCCGCGGCCATCTTCTCGAACTGGGCGATGCGTTCGGGGTTCATCGGGTCCTTTCAGCGCGCCACGGGGGCGGGCGGGGCGGCCATCTTAGGCATATCCGAGGCGGTCGAGGTCGTCCTCGTCGAGGCCGAAATGGTGGCCGATCTCGTGGAGGACGGTGATGCGGATCTCCTCGCAGATGCGCTCCTCGCCGCCGAAGGCCGTCCCGTCGTCGTCGACGCCTTCCTCCCAGCCGCCCGCCATGTCGATGATGCCCTCGCGAAACAGCTGGATGACATCGCTCTGGTCGGGGCGCTCCACCGAGCGCTCGGTGAGCGGCGTTCCCGTGTGAAGCCCGCAGAGGAGCTCATCCTCGTCGATTCCGAGCTCGCGGAGCAGTTCGCGCGACGGGCGGTCCTCGAGGACGAGCGGAACCTCCTCAATGAGGCGATGGATGCCCTCGGGCAGCCCCGACAGCACCTCCTCGAACAGTTCGTCGAACCGCTCGCGCTCACGCCGCCTCATGGAGCGCTTCTCGCCGCACCGACGAGTTCCGTCACCGTTCTGCATCCCTGGCGCTCGACCCACTTGGCAAGGCCGTCGACGACGCGCACGGGCGACCGCGGGTCGATGAAGAGCGCCGTTCCCATGCCGACCGCGGTGGCGCCCGCGAGGATGAACTCGGCGGCATCGCGCCAGTTCGTCACGCCGCCGAGGCCGATGATCGGAACACCCGCCTCGCGCGCGGGGCCGCGCCAGACATCGTGCACCATGCGCACCACGATCGGGTGGATGCCAGGGCCCGACAGCCCGCCGCGCCCACGCGAAAGGCGAAAGGCGCGCGTCTCGACATCGATCGCCATCGCGCTGAAGGTGTTCGCCACGACGAGCGCCTGCGCGCCGCCCGCGATGGCGGCCGCCGCCATCGCGACGACATCGCCGACATTCGGCGAGAGCTTCACGATGAGCGGCTTCCTGCGCACGCGCGGCCTGATCTCGCCGAGCAGCGCGCGCAGGGCATCGGGGTGCTCGCCGAACTGCAGGCCGTCGGCCGTGTTCGGGCACGACACATTCAGCTCGATCGCGCCGATCTCGCCGCGCGCGTCGAAGGCCTCGGCGACCTTCAGGTACTCGTCGACCGAGTGTCCCGCCACCGAGCCGATGAGCGCGCACGGAAGCCCCGCCGCGGTCGGCAGCTTCTCGGCGACGAACCGCTCGATGCCCACATTCGCCAGGCCGATCGCGTTCAGCATGCCCGCAGGGCTGTCGATGATGCGCCAGGGCGCGTTGCCGTCGCGTGGCTCGGCCGTGATCGACTTCGTCGTCACCGCGCCGATGCGGCCAAGGTCGAACGCATCGGCCGCCTCGCGCACATAGCCGCAGGTGCCCGCGGCAAGCACCACGGGGTTGCGCAGGCGAAGCCCCGCGAGGGAGACGGACAGGTCGGCCATCGTCGAGATCGTACAGCGCGAAAAAGAACGCGGGCCGCCCCGATCGAGGCGGCCCGCGGAACGAATGTCGCGTCAATTCACTGGCACGGACCCCAGCCGTTCAGCAGCGACGACAGGTCGGCGGCGTTCGTGGTGCCGTCGCCGTTGAGGTCGGCCTTCGCGGTGCCCCACGAGTTGAGCAGGGTCGACAGGTCGGCCGCGTTCGTCATGCCGTCGCCGTTCAGGTCGGACGGGCAGGCGGGGGCCTGCACGCACTCGACCGCGACGACCTGGAACTCGTCGATCGCCGCCTCGGTGACCGAATTGTTCGGGTTGTCGGTCACGACGAAGCGAACGCGCACGCTGGCGTTCAGCGCGACGAACGAACCGAGGCTGTAGGTCTTGACCGCCCACTGCTGGTTGGTCGCGATCTGCTCCATGAGAATCCAGTTGGTGCCGTCGTTCGAGACCTCGATGCGCATCACATCGGCCTGCGTGGGCGTGGTGGTGATGTCATCGCAGTAGAACCACACGGCGGTGCTCATCGTGGCGGCAGGCAGGCCCGTCAGGTCCATGGCGGGCGAGGTCAGAGTCACAGGGCCGCCGTCGAGATCCTGGCTTGCCGCGGTGCCACCTGCGGTGCCGATACCCGTCTGGAAGCAGGCGACGCCCGAACCCGCGGTGGCATCGCTCGACGGCGAGGCCTGTGCGCCGCCGTTCGCGGTGCCGACGGGTGTACCGACCACCCAGCCGCCGAAGGTCACCGAGGCATCGGTCGCGGTGGTGAAGCCACCCGCACCCGCCTCGAAGCTCTGCGCGATGATCGTGGTCTGGCCCGTCTGGACGGGCACCGAGTACGACGTACCGGGCGCCGCCGAGGGGTCGGTGTTCAGGCCGCCGTTCGAGAGGTTCGCGGCGAGGTAGTAGCGCACCGAGTCGCCGCAGTTCACGCTCGGGAAGGTCGCGAGGTACGAGAGCGCACCCGTCTGCGTCATGTCGTACGCGGTGAACGCGCCGTTGTTGAGCGACACATGCAGCTTGGCCGAACCCGCGACGACCGAGCCGCCGCCCTGGATCGCGACATTGACCGCGAACGAGTTCGTCGTGTCGGGCTGGATCGAAGTCGGACGACCCGACGGATACGAGAACGCGATGTTGATCGGCGGCCGGTTCATGTAGACCTCGATGCCGCCGCAACGGCCGACCACGAGGTCGAGCCATCCGTTGCCATCGATGTCGACGGTCGCGATGTCATAGACCGAGTCGAGGCTCGACTGCGGGATGATGTTCCCGAGGTTGTCGAGCAGGCTCGTTCCCACGACGCCCGTGTTGCGGTAGATCTTGGTGATGCGGCCCGAAGACGGGCAGAACGGCCCGAGGTCGGCGTCGACATCGCAGATGATGACATCGGTCTTGCCGTCGTTGTCGAGGTCGGCCACGCGCGTCGTGTTGCCGAACTCCGAGAGGCTGTCGGCGATGGTGTACGCCGTGAAGTCGGCGAAGCCATCGGCGCCGTTGCCCGTGTTGATGAGCACCTTGTCCTGGCCGTCGTCGACCACGACGAGGTCCATGCGGCCGTCGCCGTTCAGGTCGGCCTTGTCGATGTTGTAGGGCGCGCCCGCGACCGCCTGGTCGGGGCCGTTGAACGAGGTTCCGAGGCCGTCGGCCCTCGAGTAGATCGTGGCGACATTCTGGCCGCCCGTCAGCGTGTTCACGCGCACGACATCCATCTTGCCGTCGCCGTTCAGGTCGGCGGCAAGCGCCGCGTTGCCGAACGCGGAGTCGAGCTGCGCCGCGGTCATGCGCGTCGTCGTGCTGTCGGTGAAGAATCCTGGGGCAGACGCGCCCTGATTCACAAGGAACTTGTTGTTGAAGTCGTTGGTGCCCGTTTCGCCAGGGCTCTGCTGGCACTCGCCCGCGTCGGCCGTGTCGCCGTCGGCGTTGAGATCGATGCAGATCGTGCCGCTCGTCTCGGGCGTGTCGTAGTCGGTGTAGAAGATGTCGACATAGCCGTCGCCCGTGAAGTCGGCGATGGCGGCGTCGCAGAAGCGCGGGTTGGACACCGCGCCCGAAATCGCGAACAGCTGCGGGATGCGCGAATCCTCGAAGCGGAACCCGCGCCAGTTGCCCTGCGAGTCCGTCTTCATGTTCATGTAGACGCGCGGCTGGCCGAGCATGGTCGAGACCTGGTCGCTCATCGTGGTCGCGGTGACGAGGTCGAGCCAGCCGTCGTTGTTCACATCGACGGCCTTCACATCACGGTCGTTGCACGCGTCGAGCATGCCGAGCGAGCCCGACACATCGGCGGCGCTGCCGTACTCCTGCGTGCGGTCGACCAGGATGCCGCCTTCGTTCATGAACAGGATGTCGCGGAAGCCGCCCTGGATCGAGCCGGGGAACTTGCGCATGCAGACCACATCCTGGTCGCCGTCCTGGTCGAAGTCGCCCCAGGCGAAGTCCTTCTCGAGGTTGTCGTTCACGAGCAGGCTCGAGGCGGCGACGAGGCGGGTGCTCGTCTCGTTGACATAGGTCACCCACTGCGCCGACGCGCTGGCGACGGCGAAGGTAAGGGTTCCGAGTCCGATCAGCGTCAACTTGCGCATGCAGCGTGCTCCAGGTTTCTTGTCGAGCGGCGCGGGGCCGCGGGGTAAGCCGTGTGATCTCTGTCGAAGACGCGCTCGCAGGCGCGTTGGTCGGGCGCTCAGTCGCAGGGGCCCCAGGCGTTCAGGATCGCCGAGAGGTCCGCGGCGTTGGTCAGGCCGTCGCCATTCAGGTCGATCGAGCCGGTTCCCCACGCGTTGAGGAGGTTCGTCAGGTCGGCGGCGTTCACCGTGCCGTCGCCGTTCAGGTCGCCGAGGCAGGCCACGCAGTTGTCGGGAATGACATCGAAGTTCGTGTCGGGCGCGCCGTTCCAGATCTCGCGCGCGTCGACCGTGCCGTCGTTGTCGCAGTCGGCCGTCACATCGATGCCGTCGCGCGCGAGCGCCGCGAGCATCGCGTTGAAATCCGACTCGCCGATCACGCCGTCCTGGTCGAAGTCGCCGATCGCGCCGGGGTTGTCGGGGCTGACCGCCGCGCCCTTGAACGAGGTGAGCGTGGAGAGGTCGTGGCCGTCGGCATCGCCGTTGCCGTCGAAGTCGAACTCGACGCGTCCGAGCGAATCGAGGAACGCGATGAGCTGTTCCTTCTGAACCTCGCTCAGCGCCGCGAAGGCCGCCGCGGAAGCCGCGCCTTCGCCGAGCGGACCGTGCGCCTCGATGGCCGTGGTCACGCGGCTCGCGAAGGTGCCGCCCGAGGCGGAGCCGTCGTGCAGCATGGGGTCGCGCGTGCGCAGGTTCCACAGGGTCGGAGTGCGCATCTCAGGCTCGTTCGCGTCGCCGTCCTGCACGCCGTCGCCAAGCAGGCCCATGTCGTGCAGCAGGAAATCGGAGTACGGGCGGATCGCCTTGTTGCGGATCGCCGACTCGAGCGACGGCAGGTTTGCGGTCGTCCACTGCGCGACATGGCACTTGTTGCAACCGATCGCGTTGAACACCGTCTCGCCTGTCATGCCCGACTTCGGCGTCTGCGGCGGCTCCGCGAGGAAGCGCTGGAAGTCGGTCACACGGTCGACGAAGGTCGAGCCCTGCGCGTTGGGAACATCCTCGGGGTCTGCCACGGTGTCGCACGACGCGAGGAGCGCCATGTCGCCGTTCGGCGCGACCTCGGTGGGGATCAGGGCATTCGTGACGCCGAGCTCGTTGCGCGTCGCGTCACCGGAGAAGGAGAGCACGGTGGCGACCTGCGACTTCCAGCCGAAGCGCCCCGCGCGCAGCGGGCTCGACGGGCTCGACTCGAGCGGCAGCACCCAGTGCACGCGGCCCGAGATGCCGTCGCCATTCGTGTCGTTCGCATCCTCGTTCGCGGCGATCGCCGCGTCGGGAATCGCCTCGATCAGGCCGTAGGCCATCGACGCGTTCGTCATGCGGGTCGCGACCACCGTCGCCTCGGGGGGAAGGAACTCGCGGCAGCTGTCGCTGATCGAAAGGATCTGGAGCAGCGAGCCGCCCAGTTCCTCCATCGGGTAGTACTCGCCCTTGTCCTCGCCGCCGAAGCGCGTCGTCGCGATCGAGCCCCATCCGCCGAGCGGATTCGAGTGGCAGCTTGCGCAGTTCGACTTGTTCATCACAGGCCCAAGGCCTGTCGCGTTGCCCCACGGCGTCTGGTAGTCGATCTGCCCTTGGAGGAAGCGCGCGCGCTCGGACTTGCTGAGCCCGACGAGCGGCGCGCCCGCCTTCGGCTGCAGCGCAACCTGCGCAAGCGATGGCGCAGTGAGGACGAACGAGGTGGCGATCGAAGCGAAGACGATCTTGTGCAGCATCTTGCAAGCCTTTGTTCGGTCGACAGTCGTGGCGGAAGCCACGCACTTGAACCCGTTCAAGTTATCCACCGAACAGCGAGAGGGAAGTCGGGAGGGAGGGGTATTTCCAAAACAAACACGATGCAGGAGAGGTCGCTCGGTATCGGGCGTACGCAACATTTCCGATCGTCCGAGTCGCGTGACTTTCGAGGCGCCATCGCGGCGGCCGACACGCGGTGCGACCGCAGCGAAGTCCTATAGTGGGCGACATGTTCGCCGCATGGATCGCGCAGGTTCCCGCCATCGTGCTTGGTTCGGCCGTGTCGGCTGCGCCGCCGTCGCAGCCCGCGGCTCCGAAGGGCGGGGCGGATGCCGCGGCGAGCCCGCCCGCGCAGGCGGTCGTCGTCGCGAGCTATCCCGATGACCCGCGCATCGACCAGGCGCTCGGCATGATGTCGAAGGGCGAGTTCGAGGTCGCGGCGCTCGCATGCCGCACGGTGCTGGCGCAGAAGCCCGAGGTTGACCGCGCGGCGATGATCCTCGGCATCGCGCTGTCGAAGTCGAAGCGCTACGACGAGGCGCGCGGTTTCCTCGAGCGCGCGCGCGATTCGAAGCAGGACTTCCCCGAGCGGCGCCACGCGGCGCACTTCCTCGGGTGGGCGTGTTTTCACCTTGGCGAACTCGAGTGTGCGCGCACGGCGTTC
Organism: Planctomycetaceae bacterium; assembly: GCA_021297815.1. Taxonomy (GTDB): domain Bacteria; phylum Planctomycetota; class Phycisphaerae; order Phycisphaerales; family SM1A02; genus QWPT01. The sequence continues at coordinate 10,583 of JAJTGK010000065.1, forward strand.
GAACTGCACCTGAAGGCCGTGCCCAAGGAACCCGACTCGACCTTCGGACTCGGGCTCGTTGCGCTCGCCGAGGATCGGCTTGACGACGCGCAGCGCCACTTCGACGAGAGTCTCGCGGGATTCACCGAGCCGAAGGTGCGGCCCGCCGACCAGGCGCGCGTGCTCGTACGCATGTCGGACCTCGCGCTGCGCCGCGACGATGCGGCGCGCGCCGAAGAGCTGCTCGAACGCGCGGTGAAGGCGAGCCCCACGCAGCACGAGGCGTGGGCGAAGCTCGCGCGCGTCTACGACAGGCTCGACAAGCCGCAGAAGGCCGACGCGGCGCGCGCGAACGAGGCGCGCATCCTCGAGGCGCTCGGCCGTCGCGAGCCGCGGTCGACAGCGCCCGCGCCGCAGCCCACGCCGCAGCCGACACAGAGCCCTTCGCGTCAGGCCACGCCGCCTGCGCCTTCCTCTCCCGAGGCCGTGCCATGACGGGCGCGATCGTGTGCGCGCTCCTCGCCGCGCCGCTCTCCGCGGCGGGCGAACCGCCGCCTTCCGCGATGCGCTTCACCGATGTCACCGCGTCGTCGGGCATCTCGTGCACCACCGTCTCGGGCGCGACGCCTTCGCAGCAGGTGCTCGAGGTGAAGGGCGGAGGCCTCGCGCTCGTCGACTACGACCGCGACGGCGACCTCGACCTCTTCGTGCCGAACGGCGCCACGCTTGCAGACCCTGAGCGCGGTCCTGGCGCGCGGCTCTATCGCAACGACGGCGCTCTGCGCTTCACCGATGTGACCGCAGCCGCAGGCATCGCCCATCGTCGCTGGAGCTTCGGCGCCACGGCGGGCGATGTCGACGCCGACGGCTTCGACGACCTCTTCATCGCCTGCTTCGGCCCCGATGTGCTGCTGCGCAACAAGGGCGACGGCACCTTCGAGGACATCACCGCGCGGGCCGGGGTGGGCGACCCGCGGTGGGGCACCAGCGCCGCGTTCGCCGATCTCGATCTCGACGGCGACCTCGACCTCTATGTCTGCAACTACCTCGACTTCGATCCCGCGAAGCCGCTGCCGCCCGCGAACTTCAAGGGCCAGCCGGTGCTCGCAGGTCCGCGCGGGTACGCCGCGGCCCACGACGCGCTCTACGAGAACCGCGGCGACGGCACCTTCGTCGACCGCAGCGCGTCAAGCGGCATCGCGTCGGTGAAGCCAGGCTTCGGGCTCAATGTCGCGATCCTCGACTTCACGGGCGACGGCCGACCCGACATCTTCGTCGGCAACGACTCGCAGCCGAACAACCTCTTCACGGGCACCGAGCCGTGGAGGTACGCCGATCAGGGCATGCGCTCGGGAATCGCCGTGAACGGCGAGGGTCTCGAGCAGGCGACCATGGGCGTCGCCGTGGCCGATGTCGATGGAAACGGCAGGCCCGATGTGTTCACCACCAACTTCTCGAGCGATGTGAACACGCTGCACCTGAACCTCGACGGGCGCAGCTTCGACGACCGCACGAACCAGTTCGGGCTCGGTGCGCCGAGCCGCACGCTGTGCGGTTGGGGCGCGGGGTTCCACGACTTCGACCACGATGGCGACGAGGACCTGCTCTCGGTCAATGGCCATGTGTATCCGCAGGCGTCGCGGCAGCTGATGGACTCCGACTACGCGCAGAGGCCGCTGCTCATGGAGCGTCGCGGCGCGAGGTTCGCGGTGGTCGATGCCGCGGGTGCCTGGAAGCTCGAGCCGCATGTCGACCGCACGGCGGTGTTCGGCGACCTCGATCTCGATGGCGACATCGACGCGGTCGTCGCGGGACTCAACGCGCCGATCCGCGTGATTCGCAACGATCATGACACCGCCGACGACTGGGTCGTCGTCGTGCCGCACGACGCGAGGGCCGGCAGGGGCGACCGCCATGCCGTCGGCGCCACCGTGCGTCTGACGCAAGGCGGCGTCACGCAGCGGCGCTGGATCGTCGGCGGAGGTCCGTTTCAGTCGAATGTGGCGCCTGAAGCGCACTTCGGGGTGCGCCCAGACGGTGGTCAAGTCGTCGTGGAGGTGGTCTTCCCGGGCGGAGCGACCGCCACGCGCGAAGCGGTGCGCGGCGGAACACGGCTTGTGGTCGAGCACCCTTGATGAAGAGCGCCGGGCGTGACGCGCACGCCGCGTTCGGCCGTGGTCACATCTCGATCGCGACGATCGTGAACCGCTTGGCGCCACGCGGCAGGTCGACCCACGAAGACCATGTCGGCCGGCATCGCGCTCGAGTCGGCGACCTGCGCCGTGGCAAGCCGCTCCTCGAGTTCCTTGATCTTGGCGTCGTTCATCGCCTTGTCCTCGCGCGACGCGTGGTACTCGGCGTTCTCGCGGAGGTCGCCGAGCGCTCGCGCCTCGGCGATGCGCTGGATGAGCACCTTGTCGTTGGCGCGCAGCTCCGAGAGCCGCTGCTCAAGCAAGGTCTTCTCTTCGGCAGTGATGAAATCCATGGTCAACCCTCTTCAAAGCCGAAACGCGGGAGAAGCTCCCGCGTCGACCGAATCAAGATAGCGGATCGACGGCGCCTTGGCGAACTGCCGCCCGTCGACCGAGCAGGCGGGACAGGCAGACGAAGACCCAAAGCGCGGCCGCCGCAGCCACGGCGCCCTGAAGGACGCGCAGATCGGCGGCGTCGGGGTCGAGCGGCTTCGGTGCCGAGAACCTCGCGAGTAGGGCGGGTGGGCTGATCGCCTCGACGAAGGCGGGCACATGCTCGGCGCCGAACATCCATGTCGAGATCGGCGCCAGGAGCGCGATCACGACCATCGCCGCCATGGCGAACGACCGCGCCCGAGGTCGCAGGTCGCCCGTGGAAAGCGCAAGGAGCGCCCCCGTCAAGGCGACTGCCGCGGCGAGCGCGCCATCGAGGGCGAGGGCGCGTGAAAGCGTCCACGAGGTGACGAGCCGCAGCGGCCACACCACGATCTGCAGCAGCATGAAGATCGCGAGACCGTCGAGCGCGGCCTGCATCGCCGGCTTCGGAATCGGGCGCGCGGAGAGCCGAAGCAGCGGCCAGCCGATGGCGATACCGATGCCGACCGACACATAGAGCAGGTTGAGCGACGGTCCGTAGCTCGCCGACTGAGACTGGACCGGCGGGTGCCATCCGAAGATGAACACCCACGACAGGAACACCCAGAGCGCCGAGCACATGACGAGGCCGCGCGGAATGGCGACACGCGCAAGGCGTTCAGGGCTCTCGAGCGAGCCCGCGCGTTCGGTGTTCGTGGCGTGATGGTCCTCGATGGTTCACCTCGCCCGCGGGCGCGGGCGCTACTCGTTCGAGGCGCTGTTCGAGCCATCGGCACGCGCGGATGCCGCGGCACGCGCGGTGATCAGGTCACCGCGCAGGTCGAGCACCACGCCGCCGCCGCTGTCGATGCGGCGGTGGTTCGCGTAGAGGAAGTCGAGCGTTCCGAGCTTCGACTCGACGGGAACCTCCGAGACGGAGCGGTCGCCGGGCGTGCGGCCCCACACGATGCGTCCGCCGTTCGAGGTGATGAGCGACAGCGAGTTCTCGCCCGCGAGGGTCGACACATCGATGGCGCTGACGAGATGCGACCACTGGTGGGACGCGAGCGTCCGCGCAAGTTCAAGCCCGGCGGCCACATCGGCCCCCGGCCACACCGAGCCATAGTCGCCTGTCGGCACCTGCGTCGCCCCGACGATCGCGAAGTAGTGGGGGCTCGCCGGGCGGTGACCCGCGGGCCACTGCATGGGAAGCAGCCGCCCCGCGGAATCGACGAGGTACTCGTGGTCGACATGCCGTACCACCGCGAAGGGCGTGACGAAGGTCGCATCGACCAGGAAACCGCCGTCGTCGGTCAGGCGCACCTGCTCGATCGAATGGAACCAGCCCGTGGTCAGGATCGCATCGCGCGCCTTGGCGAGACGGTTCGGGTCAAGGGTCGATTCGGTGCCCACGGCCTGTGCCACGCGCTCGGCGACCTGGCTCTGCCGCAGGCCGTCGAACCACGCCGGCGCGTTGCTGAACTCGACCGCGCCGACGCCCGTCGACGCGCGCATGCGCTCGTCGAGGCGCTCGCGCAGCTTGGGGACGCCCCAGAGAAGCAGCACCGCGCAGATGACGAGGAACGCACCCGCCGCGATCATGGGGAAACCGGGCGAACCTCGGCGCAGCAGCGAACTGAACGCGTCGAAACGGTCTGCGAAGCTCGATCCTTGGGTCTTTCGTCGGGCCATCGTGGCTACCTTCTGGTGTGTTCGGTCGTCCGCAATTCGGGTGAAGCCGCTTCCGCGCGAGCATCGGCAGGTGCCGAGGCGCTTCGTCAACATTCGCGCTCAGGTCTGCTCGGCAAGCGCGCGCGCCGTACGCAGTGCCTCGCGCCGCCCAAGGGCGCGGCGCACGAACCCGCCGCACAGCTCGGGCATGTCGGTGCCGCGATGACGCGCGGCCTTCGGCACGAGCGAGTGGGTGGTCATGCCAGGCGCCGAGTTGATCTCGAGGAACCACGCACCACGCTCGTCGATCATGAAGTCGGCGCGGGCGGCGTCGCGCAGGCCGATCTCGCGATAGATGGCTTCGGTGGCGTCGCGCATGTCGCGCAGCACGCCCGCGGGCATCTCGGGGTCGAGCACATATCGCGTGTCGTCGCGGTAGTACTTCGCCTCGAAGTCGTAGAACGCCGTCGCAGGCAGGATCTCGATCACAGGAAGCGCCACGCCGTCGACGATGCCCACGGTCATCTCGCGCCCCGCGATGTACTGCTCGGCCATCAGCGCGCTGCGTCGCGGCTCGAGCTCCGCGCGGCCGCGCGCCACCTCGTCGTCGCCCGCACCTCGCGCGAGAGCGGCGTGCGGATGCCGATGCGCGTGGCGACCATCTTGGTGCGCACCTTGTCCATCGCGATCGCCGCGGCCCGCGAGCCTGGTCCGACATATGGAACGCCGCACGAAACCTCGATCTCCTCGAGGATCTCCTGCAGCGGGCCGCCTTCGCCCCATGGGCCGTGCAGCACGGGGTAGATCACATCGGGCGCATGCGCGAGCAACTCCGAAGCGCTCGGTCGGTCGACGACGAGCGAGATCACCTCGAACGCACCTTCCGCCGAGAGCGCCTCGGCAACCTGCGCGCCCGACATCAGGCTGACCTCGCGCTCGGCGTCGGGCCCGCCCATCAGGACGAGGACGCGTGGGCGCGAACCGTGTGGTGTCTGGGTGTCGCTCGTCATCTCGCGTTCTCGCTGCTCCATCTGTTCCTGTTGATTCGTCGCATCATCGGCCGAAGGCGAAGGGTCTGCACTCGTCAGGCGCCTTCGCCGCGCTTCCAATAGACGACCTCCGTCTCGAGATCCACTCCGTGCCTCTGCTTCACGCCCTGCTGCACCGCCTCGATCAGCGCGCACAGCTCCGCGGTCGTCGCGCCAAGCTCGACGCCGAGGAAGTTGCCATGCTTGTCGCTCACGAACGCGTGGCCGACGCGCAGGCCCTTCAGGCCTGCGAGGTCGATCAGCCGCCCAGCGCTTTCGCGCGAGCCGTCGGGCATCGTCGGGTTCTTGAACATGCAGCCCGCGCTCGCCGCATCCATGGGCTGCGTGGACTTCTTGTACTTGAAGTACTCCTTCACGCGTTCGCGGCAGGCCGCGGGGTCGTCTTCGCGCACGATGAAGCTCGCCCACGCCACGATGCCCTTCGGCAGGTTCGTGTGGCGGTAGCCGAACTCGATCTCGTCGCGACGGAACACGCGCTGCGAGCCGTCGGGCAGGATCATCGCGACCGCATCCACCGCGTCGCCGACCGCACCGAACTTGCCGCCCGCGTTCATGCGAATCGCTCCGCCCACCGACGCGGGAATGCCCGCCATCTGCTCGAGGCCCGTCAGGCCGCGGCGGGGGAGTTCCTGCACCAGCGCCTCCATCGACGCGCCGCCGAACGCGCGCACGCGCTGCACGGGACCCTCGGCGTTGTACTCGACCGCCTTGAAGTACGGCGTGTCGAGCTTGACGACGACGCCATCGACGCCATCGTCGTCGACGAGCAGGTTCGCGCCCGAGCCAAGCACGCGCAGCGGAATGCCGTCGCGCCTGCAGCGCGCGACGAGCGTCGCGAGCGCCTCGACCGAGTTCGGGTGGATCAGCAGGTCCGCGCGTCCACCGATGCCGAACCATGTGTGCGGCCCCAGCGGAGCGTCGAGCTCCGCCGTCACATCGAGATCGGAGTACAGGCTCGAAGGGCTCGCCACGATCATGCCACGGCCTCTGCGGCGCCCGAGCCTCCGAGTCCGCGCTCGAGGAACTCCTTGGCCACCTGGTAGACAGGTCCGGCGCCCATCGTAAGCACCATGTCGCCCTCGACGCAGTGCGTGTCGAGGAAGTCGGCGATCTCCGAGAAGTTCCCGATGTGGATCGCGTCCTTGCCCTGGCCGCGCAGGCGGTCGACGAGGTCCTGCGCCGAGACGCGCTGCCGCTCGGCCTCGCTGTCGCGCACGAAGTAGATGTGCGGCACGACGACGAGGTCGGCGTCGCGGAAGCTCGTGGCGAACTGGTCGAGCAGGAAGCGCGTGCGGCTGTGCTGGTGCGGCTGGAAGATGCAGATCAGGCGCCGCGGGTTGTGCGCCGAGCGCAGCGCACGCAGCGTCTTCTCGCATTCGGTCGGATGGTGGCCGTAGTCGTCGAACACATCGACGGTCGCGCCCTGCGCGAGGATGCGCGTGCCAAGGCGCTGGCTGCGGCGGTCGAGGCCGTTGAACTGCGCAAGGCCCGCGGCGATGTCGTCCCAGTCGGCGCCGAGCCAGTGGTTGATGATGCCCGCGGCGGCGCTGTTCAGCGCGTTGTGCGCGCCAGGCATGCGGTTGGTCCACTGGGCGATCCAGTGTCCTTCGCGCAGCACCCCCACGCGGTTGACCTTCGCGTCGTGCACGACCTGGTAGTCGGCGCTCGACGAGAAGCCGAAGGTCGCGACCTCGCAGTCGAGGCCCGCGGCGACCTCGCGGCGGTGCGCGCCTTCGTCGGCGATCAGCAGCTTGCCGCCGAGCTCGGCGGGAGGCAGCAGCTTCGCGAAGTCGCGGAAGCTCCCGATGATCTCGGTCAGCGACGAGTAGTAGTCGAGGTGGTCTTCCTCGATGTTTCCGATGTAGCCGATGGTCGGTCGGTGCTGGTGGAACGAGCGGTTGAACTCGCACGCCTCGCACACGAGCACGCCCGGCTGCCCGCGCTCGCGCCCCTGCGGAATCGCGCGCGCGCCCGTGCGCGAGCCGCCGCCGATCTGCGCGCAGGTCGCGCCCACGATCACGCTCGGGTCGAGGCCGCAGTGCAGCGCGACCCACGAGGTCATCGCGGTGGTGGTGCTCTTGCCGTGCGTGCCCGCGATCGACACCGCGGTGCGGCCACGCTGCGCGAGGCCGAGCCCTTCGGCGTAGCTGATCCATTCGATCGACTTCGCCTGCGCGGCGAGGATCTCGGGGTGGTCGGGCTTGATCGCGGCCGATGCGATCACAAGCTCGGTGTCCATCGGCAGAGACTGCATCGCGGGCCCGACGCGCACGGGAATGCCCGCGTCGAGCAGCCGGTCGATCGCCTCGCCGTCCGATTGGTCCGACCCCGTGACGAGCGCGCCGCGCGTGCGGAGCATCAGCGCAAGCCCGCTCATGCCGCAGCCGCCGATGCCGATGAAGTGGATGCGCTTGCCGCTGAAGATCGGGTCGATCTCGGCGCCCTGTTCGGGTCGCGGCGTCATGGCGCCCTTGAAGGCGCTCTGCACGCCGCTCGCCGCATCATTCGTCGTCTGCTTGCTGGTCAATGTCGCGCTCCGTGCGATCTGCCGCGGGCTTCAGTGCCTCACCATGCCGTTGCTGCGCGTCATGCGCACTCCACGGGACGCGCGTCCCGCGGCACAACCTCTCGGCATGCTGTCTGCGGCTTGCCATTATCGGCGAGAACTGCTCGCGCGCGCCACTTTCGGAGCGGGTGATTTTGGCGATTTTCGGTCCGCGGCCGCACCCGCCGCGCGGGGCTTCTCCTCGGCGCGCGCGGCCTTGATTCCGTCGGCGCAGAAGCGTCTGCAGAGGGCGTCGCCGGCGCAGTTTCCTCCGCGGGCCTTGCACGCGCGGCGCCCGTGGAAGATCAGGAGGTGCGACAGCAGGCACCAGTCCTCCCGCGGGAAGAGCGCCATCAGGTCGCGCTCGATCGCGAGCGGGGTCTTGCCACGCGAGAGGCCGAACCGCTGCGACAGGCGCTCCACATGCGTGTCGACCACCACGCCTTCGTTGATGCCGAAGCAGTTGCCGAGCACGACATTCGCCGTCTTGCGCGCAACTCCGCGCAGCGTCAGCAGTTCCTCCATCGTGCGCGGCACCTCGCCGCCGTAGTGCTCGACCAGGCGGCGGCAGGTCTCGTGGACCGCCTTCGCCTTGTTCCGGAAGAGCCCGATCGAGCGAATGTGCGGCTCGATCTCGGCTGGGGTAGCGCGCGCGTAGTCGGCGGGGGTCGGGAAGGCCCGGAACAGGCCGGGCGTCGCGCGGTTTACCGAGGCGTCGGTGCACTGCGCCGACAGGATCGTGGCAAGCAGCAGTTCGTGCGGCTTCGACCAGTCGAGCTCGCAGTGGGCGTCGGGGTAGCGGCGCTTGAGCTCGCCCAGGATCTCGAGGGCGCGAGCCTTCTGGGCCGCGGTCTTGCGGGGCAGCTTCGCCTCAGCCACGGCGGGGGGCTCCTTGGGCGGAACCCGCCGAAAGCGCGATGAACGCGAGCAGCGCGAGGAGTTCGGCGGTCGCGACCCGCGAGGCGAAGGAATGCGCAGGGTCCACCGCCTCGGCCTTGAAGGTCAGGGCACGCGCGACCGAGGCTGGATCCATCTCGGCCTCCTGTGCGGCCGCGCGGTACTCGCGGTCGACGGCGGTGAACGCAGGGCGCGCGTAGAACACGCTGGCCAACAGCGCCACGGCTGCGGCGCGAAGCCTGCGCGGCGGCGGTGTGGGGCGAAGGCGCCGTTGAAGGGCGAACGCCACGATCGCCACGCCTGCGAACGCAAGCCGCGGCGTCTCGGAAAGGATGAACACCCGCTCGACCAGGTGACCCGCGATGAGCTGTCGCCCGACGGCCGGCTCGACGGCGGTGAACGCCGTGTAGCCTTCCATCGACAGCGGAAGTTCCCTTGCCGCTGGAAACACGGCCATCGCGGCGATTCCGCCGACGGCTGCCAGCACGAGCCACAGCGCGACCGCGACGGAGAGGAGCATGCCGAGCGCGCGGGCCATCGATCGAATCGTACCCGCGGCCACTACACTCCGCGCCCATGCCTGCAGGCTCGAACGACCCGCGTCCCGCGATCGCGGCCACGATCTCGCCGCTCGTGTCGACCGGTGCGTGCGCCGATGTGCGCGCGGCGTTCGAACGCCTCTCGGCGCTCGGTTACCGCGGTGCGCAGCTGTCGGCCGCCGACCCTGCGACGCGACCGCGCGACCTCGGCGCCAGCGCGCGCCGCGACCTCGCGGCGGCGCTCAGCCGGAGCGAACTCAGCTGCTCGGGGGTCGATCTCTTCATCACTCCCGCGCACTTCACCGATCCTGCCTTCGTCGAGAAGGCTGCCGACGCCAGCTTCGCGGCCCTCGGACTTGCGGCTGATCTCGGTCGTGCTCCGCTCGTCCTGCCGCTGCCCGCCGATGCGGCCACCGATGTGCGCGCGGCGCTCGCCGCCGAGGCTTCGCGCCGCGGCGTGGCGATCGTGGTGCCTCTCGACGGCGCCTCGCCTGAAGAGCGGTCGTACGCCGACGCGCCGCCCTTTGCCCGAGGCGTCGATTGCGCCGCGGTCCTTGCCGCGGGCGGCAGGCCCGAGGCCGTCGTGGCCGCGCTCGGCGGCCGGCTTGGCGGCGTGCGGCTCGTCGACCTTCTGCGGAGCGGTCTGCGAGGCCCCATCCTCGAGCCGCGTGCCTCGCGGCTCGACGCGCTCGCGCTCAGGATCGCGATCGAACTCGCGGGGTTCCGCGGCTTGCCTGTCGTCGACGCCCGGCAGTGGGCAGATCCCGACGAGGGCATCGCCGCCTCGATCGCCCGTTGGCGCGATCTCGGCGCGTGAATCCGCTACGATCGCGGCATGGCACGGCGAGGCGGACCCGCTCTCTATGAAATTCTGGGTAAACCGAAGCAGGGCGGCTCGCCTTCGGGCGGTGGTGCGCCCATCGAGCCTCCGTCGGGCTCGGCGCGCGGGCTCGGATTCGACACGCGCGGCCTTGGGTTCTTCGCACTGCTTCTTGGCTGCGTGGTGGTCGCGTATCTGATCGGCGTCTCGCGTGGCGAGCGGATCGGGCGCGAGCGCCTTGCGCAGGAACGCGCCGAGGAGATGCGGCTGATCGAGTCTGCGAAGCCAGCCTCTGCGGCCACGGCTCCGTCGGGCGTCGCGAGAGCGTCCGAAAACCAGGCGGTGGCCGCAGGTCCAGCCGCCGCGGGTTCCTCCGCTCCCGCGACCGCACCGCAGCCGCTTCCGCCTGCTGAGGCGGGGGAACCGCGCGAGAAGGGGCTGAATTACTTCGTCCTCATCTCCACGCTGCCGGCGAACGCCGAGAAGATCGCGCTCTTCTTCCGTGAGCGTGGCCTTGACGCTCGAGTGGTTTCCGATCAGAATGACCGACTTCGCGAAGTCATCGTGCTGCCAGGCTTTCCAGGCTCGGAACGCAACAGTCCGATGGTGCAGGAGTTGAAGTCGCGCATCCGCACGGTCGGCGCCTATTGGAAGGCTGCCAACGGCGGGAGCGACTTCAGCGATACCTACGCGAAGCGCTTCGACGGCTGACGCCGGGGCGTGTGTGTCGGTCACGAACGAACAGCGAGAATCCCATGGGCATCCACAGCAGTCTGAAGACCAAGTCCGGCGCGCTCAACCAGCACCGCAATGTGCTCACCCGCGATGAGCGCGTGGCCAAGCTCACCGCGTCGGAGCGCTTTGCGGCAGGCAAGTCCTCGCCGCTCGGTCTGCCCAAGGTGCTCAGCATCAAGGTCGCGGCCGGCAAGAAGCCCAAGAAGGACCCTGCTGCGGCGGGTGCTGCGGCTCCTGCGGCCGACTCCAAGAAGAAGTGACGGCCGTGAAGTGACGGCCGTGAAGTGACGGCCGTGAAGTGACGGCCGTGAAGTGACGGCCTCGCCGTCGCAAGTGCGGTGGCCTGGTCGCGCCCCTGCGATCGGTTCCCGTGAAGCGCCGCGGCGTCCGCACGCGAGTCCTCAAGATGGCATACTGCAGCGCCTCCGCCCATGCGGAGGCGTCTGCTTTTTCCCCGACGCGCAGCGCGCCTGCGCCTTCCTGGCCGATTGCCTCGAAACGAGATGCCCGCCATGTCCACCGCCCAGACCGCGCGACTCGATCTCAGCAAGGTTCTCTCCTCTCGCGCCAAGTCGATCGATGCGAGCGGCATCCGCAAGGTCTTCGACCTCGCGGCGCATCTCAAGAACCCGATCAACCTGTCGATCGGACAGCCCGACTTCCATGTTCCCGAGGTGATCAAGGATGCCGCCATCCGCGCCATCCACGAGAACCGCAACGGCTACACGCAGACGCAAGGCTGCATGGAACTCCTCAACGCCATCTGGGCGCGGCTCGGCAGCGAGGTCGGCTGGGCGAAGGATTCGGACGGCCTGAGCGCGATCGTGACGAGCGGCACCAGCGGCGGACTGCTCCTCGCCATGATGTGCCTGCTCGACGCCGACGACGAGGCCATCGTGCCCGATCCGTACTTCGTCATGTATCCGCAGCTCGGCGCGCTGACGGGCGGGCGCATGGTGCTGTGCGACACCTACCCCGATTTCCGCATGACGGCCGAGCGCATCGAGCCGCTCATCACGCCGCGCACGAAGACGGTGCTCGTCAACAGTCCGGGCAACCCGACGGGCGTCGTGCTGAATTCGCGCGAACTCTCCGACATCGTCGACCTGTGTCGTGCCCGCAACATCGTGCTGATCTCCGACGAGATCTACGACGAGTTCACCTTCCGCGAGTCGCGCGAGGGCGGCCGATTCCCGACGCCTGCGCGATTCACCAAGGACTGCCTGCTCGTGCGTGGCTTCGGCAAGACCTACGGCTGCACCGGCTGGCGCCTTGGCTATGTCGCGGGTCCGCACGACCTCGTGCAGTCGATCGCGAAGCTGCAGCAGTACACCTATGTGTGCGCGCCGAGCATGGCGCAGTTCGCCGCCGCGCACTGCTTCGAGGTCGACATGCAGCCGTGGGTCGACCGTTACGAGGAGCGCCGCAACACCGTGCTCAAGGCCTTCGAGGGCATCGCGCATGTGGCCACTCCGGGCGGCGCGTTCTATGCGTTCGTCGAGGTTCCGAAGTCGCTCGGCCTTACCGCGTCGCAGTTCGTCGAGCGGGCCATCGAGCGCAGCGTGCTCGTGATTCCAGGCAAGGTGTTCTCGACGCGCGACACGCACTTCCGCCTGTCCTTCGCCGCCAAGGAAGAGACGCTCGCGAAGGGGCTTGAGATCCTTCGCGAACTCATGATGGGGCGATGAGGCCTGGGCGCTCGAGTCGGTGCCGAAAGAAAAACCGCCGATCGAATCAAAGACTCGAGCGGCGGCGGGTGGATGGCCTGAAGGTTGGGGCCCAGGACCGCGTCGGTGCGACGCATTCCCTGCCACCCTGTTCATCCGACATTTGCGGGCTTCACTTCTGATCAAAGTTGTAAAGCGTTTAAAAGTCAGCGGTTGTGGCTCATTCTCGGCCCTCGAAATCGAGGAAGGAGCGCTTGCCGAGGGGCGCACGGGGATCTTCTCGGGCGTCGGAAGAGACGGCGCGCGGCTCGAAACCCGCAAAAACGCGAGTGGGGCGCGCGATTCGCACGCCCCACTCGGGTGATTTCGTCATTGCGGAATCGATCCGCGACGGGTCACTCGGGCTTCGCCTTCGGCGGAGGCGCGCCCGTGCCGCTGTTCGAGCCGAGCTTGATGCCGTCGCCCGGAGGCGCGGCCTTGGCGCCGTCGGCCGCGGGCGGGCGGACCTGGGCCGAGTCGATGGTGGTCACCGAACCGCTGTCGGGGCCACAGGCCGTGAGCAGCGCGCAGGCGCCGAGCAGGCCGAGTGCAATGAGGTTCTTCACGGGGAATCCTTTCTCGAGATGACCCAAGGGGCAGTGCCGCGACACGCGGCGTTCCTCAGGCTGTCCGTTTCGGGGCTGACCTTGATCGGGCGTATGGCGAACGCCCGTGCAAAGTCTCTTCAAAGCGTATTGAACGGCGCAAACGCCTTGAGGTCAAGTGGCGTTATCACCCTGGCGGGATCCGAAGTCGCGCGGGGGTCGAGCGGGGGGCGAGCGACCGCCACTGGGTGTGGTAGGTCTCGTCGTTGTCGGCCACCCCGAGGTTGAGTTCGAGCCCGTCGAGGCTCGCGCCGTCGGGCAGGGCGGACTTCGGCACCTCGAGGATGAGCGTCCAGCGGCTCTCCTCGGGCAGGAATGCGGCTGTGACCGCCTGCGACGGCCGCAGTTCCGCCCTCGACTGGCCCTCGCTCAACTCGCGGACATCGGGTGCGAGGTTTTCGCGTCGGAAGGTCACCAGGAACTCCCGCGCCGCGCCGCCCGTGCCAAGCGTGAGTCGAACCGCGTCGCCAAGCGGGTCGGCGAGCGCCGAGCGCGCGTTTGTCGGCCTTGCATCGCCCGAGATCCTGCGGTCGGGCACCGTCAACGCGATCCGCAGCGACTGCCCGTCTTGCCCGAGCGAGAACCGCGCGGTCGCGTTCGCCTCGGCCGTGTCGTACTCGCTCCAGTTCCACACGGCGATGGGGTACGGGATCGCCGCATCGGCGGACGCCTGCAGATCGATGGCGCGCGCGATCGGCACGCGCTGCCGCAGGACGACGGGCACCGAGCGTTCGCGCGAGTCGGTGAAGGATGCCACGATCTCGAACGGCGCAGGCTGCGGCGGCAGCGCCATGGGCTTCGAGCGCACGCCGATCTCGACCACGCGTGACTCTCCCGGTGCAAGCTTGAGCGGCGTTGTCGGCAGCGAAAGGTCGAACGGTGTGCCGAGGTCGGTGGTGGCGGGGTTGAAGGTGTCGATCGCGGTGCGGCTCGTCCATGAGCGCTCGATCGGCCCGTCGACGGTCCGGTCGGTCACGCGCCACGGCTGCGGCTCTCGCGTGTGGGTGAACGAGAAGCTCACCTCGCGGTCGATCGGGTTGCGCAGCTCGACCTTGATCGCGCCCTCGCAGCCGACGCCGATCGGATCGGCGACCGCACCGACGATGGCGACCGCGTCCTTCGCGCCCTTCAGCGCGTAGGCGCGGTCCTGATCTTCCTTCACGATCCAGTCGGCAGGCAGCGTGCAGCCCGCGACCTGGTGATAGACCCGAATCGAACCCGCCTCGTCGACGATGACGAACGACACATGCTGGAGCTGGCCCGCGAGCGGATGCTGGTCGATCGCTCCGCCGCAGGTTCCGAGCACCAGAAACGGAATACCGTCGCGCGGCGGCAGCCACTGCAGCGAGTGGTAGTGGCCCGCGATCACATAGTCGACGCCGTGCTTCACAAGCAGAGGCTGCACGCGCTCGTTCCAGCGCACGCTCTTCACATCCCAGAGCGGACGGTGGAAGAGCAGGATGATGGGCTTGCCGCGCGCGGCGAGCGTCGCGAGCTCCGTGTCGAGCCACGCGAGCTGCGCGTCGGAGAAACCCGGCTGGACCTGGCCCTCGCCGTCCTCGGTGTTGAGGATGACGAAGCTCGCAAGATCGCACTCGACGGAGTAGTAGAGCGGCCCGAACAGCGTGCGGTACTCGTCGGCGAACGAGCGGTCGCGCGAGTCTCGCGCGCCGCTCACGACATCGTGGTTGCCGGGCGTCGGGTAGAACGGCATCCGCAGCCTGCCGACGATCGTGAGGAAGTCCTCGCGTTCACGCAGCACATGCGCATGGTCGCGCGAGTAGCCCTGCACCAGGTCGCCCACGCAGAACACCGCGTCGGGCTCGGTGCGGTTGAAGTCGTCGACCGCCTCGGCCAGGTAGCGCAGGCCCCAATCGCGGCCCGTCGTGCGGTCGGGAATGACCGCGAACACCTGCTTGCGCGGCCCCGCCGCCTGCGTGACGCGCTGGCCATCGATGGCGGCGCCGTCGGGCGCCCGCTCGAACAGCGGGGGAGTGGCTTGGGCGCCTTGCAGCGAAATCGCCAGCGAAAAAAGCGCGAGTGCAAGCCTTGCCGAGAGGGTCGCCGACGCGGTGCGCAGAGATTGCATGGAACAGCAGGGTAGCCGCGTTCCCGCGTCGGTGGCTGGGGTTCGCATGCCGCGAAGAGGCACAAGTTGCGCGTTCGTCGAGCCTTGCGAAGGCGCTTGCGCACGCCCCGAAGGTCGCGCGATGAAAAATGTGTGGAGTGTCGGGCAGTCGTGCCGAACGAGATGCTTGTCGTCGGCGTTCTCTGATCGCCGAGCAGCCTCCGCAAGGTTCGTGCGTTGCGATGGCCCGACCCGCCGAGTCGTCAGGCGGCTGAAACAGTCATCTTTCTCCCCTCCGCCCCGTTTGCTCAGAATACTGATCGAACGGGGTTTTTCTTTGTCGCGCTGCGTGCGCGGCTCACGCTTCCGTGAACGCCGCGCGCGTCGCCTCGGGCATCGCCACAGGCCTGCGGGTCGCGAGGTCGACCAGCGCCCAGCGGCTCGTGGCCCGCACGATTTCCTTGCCGTCGGCCACGCGCACGATGCGCGTGGCGCGCATCAGGCTCGTTCGGCCGATCGACTCGACCCAGGTGGCGACGATGAGCTCGTCGCCCGCGAAGCTCTCGCCGAGGTAGTCGACTTCGTGTCGCGCGACGAACCACATGCGGCCTTCCCGCGCGAGGTCGTCGCGTGCCGCGCCCGCCGCGGCGCCGTGCAGCGACGCGATGCGGTCGATCCAGCCCAGGATCACGATGTTGTTCGCATGCGGAACGAGCGCGCTCGTCTCGTCGGCGCGCACCGCGTGCGCGGCCGCGAACACGGGTGCGCCGACCCTTCGGATCGCCTCGGGAAGCTCCTCCCTCGCAAGCACGCGCAGTTCGGCATCGACCATGCGCCGAGCGTAGCATGGCGCCCCATGGATCCGACCACGCCCGAGCCGCGACCGCAGCACCTCGATGTGAACCGCGAGAAGGGCATGACCGTGCGCTGGGACGATGGCCTCGAGCGCTTCCTCTCGGTCGCGGACCTGCGGCGCAACTCGCCGTCGGCCGACGCGAAGCAGCTGCGGGAGCAGCTCGCGCGCAATCCGCTCACCGTGCTGCCTGCGGCGAAGGCCTCGGGCCCACTTGCGATCGCGGGGGTCGAGCCCGTCGGGCACTATGCCCTGCGCATCCGCTTCACCGATGGCCACGACACGGGGATCTACAGCTGGCGCTACCTGCGTGCGCTGTGCGATTCTCATGGGAAGCCCGTGGGAAACGGCTGATCGGCGGGTCTCTACAATCGCCCCCATGTCCATGTGCGCCTCCGCCTCCGCGACCGGCCCGACCAGCGCCGCCTTCCACGCCGCCGACGCGCTCTGTGCGCGCGTCGACGCCATCGGATCGGCGACCTGCGTCGGCCTCGACCCCGTGGTCGAGAAACTGCCGCCCGCGCTCCTGCCGAAGGACCCCGCCGATCCCACGCAGTGCGTGGCGGCGATCGAGTCGTTCTCGCGCGAGATCGTGGCGACCGTGTCGAAGGCCACGGCCGCGGTGAAGATCCAGGCGGCGTGCTTCGAGCGATACGGCCCCGAGGGGTTCGCCGCGATGTGGCGCGTGCTCGACGATGCGTCGCGCTCGGGGCTCGTGACGCTGCTCGACTTCAAGCGTGGCGACATCGGCATCTCGGCCGACCACTACGCGGCCAGCGCGCGGGCCGCGCGCGCGCATTGGACGACGATCAGCGCGTACCTCGGGGCGGACGGCATCGCGCCGTTCCTCGGCGAGGGCCGCGGCAGCTTCGCGCTCGTCCGCACCAGCAACCCGTCGGGCGACGCGCTGCAGGCGCTGCGCCTCGCCGACGGGCGCACCGTGGCCGAGGCCGTCGCCGACATGGTCGACGAGCTCGGTCGGCCGAGCGTGGGCGCAAGCGGCTTCTCGTGCCTCGGCGCCGTCGTCGGCGCGACGAAGCGCGCCGAGATCGCCTCGCTGCGCGCCCGCATGCCGCACACGGTGTTCCTCGTTCCCGGCTACGGCGCGCAGGGCGGCACGGCCGACGATGTGCGCGCATGCTTCACCTCGGGCCATCGGGGCGCGCTGATCACGGCGAGCCGCTCGGTCATCTATCCGAAGTGGACCGCGGGCGCGACATGGACCGCGGCGGTTCTCGACGCGGCGCGCGTGTTCGCCGACGAGATCCGCACGATCACGGGGCAGGGCCACTGAACGAGGAACATGCGCGTGAATGTCGGCAAGTACATCCTTCCCGCGATCC
>JAJTGK010000178.1 GCA_021297815.1 Planctomycetaceae bacterium
TCGAACGACGGCATGAGCTCGACGCGGCGCATGACATGGTTGTGCGTGCCCGCGATGCGCAGCGCCGCGACGCCTGGGTCGGTCGCCACAGCGTCGTCGGCGCCGCCACCGCCCGAGCCGTCGCCGCCGTCGAGCGGCGTGCACGCCGAGCGCGTGTCGTTGATCGCGTCGAGGTACGACGCCTGGTTCACCCACGCCTGCACCGTGTCGAGGCCTGCGACCATGATGTCGTTTCGCGTCGTGGGCAGCACCTGCGCGATGTTCAGCGGGTCCTTCAGGTGATGCTCGACATCGAAGCCGACGGTACCGATCGTGCTTGAGTTGTGCACCAGGCCCCAGAGGTGCCCCACCTCATGCGCGAAGGTGCGCTGGTACTTGCTCTGCTGCGTGTTGCCGAACGCGGCCGCGCCAGGAATGCCGATGGCCACGCCGTTTCCCGAGTACGGATTGCCAGGAAGCCAGCCGTAGATGAACTCGGGACGCGTGTAGCCCGCGGCGGGGATCTGGTTCTGGCGGATGTCGTTCAGCGTGTTGAGCAGGGTCGATGTGGATGTGTTGACATCGCTCGACCAGGTCAGGTTGCCGAACGGCGAGGGGTGGTAGTTCCAGTCGCCCGTCTTGTAGATGCCGCGAAGGAAGTTGTCGCCGTTGCCTGGCTCGAGCAGCGACGCCACGGGCAGCCCGCCGCCGATCGTGTAGTTGATCGGCACATAGGCGAGCTCCATGAACTTCTTGCACAGGAAGACGCGGTTCGCGACGGTGAGCGTGTTGTTCGCGTAGTTCGTCTCGACCACCGTGCGGAACGGGTTGACCGTGACCACGAGATCGATGTCGCTCGACACGGGCGGCACGAACGAGAAGTTCAGCGTGTCGTTCAGGTTCGCGCTGTTCGGGGCGACGGGGGCGTTGATCGGGCCGTTCGTGCTGTAGACGGGCGAGCCCGCGATCTCGACGCCGTTCGAGTAGACGCGCAGCACCGCGTCGACGCCCGCCTGCGCGGTGGTCTGGCCGTTCAGGTTGATCTTCACGCGCACCGCCGTCGCGTTACCCGCGACGAGCGCGGTCGAGTTCGCGGTGTTCTGCCAGCCCTGCGTGATCTCCATGGAAGTCACGGACAGGTCGACCGCCGCGGCAGGCATGGCGGCGGCGAGGGGCAGGAGCGCGGCGGGGAGGACGAGTCGGGCCATGGGTGCCTCGGGGTATCTCGGAGTTCGGGGGACCCGCGCAGCCTACGGGGGGGCGGGGTGATTCGCGCCATGAACCCGCGGAACGGCACGCAGACGGCCGATTCGCGGACGCGCGCCCGTGGCGGGCCGATTTCAATCTGAAACCGACCGAGCGACTTGTTCGAACGCGGGTTGCGGCCATGTTGTGGCCGTCGAAACGGAGTCCTGCATGCGTCGAATGAGCTTGAGCCTTGCTGTGTCGTTGCTGTGCGTCGCCTCGGGTACGGCCTCCGCCGCCGAGATCACGGTGACCCAGAGCGGCTTCACCTTCGTGCCCGAAGTCGTCACTGTCGCCCCCGGAGACACCATCACCTGGGTTCGCACCAGCCTCACCCACACGATCACGAGCGGTTCGAACTGCGAGGCGAACGGTCTGTTCGCGGGCCTGATCTCGGGCGGCGAGCCGTCCTGGAGCTGGACCGTGCCTGCCAAGGTCGCGGGACAGACGATTCCGTACTTCTGCGAGCCGCACTGCGCGATCGGCCATGTCGGCACGATCGTGGTGTCGAGCCCCGCCCCGTCGCCCGATGTCACGGGCGATGGACTCGTGAATGGCGCAGACCTTGCGACGCTGCTCAGCCAGTGGGGTGGCGTGGGCTCGGCGGACCTCGACCAGAGCGGTCAGGTCAACGGCGCCGACCTCGCGATCATGCTGTCGGCCTGGACGGGCTGAGCGGCGCGCGGCAAGTCGATCGATGAACACGCGAGGCGCGGTCGTTGGACCGCGCCTCGTCGTTTCATGCATTGATGCTCGTCGGTCGATCGCTGGCGGGAGGCCACGCGCGCGGCGTGTCCGCGCCGCGCGCGATCAACCCGTCCACGCCGCGAGCAGCGCGCCGAGGTCGGCGGCATCAGGTCCGCCGCGTTGACCACTCCGTCGTTGTTCAGGTCGGAGGGGTTCGAGGCGGGCGCGCTCGGCGCCTGCGTGGCGATGGTGACCGAGTTCGGGTCGCCCGCCGCGCCCGGGCGGAAGAGGCCGAGGATCGCGTTCGCGTTCGCGGGCGGACGGCTCGCGTCGAACCAGAAGTTGTAGAGCGTCGAGAAGCGCAGCGCGTTGCTGTTCTGGCTCGTGGCGTAGGTTCCGCCCGACCAGGTCACCGCGCCGCCCGAGGTCGACACCGACCAATCGGTGTTCGAGTACATGTCACCCGAGTGGTAGTCGACATCGTGGAAGCCGACATTCGTCACCGTCACGCCCGCGGGCACGGGCACGCTGAACGACTGGCCCGAGCGGTGCGAGTTGATGTTCTGCACCGCGTACTCGTAGCGCCAGGTGCCGTTGCCGTTGTCGGTGACCTTGTAGCCAAGGATGAAGCGGCCGTCGTTCACCACATCGGCGTTCACCAGCGTGACCGCGCTGTCGAAGCTGCGCCACGCCTGGATCGCGGGCTGCTGCTGGTTGGTCGCGCCCGTGGGGGTGAGCGTGTACGCGCCCGACGAGAGCGAGCCGACCGTGAACAGGCGCCACGAGCCGTTGTTGTTGTCGTTGCCCGCGGCGGCGTCGCCAGGGTGGATGTACTGGCCTTCGGCAAGGTAGATGGCGCCCGCGTTGAGCGACGGGTTCAGGTCGTTCGCGTTCACCTGGATGCGGCGTCCGATGGTCGCGGGCGCCGCGGGCATGCCCACGTTGTAGGAACCCGGGAAGACACCCGTCGCCGCGTTGATCTCGGTGCGCGTGCCGAGGCCGCTCTGGCTGCCGTTCAGGCCCGCGCTATAGGGGTCGGAGCAGCCGACGCCCAGCCAGGTTCCGCTCGACGACGGCGTGCAGGCGCCGCAAAGCGTGCCCTGCAGCGCGGTGAAGCCGTGCTTGCCCCAGCCCATGCCGATGTGCTCGATGCGGCCGCCCTTGATGCGGTATGGTGCCGATCGCGTAGGCCATGATGGTCTGGCCGTTGACGACGCTCGAGCCGTACTTCGCGATATCGGGAATCGCGCCGACGATCACATCGGGGCCGACGCCGCCACCACCGCCGCCGCCGCCGCCTCCACCGCCCGAACCATTGAAGGTGACGGCGAGCGAGCCAGTGCCGCCGTCCGTGGAGCCGAAGCCGCCGACGGCGATGCGGTAGGTCGTTCCTGCGGTCAGCGTGGCCGTCGCGGAGCTCTGCAGGCTGCAGCCGTCGTCATTGCAGGCGACGGGAACCTGGCCCGCACCGCACGCGGTGAAGACCGCGAGGCGCGTGTCCCACGACGAAGAATCGCAGGTGGCGAAGGTGTACGAGCCCGCCTCGGCGGGGGCGAAGGTGAAGTAGTTGACCTTGTAGATCGTGTGCGAGCCGCAGCCCGCGCCCGAGGCGACCGCGAGCGACGCCGTGGCCGAGCTCGTGTTGAAGGCGTTCGAGCCGAGCACGGCCGCGGGTGCGGTCGCGCAGTCGGTGCCGCCGCCTGCGACGCCACCGTCGCCGCCCTTGCCGCCCGCGTGGGCGCTGAGCTGGCCAAGGAGAATGGCGCCCGTACTGAGCGCAACCGTGCCGAGAGTGAGCGTGGTCTTCAAGTCTGGACTCCGAGTTCTTGGACGCGCAGGTCGCGCTCGCGAAATCTAACCTCGATCGGGGCGGGGTCGAGCCCTTTGTGGGTGATTCGGTGGCGGTCGCGGCGGTGGGGCGGTCGTGATGTCATGAGGTCGCGGGAGAAATCACGAATGCGCCGAGATATCGCCCTCTCGGGCGCGGGCAGGGCGGCGCATTCGGGCGACTTCGCGCCGTTTCGAGGCCGCCGCCGCGACCGCCCGCGAGAAGTGCGGCAGAATCGTGTGCGGCGCACCAGACCCGCGCTCCCCATTGAAAGACCAGCCATGATGACCTTCCGCACCGTGCTTCCCGCCGCCGTCCTGCTGCTCGCCTCCCACGCCTCCGCGGCCGAGGCGCTGCGCATCAGCCAGGTGTACGGCGGCGGCGGCAGCACGAGCTCGACCGCGGCCTACAACCGCGACTATGTCGAGATCTTCAACAGCGGCAGCGAACCGATCTCGCTCGCGGGCTACACGATCGAGTACGGCTCGGCCGCAGGCAACTGGGGCAGCAGCTCGACGACGATCTTCACCTTCCCGAAGGGTGCGGTGATCCAGCCGTGCAAGTACATGCTTGTCGCGAGCACCACGGCATCGACGGGCGGCGCCGCGCTTCCCGTGGAGCCCGACTACACCTTCTCGATCGCGATGAGCGCGACGAGCGGCAAGGTCGCGATCTTCCGTCAGGTGAACACGAACCTCGCGTGCGGATCCGAGATCAAGGGCTCGCTGGTCGACAAGGTCGCCTACGGCACCGCGAACTGTGCGGAAGGCACCGCCGTTGGCGCACTGACCAGCGCCTCGGGCGCGGTCCGCAACAACGACGGCTTGGCCGACACCGATGTGAACCTCGACGACTTCGCGATCACCACGCCGCCGATCCCGCGGAACTCCGCGTCACCATCGCCCGCAGCCTGCGGCGGCAAGCCGCCTGCGTGCCCCGCCGATCTCGACAGCGACGGCCAAGTCGGCGCGAGCGACCTCGCCATCCTGCTCGGCGCCTGGGGCGGCTCGGGATCGGCCGACCTCGACGCCTCGGGAACCGTCGGCGCGAGCGATCTCTCGATCCTCCTCGGCGCGTGGGGCGCGTGCCCGGGCGCGTGATGCGACAGCGTTGAATAGAGAGCTTCGAGTGGCTGCGTTGCAGCCACTCGGTTCACTGTCATCGCCGAACAGCGGGGCATACATCGATGGCCATGGCGGTTGCTGGGACTCGAACTTCGCCGCAGGCGAAGTCCGCAGTCCCCGGGACGATCGCGGAGCGATCGGCCCTGCGGACGCGGCGCGGATGCGCCGCGGACGCGTCTCCCGCTGCCGAGGCTCAGAAAGCGCAACGGGTGGCTGCAAGCCACCCGTTTCGCTTTCTGCGCCGAACAGCGGGAGACGGGACTCGAACCCGCGACATTCAGCTTGGGAAGCTGACGCTCTACCAACTGAGCTACACCCGCGTGGTAGGACCGACATGATAGCGCCCACGCCCCGCGTGCGCGCCCCTACGCGCGCTCGCCGAGCGCCGCCGCAACCGACTGTTGGAACACGCGTTCCTCGGGCTTGACACCGGTCCACTGCTCGAAGATCTGCATCGCCAGCTGCACCAGCATCTCGACGCCGTCGACGATCGGGCAGCCGTGCTCCTGCGCGGCTTCGAGGAACGGCGTGATGCGCGGGTTCGTGATCACATCGACCGCGAGGCACGAGCGTTCGACCGTGCTCCAGTCGACGGGCACGGGCTCGAGGTGCGGCGCGCAGCCGAGATGCGTCGCGTTCATCAGCATCGTCGTGCCCTTCGGCAGCGCCACGGGCGACCGCCACGGCATCCACTCGCACGGCACGCCCGACGCCTTGCGCACGCGCTCGGCGACCTCGCGGCCCTGTTCCTCGCGACGCGTGACGAGCGTCATGTGCGCGGCGCCCGCCCACGCGATCTCGACCGCCATCGCGCGCCCCGCGCCGCCCGCGCCGAGCATCACGACGCGCTGGCCTTTCAGCGGCGCGACCTTCGCGATCGCCTTCACCACGCCCTTGCCATCGTTGTTGTGGCCCGTCAGTCGGCCATCCCTGATGGTGATGTAGTTCGCCGCGCCGATCGCACGCACATCGTCGTCGACCTCGTCGAGCAGCGGCATCACCGCGACCTTCCACGGAACGGTGACGGCCATGCCGCGGTAGCCGAGCGGCCGCAGCGCCTTCACCGCCAGCGCGAGGTCGGCCTCGTTCGCGATGTCGTTCTTCCAGAACTGCCAGTTGAGGCCGTGATGCGCGTACACCGCGTCGAACATGCGGTCGATCGGGTTCTCGGCGACAGGGTGGCCGAGCATGCCCGTCATCTGCTTCTGCGGGGCGATCACAGG
>JAJTGK010000006.1 GCA_021297815.1 Planctomycetaceae bacterium
CGGGACGGCCCGCGCCGTGGGCGCGCCTTGCGCCCGTCGCGCGCATCGCGGGGCTTTCGCTGGCGGCGTTCGGCGCGACGATCCTGCTGCGCCACGACCCGCTCGAGGCCGAGGTCGAGCCCGATCCGCGCGCGTCGCGGCAGCTGCTCGTCGTGCTCGATGTGTCGCCGAGCATGAACCTGTCGGACTCGGGACCTGGCAACGAGAAGGTGATGCGCGGCGTGTGGGCGGGCAAGGTGCTGCAGGGCATCCTCGACCGCCTCGACATGAAGGACACGCGCGTGTCGATGGTCGCCTTCTACACGAAGGCCGTGCCGATGCTGAAGGACTCGACCGACAAGGATGTGCTGTCGAACCTCATGGACGGGCTGCCGCTCTACACCGCGTTCAAGTCGGGCGAGACCGACATGCAGGCGGGCATCGAGGCCGCGTTCGAGATGGCGAAGGGCTGGGCGCGGCGCTCGACCACGCTTGTCGTGATCTCGGATGGCGACCTGTCGAAGGCCGTGAATGTGCCTGCGCGGCCCGCGTCGATCGCCGATGCGATCGTGATCGGCGTCGGCGACCCGAACCGCGCGACCACGCTGTCGGGCCATGCGTCGCGGCAGGACCAGTGGACGCTGAAGAGCCTCGCAGGCAAGCTACGGCTACTACCACGACGGCAACACGAAGCATCTTCCGCGCGAGTTGCTCGACCGCCTCACCATGATCGCGCCGCGCGTCTCCGACGCGATCGGCCTGCGCGACGCCACGCGGGCGCACGCACCGCATCACCCTCGATCGAAGGAAGGCTCGCATGAAGCTCTCGCGATTCGCATGGACTCTTTGGGCCCTCGTTCCCGTCGGCCTGCTCGCGTTCCACTTCGGCCCCGGGCAGGCGGCGTTCCGCGAGGCGCGTGCGGCGGCGCTCGTCGAGAAGGCCGACGGCCTGCAGCAGGAGGCGCTGCGGCTGCAGGGAATCGCCTACGACGCGCATCTGGCCGCGATCGAGGCGCGCCTCGCAGCC
The DNA here is from genome assembly GCA_021297815.1 of Planctomycetaceae bacterium. Lineage (GTDB taxonomy): Bacteria > Planctomycetota > Phycisphaerae > Phycisphaerales > SM1A02 > QWPT01. The sequence continues at coordinate 1,007 of JAJTGK010000006.1, forward strand.
TTCGGCAAGGATGAGGAACCGCTGCACGCCGCGGCCCGCGACGCGAACGCGCGCGAGGAGGCCGCGTATGCCGTCGCGGCCGATGCCTGGAAGAAGACCGCCGACGCGCTCGCAGAGGCGCAGGCGCAGGTCGACGAACTGGGTGGCGCGGCTCGCGAGGAGATCCGCGTGGCCAAGGCGCGCGCGCTGGTGCGGACGGGCGATGTCGCGTCGGGCGCGAACGAGCTCGAGGACTACCTGTACGACGCGCAGGAGCGCGGCGAGCTCTCGAGCAACCTTGCGCGCGAGGCGCGCGAGGAACTCGCGACCGCGTACTACTACGGCGCGCGCCTGATGCGCCTCGCGGGCAAGCCTGCCGACGAATGGCGCGATGTCGCGAGCCGTGCGCGACAGAACTTCCGCTATCTCGCCGAGGACGCGAAGGCGCGCGGCGCCGCGCCCGAGGTGGTGGCGAACCACGAGAAGAACGGCGAGCTCGTGCTCAACCTCGAGCAGAGCTCGCTCGACGAGCTCTATGCGAAGCCGCGCCCCAAGGACTCGCCCACGGGCAAGTGCAACGGGCTCGGCAACCAGCCGCGGCCAGGACGCCGCGGCAACAAGCCAGGCGACAAGCCCGCGAAGGGCGCAGGCATGAACGGCGAGATCGGCGACGGCTGGTGAACTGGATGCGAGGCACGCGATGAACGAACGAACTGCACACCCCGCGCCTTCGCGCACGATCGAACTCCTCGCGCCGCTCACGGTGGCGTTGCTCCTTGCAGGCGCAGCAGAGGCGCAGGTGCCCGCCGTGCGCCTGACGCCCGCGACCCGCGCGGTGCCTGCGCAACCGATCGCTCCGCTCGCGCCAGGCGGCGCCGACGACGACGGCGCGATGCCCGCGCCCGAGCCTGAGCCCATGCCCGCGGCGCCAGGCGCGCCCGTGCAGCCCCCCGCGGCGGAGGCGCTGCTTTCACCCGAGGAAATCGCCGCGCTGAAGGAGCTCTACCTCCCGCTCGAGCAGCCCGAGCAGGACGAGATGCGCGCGTACTACGCCGACCTCGGCGTCGACCTCGATGCGGTGCTCGGCTTCGCGGCCGAGAAGTCGGCCGACATGCAGCGCGGACAGATGACCGCGAACTTCATGCGCGAGATGGACTTCACCCGCAAGCCCGAGGCGGTGCTCGCCGCGCGCGCGAAGCTCGGCTTCGGGCAGGTCGCGCAGCCGAATCCGCTTTCCGCGCAGCCGATGGAGGTCGCGCGCTGGCTGCACCTTCAGGTGATGGCGGGCGAATGGAGCGTGTTCTCGTCGTATCTTGCGTCGCGCCCGCTCGCCGAGTCCGAGCCCGTGTACGCGGCCATCCTCCAGTCGATGAACCGCGGCGACATGGGCATGCTTCCCGAGGAGGTGCTCGCGCTCGCCGACGCGTCGCCGAGCGACTTCAAGCCGTGGCAGATGCAGACGCTCGGCCGCATGCTGCAGCAGGCGTCGGCCAAGTACTCGACGGGCGCGATGGTCGCGGCGATCCGTGGCGGCTCGCGCTATTTCGGCACGAAGGACGATGCGATGCGCCGCCGCACCGTCGAGTTCCTCGCGCTCGGCGGGCTCCTCGCCGAGTCGTACGAGTTCCTTCCGCCGCTCGAGGACGCGCGCGCGCGCGGCGACGGCGCGCAGATGATCGTCCACGCCCGCTACAAGCTCGACCTCGCCAAGAAGGCGGGCGAAGGGCCCGAGGGCGAGCGGCTCGTGCTCGAGGCGTTCTCGATCCTCGCCGAGACCTCGCTCCTCGAGAGCGAGAACACCGAGCGCCGCCGCGAGGCGCTGCGCCTGGCGATCGCCGAAATGAACCGCGTGCCCAAGGCGCAGGTCGCGCCGTGGCTCACGCAGGTCTTCGCGAGCGCCGCGCTCGGCCCCGCCGCGCTCGAGCAGCTCGCGCTCAGCGCCGCGCAGATCGGCAACATGCAGGTCGACGACGACAAGCGCGCGGGCATCACGCTGAACCTGAAGGAGTCGGTCGACATCCTGATCGCGCGCGACGATGTCGATTCGGCCGCGCTGCGCGTGCCGCTGCGCATGGTCACCACCGCGCTCGTCGCCGAGATGGAGCGCGCGGTGCAGGACCGCGGCAACCAGCAGTTCATCGGCCGCAACGCGCAGCTCCTCTACCGCGCGATTCCCTCGGAGAAGTGGCTCGCCGCGCTCGAGCCGTCGCTCGCCACGCGCGCGCGCAAGGCCTGCATCGCCATCGCGACGATCGCCGACGAGACCGACCAGGCGCTCGTCCTCCTCGACGCCGCCATGGCCAGCTCGCCCTCCGAAGCCGCGTCGTACGCCGACCACTTCCTCGCGAAGTGGGTGGGCCGCCTGCGCCCGCAGGTCGAGTACACCGAGGAGATGATGATGTTCTTCAGCTTCTACCGCGATGCGATGCCGATGGCGCCGCTCACGCGCGGCAGGCAGCGGAGGAACCTCGACCGCCTCGATTCGCTCGTCGCCACGCTGCGCGAGAGCGGCATCGAGCCGCGCGCGCTGCCGAGCATCGTGCCCGCGTTCCAGGCGTGTCACGCGCGCACCGAGGTGTACGAGCGCGCCGACATCGAGCGCGTGTTCGGTCCGTTCGCCAAGATGCCGCCGTCGACCGCGGCGGGGCTCGCGATGACGATGGGCGCGAGCCTGAACGGCGACTGGCGCAGCCGCGACGCGATGAAGTCGACGGGCACCAAGCGCTCCGACAGCGAGATCGCGCAGCTGGTCGACCGCGGCTACGGCGTCGCGATCGAGCTGATCGACAGCGCGGTCGCCCAGCGGCCCGACGCGTGGAACCTGGCCGTGCTGCAGGCCGCGATCACCTACGACCGACTGCAGTACCGGCAGAGCCTGAAGACCGCGCAGGACCCCGTGCAGTCGAACGAGTACCGCAAGGCTGCGTTCGAGGCCTTCGGCGACGCGGCGGCGCGCTATGTCGCCGCGCTCGGCCGCGGCGAGACGCGCGACGACCTCGGCGTCCACATGCGCTGGTTCGGCGCGGCGATGGGCACCGCCGAGCTCAACTTCCTGCGCCCCGAGGACCTTCCCAAGGAAGGCACGCTGCAGGACGACCAGATCGACCTCATCCGCAAGTCGCTGCAGTCGATGGAGCCCGAGGCGTTCGACCGCCATGTCGCGGGCTTCGCGGCGCAGGTCGAGGGCGCCGTGCAGCGCGCCGCGCCCGAGGTGAAGCCGCGGCTCGTGCGCCACGCGCTGCGCGTGGTCGGCGACCACCCCGCGGGCGCGTCGATGCGCGCGATGGAGGAGCTCTACCGCGACCTCGTGAAGGACGAGATCAAGCTGCGCCTCGCGATCGACGGCTCCGACGAGGTCGGCGTGAACCAGCCGTTCGGCGTGCTGCTTTCGCTGCGCTTCACGAACTCGGTCGACCGCGAGACGGGCGGCTTCTCGAAGTACCTGCAGAACGGCGTCTACGGCCGCGTGGGCAACCAGTTCAGGCAGATGAACTACCGCGACGAGCTGCAGAAGCTCATCGAGGATTCGCTGACGACCAAGTTCGATGTGCAGGCGATCGGGTTCTTCGACGCGTTCATGCCGCCGCGCGGCGTGGTCGAGGAGGGCGAGGACGGCTGGCTCGAGAAGCCCTTCGCCTACATCGTGCTGTCGCGCAAGGACCCCGCCACCGACGCGGTGCCCGCGATCGCGATGGACATGCAGTTCACCGACCAGACGGGGCCAGTGACGCTCGCGCTGCCGAGCAACACGCCGCTTCTTGCGACGGGCGAGCGCCAGGCCGCGCGTCGCTGCCGCGAGCTCGAGGTGTCGCAGCTCGTCGATGTGCGCGCGGTGAACGACGGCGAAGGCAAGGACACGGTGACCCTCGAGGTGCGCCTGCGCGGCAAGGGCGTGGTGCCCGATGTGCGCGAGGTGCTCGCGGGGCTCGACGCGCCGCTCGCGGGGTACGAACTCGCGAAGGACGGCGTGCTGGCCGACCCGCCCATCGTGCTTGCCTCGGGTTCGTCGAACGCGTCGCCCATGGGATTGATGCGCGGCGGGCCGAGCGAGCCGAAGGACGGCTACCCCGAGCCCGACGCCGACGGCATGTACCGCCTGCCCATCGAGCGCAGCTTCAAGCTGACCTACACGCGCGCGGGCGGCGCGGTCGGCCGCGATTTCACGCTGCCCACGCTCGTCGCGGGCGTCGATGCGAAGCTCGAGAGCCGCTTCTACGACGACCTCGACATCATGCCCGTGGTCGGCGGCGCGGTGCCCGTGCATGCGGCGTTCTGGACACCCGCGCGCATCGCGCTCGCGGTGCTCGGCGCGGCGGGCCTCGGCATGCTCGCCACCTGGCTTGCGCGACGCACGCGCCCCGCTGCCGCGTCGGAAGCCGCGCCATGGGCGCCGTCGCGCCTCACCCCAACGGGCGTGGTGACCTCGCTGCGGCGGCTCGAGAAGGACGCGGCGGCGCGGCTCTCGCCCGACCGCGCGAAGTCGCTGCGCGACGACATCGTGATGCTCGAGCTCAAGTACTTCGGCCCGAACGCAAGCGAATCGAGCGAGCAGGACCTGCGTTCGGTCGTCGAGCGCTGGGAACGCGCCGCGCGCTGAGCGCCGCGTTCAGCGACAAGGGCCCCAGGCGCCGAGCAGCAACGCGAGGTCCTGGCCATCGGTGTTGCCGTCGCCCGTGAGGTCGGCGCCTGCCGTGCCCCACGCGCCGAGCAACGCGGCGAGATCCGCGGCATCGCGCGTGCCGTCTCCGTTCAGGTCGCCTGCACATGGCGACGAAGGCGCCACCGCGGCCACCGCGAAGTCGTCGAAGTAGCCGAAGGCGTTCAGCGCCCCGGGCGCGGCATCGGTCACCGCAAGCAGGTTCGACGCGTACACGCCGCCGTTCAGCGTCGTGACATGCGAGGCGACCGACGCGCCGTTCAGCACGAGCTGGCCCTCGCCTGTCGCGACATTCCATCGATAGATGAAGCTGTTCCATGCGCCGAGCGCCGCGACCACGCCCGTCGCCGAGCGGTTCGCAGGCGCATAGCCGCCGTTCAGAAGCGAGATCGCGCCCGTCTGTGCGTGCACGACGAACCCGCCCGACACATTGATGGCGTCCTTCGAGATCATCACGCCGAAGCCCGACGCCAGCTGCTGCCCGCTCGGCACGAAGACCTTGATGCGCGTCTCGAGCACCATGTTGCCGCCCGCGCTCGCCGCAGCCCACTTGCCGCTGTTCAGGAGATCGAGCCATGCCTTCGTGCGGCCGTTCGCGAACTTCTCGCTGACAAGCCGCACCATGCGTCCGCGACCGCCCACGGGGTCGACGCCTGCGTCGGTGCCCGGGCCGATGACGGTTCCTGCGAGGAACGGCGCGTTCACCGAACCACTTGTCGCCCAGGTGCCTCCCGTGCCGATCCACGCCTGCTGGCCCGAGAGGTTGCCTACGGCATACCCGTTGAAATCGGTCGCGTAGATGTCGGTCGCCTGCGCGGCGGCGGCGGTGAGGGCGATCGACAGCGAAACGGCGAGGGCGCGGTGTCTCACGGGGCGATTGTGCACCAAGCCGCATGCGGGTGAGGCTCGACCTCGCCTCCTTGGTGCCGAAATCCCCGATCCGATCGCGTCATCGTCCGAGAGCATCACGATCGGCTCCCGCTGCCACGACCGTGCATGCACGCCTCGACTCGCCTCGGTCATCGCCGCCCCGCTCGCGTCCGATTCCAGCCTCACCTGTTCCCGCGACCGCGTTCGATCTGTATCTTCAGAGGCATGCCCGAACCCTCGGACCAGCCCATGCGCCGCGACCATCGCGGCCTGCATCCCGAGGAGAAGCTCGCGCGGCGCGACGCGATCCTCGATGCGGTGGCGCGCTCGTCCGAGCGCATGGTCGCCCCTGAGCCGTGGGATGCGCTGCTACCCGACATGCTGCGTTTCCTCGGCGAGGCGACCAAGGTCAGCCGCGTCTATGTCTTCGAGGTCCAGCGGCACCGCGAGGGCGAGCCGACGGTGAATCAGCGGTTCGAGTGGTGCGCCGAGGGCGTGCATCCGCAGATCGACAACCCCGACCTGCAGGGCATGCCGCTCGTCTCGTCGGGGTTCGGCCGCTGGGCGGAACTGCTCGAGGCGGGCCTGCCCGTCTTCGGCGACATCGGCGAGTTCCCAGAGTCGGAACGCCCGCTCCTCGAGGGCCAGCAGATCCTCTCGCTCCTCGTCCAGCCGATCTTCACGGGACCGCGCTGGTGGGGCTTCATGGGCTTCGACGCGTGCGAGCAGCTGCAGCACTGGGAGAAGGTCGAGGTCGACACGCTGCGCATCGCGGCGATCGTGCTTGGCGCGACGATCCACCAGCATGCGCGCGAGGCGCAGCTTCGCGAGACGCAGAAGATGGAGGCGCTCGGCCGCATGGCGGGCGGCGTGGCGCACGACTTCAACAATGTGCTGACCGTCGTCTCGGGCGCGATCCAGCTCACGCGCATGGACCTTGCCGCAAGCGGCGGCGAGACGCCGATGCGCGAGCGAAACCTCGCGATGGCCGAGCAGGCGCTCTCGCGCGCCGCGACGCTCACCGCGCGGCTTCTCGAGTTCAGCAAGCGCCGCGATGGCGCCGTGCGGCTCTCGTCGGTGCTCGAGATGCTTCGCCATGAGGAGCCGCTCCTGCGCCAGGCCGTCGGCGGCCGCGTGCGAGTGCGCATCACGCATCAGGCCGAGCTCGAGCGGCTGTCGCCCGTGCGCGTGGAACCGACGCAGTTCGCGCAGGTCGCGCTCAACCTGGCCGTCAACGCGCGCGACGCGATGCCCGAGGGCGGCGAACTGATCTTCGACATCTCGACCGTCGACGCCGCCCTCGACCCCGCGCGCGTCGACCGCGTGCCCGCGGGCCGCTGGACGCTGCTCTCGGTCAGCGACAACGGCTCGGGCATGACGCCCGAGGTGCGCGAACGCATCTTCGAGCCCTTCTTCTCGACGAAGCCCGAGGACCGCGGCACGGGCCTCGGCCTTTCGACCGTGTACAGCATCGTGACCGCCGCGGGCGGTCATGTCGCGGTCTCGAGCGCGGTCGGCAAGGGAACCGAGTTCAGGCTGTACTTCCCTGCGGCGAACGCATGACGCGCCGCGCAATCGCGCCTTCGTAGGCGCCTGCTCGCAAGACGACCGCTAGACTGCGTCCCCGCGCTCTTCGGCGCGGCTTCCTGCATTCGAGCGATCCAACCATGCCCACCAAGGCCTACGCCGCACAGTCGCCCACCTCGCCGCTCGCACCGCATGCAATCGAGCGCAGGCAGCCGCGCGCGACCGATGTCGAGATCGACATCCTGTACTGCGGCGTGTGCCACAGCGACCTGCACTTCGCGCGCAACGAGTGGGGCTTCACGCAGTACCCCGTGGTGCCTGGCCACGAGATCCTCGGGCGCGTGGTGCGCGTCGGCGCGGGCGTGACCAAGTTCAAGGTCGGCGACCTCGCGTCGGTCGGCTGCCTCGTCGACAGCTGCCGCACCTGCGCGCACTGCACGCAGGGCCTCGAGCAGTACTGCACGGGCGGCGCGACCTTCACCTACAACGGCGAGGACAAGCATCTCGGCGGCATGACCTTCGGCGGCTACTCCGAGAAGGTCGTGGTCGACGAGGCGTTCACGCTCAAGGTCCCGACGAATCTCGACCCCGCGGCCGCGGCGCCGCTTCTCTGCGCGGGCATCACCACCTGGTCGCCGCTCAAGCACTGGAAGGCAGGCCCGGGCAAGAAGGTGGGCATCGTGGGCCTCGGCGGGCTCGGCCACATGGGCGTGAAGTTCGCGCGCGCGCTTGGCGCGCACACGGTGCTCTTCACGACCTCGCCGTCGAAGGTCGCCGACGGCCTGCGCCTCGGCGCGCACGAGGTCGTCCTTTCGAAGGACGAAGCCGCGATGGCGAAGCACGCGGGCTCGTTCGACCTCATCATCGACACCGTGTCGGCCGACCACTCGCTCGACGCGCTCATGGCGCTCGTGAAGCTCGACGGCACGATGTGCATGGTCGGCGTGCCGCCCGCGCCGCAGCAGATCGCGGCGTTCAGCGTGATCCTGCCCCGCCGCAACCTCGCGGGCAGCGGCATCGGCGGCATCGGCGAGACGCAGGAGATGCTCGATTTCTGCGGCGTGCACGGCATCGCCTGCGACATCGAGCTCATCCGCATGGACGAGATCAACACGGCCTACGAGCGCATGCTGCGGCAGGATGTGAAGTACCGCTTCGTGATCGACATGGCGTCGCTGAAGGGCTGATCCCGCCGCGGCGGCCGCTACATGCCGCGCACCATCTCCAGGATCTGGCTCGCGTCGGTGTTGCGGGCGCTCTGCTCGACCTCGGGCCGGTACTGCGCGTAGAGCCCCTTCGCGCGCTCGACCTCGCGCGAGAAGATCGCGCGCAGGTCGACCGACGACAGCTTGCGGCCGCCCGAGTAGTACTGCTTGGCCACCTGGCCCATCGCGTAGGTGGCGGCGAAGGTCATCGCCGCACCCGTCGCGGTGCCCACGAGCTTGCCCGCGGTCTTTCCGCCGAGCTTCTTCGCGAAGCCGCCGAGCAGGCTGCGCGCGAAGTTCTCGACGACCTGCGAGGTCATGCCCACGCCCACGGTCGCGATGAACTCCTTGATGTGCCCGCGGTCGAGCGAGATTCCGTACGCCTTGCCGATGCCGTACACCATCTTCATCTGAAGCGGCACGATGGCGAGCGTCGCGAGGCCCTGCGGCAGCAGCTCGAGGCCGCCGTTGAGGATCGCGTAGCGCAGGATCGAGGCGTCGACCTCGCGCCCCACGGTGTCGACGGGGGCCGCCGCGGGCGCCGTGGCCGCAGGCACGGGCACATGCACGGGCAGCGCCGTCGCGGCGCGCTCCACAGGCGCCGCGGCCAAGGCGTCGGCATCGCGAATGGTCGCGCTCGCCGCCCCGCCCTCGAGCGCAAGCGCCGCGCGCAGACGCTCGAGGAACGCACGCTCCGCCGCGCCGAGCGCGCCATCGGCATCGCAGACCGCGACCGCGAGCTCGAAGGCAAGCGCGCGCGACTCGGCGGTCTGCAGCTTCGCCGCCTCCGCCTCGAGCGTGGTCTGACGCAGGATCACGCGACGATGCGCGGCCGCGAGCACGCGGGCGTCGTCGTCGCCCGCAAGACCCTCGAAGACATCCTTGATCCTGGCGCGTTCGTCATCGCTCGTGCCGTTCTCCGACGATGCGGCGAACACGATGATGGCTGCAACAGACTCGACTTCGATGCGTTCCATGAGCGGCGGTTTCCAAAGGGGTGCGGCAAACGGGGCGAAAGCGTAGGCACATCGGAAACCGAGCGCATTCCGATGTGAATCGGCGCGCAGGTTCGAAGAGCCTCCCAAGCACGACGGGCTTCCCCGTACGATCGACGCATGCTCGGACTCCTCACCGCCGCGTGCTTCGCGGCCGCCTCCATCGCGCCCTCCGCGGCACCGTTCGCAACTCCCGATCGTGCGCCTGAGGAAGCCGCGGCATCGTTCAGGGTGTTCATCCTCGCAGGCCAGTCGAACATGGAAGGCCAGGCCGTGGTCGACCTTGCGGGGAAGGACTACAACGAAGGCCGCGGCACGCTGGCCGCGGTCGCGCGCGATCCGCGCACCAGCGCGGCCGTGGCGCATCTGCGCGCCGAGGACGGCTCGTGGAGGACGCGCGACGATGTGTTCGTGCGCTACCAGCCCATGGGCAAGCCCGTGCGCACGGGGCCGCTCGGCTTCGGCTTCACGCCGTACCTCGATGCGCAGCACTTCGGCCCTGAACTCCAGTTCGGCCACATCCTTGGCGACGCGATCGACGAGCCTGTCCTGCTCGTGAAGACCGCGTGGGGCGGCAAGAGCCTGTACGCCGACTTCCGTCCGCCGTCGTCGGGCGGCGAGACAGGGCCGTTCTACCGTCGCATGGTCGACGATGTGCGCGCCGCGATCGCGCGCGCGGGCGACGAGTTTCCCGCGCTCAAGGGCGCGACGCCGCGACTCGCGGGCTTCGTCTGGTACCACGGCTGGAACGACGGCTGCGACCCGAAGAACGCCGTGCCCGAGTACGAGCAGAACCTCGTAAACCTCGTGCGCGATGTGCGCCGCGAGTTCGACGCGCCCTGCCTTCCCGTCGTGATCGGCGAGATCACGGGCCCGTGGGTCGACGCGCCCGGCGAGTGGAATGTGCTGCGCAAGGCGCAGGCGAAGGCCGCCGCGCGCGACGAACTTCGCTGCGCCGACGGCTCGTCGCGCGTCCTGTTCGTGCCGACGGCCGCGTTCGTGCGCGCGCCCGAAGACTCGCCGAACCCAGGCCACGGGCACCACGAGTTCGGCAACGCCGAGACCTACTTCCTCGTCGGCGACGCGCTCGGCAAGGCGATGCGCGCGCTCGTCGTCGACGGCGCACCCGCGTTCGAACCCACGCTGCCCGCGCCGCCCGCCGAGAAGGGCGAGATGTCGGGCTACATGCTCGTGCCCGTCGAGCGGGTACCCGAGGAGTTCAACGCGGGCTTCTCGCTCTACGCCGCGGCGTGGCCGCTGCTCGAGCGCTACCCGGGCCCGAACTTCCAGACAGGTCTCTTCGGCACCTGGATGTTCGCGCAGTACGCGCGCGGCGCCGACGGCAAGCACGATCCGAACGACAAGCCGAAGGACATGTACTCCGACATCGAGGGCGGCCTCGGCTGGTGGCGCGACACGCGCTTCGCCACCACGACGCCGAAGTTCATCATGGGCGGCGTCGCGCCCGACTTCGCCGCATGGGCGAACGGCCCGGGCGCAGGCAAGGGCCGCGACTGGAGCAAGCCGCTCGGCAAGTACGCGATCGCGCAGCTGAGCCCGTGGGTCGTGTGGCCGCCCGACGGGCTGAACCTCGCGCAGGGAACCTGCGGAGAGCTCTTCGGCTACGGCTACATCCCGCTGCCGCTCATCGATGCGAAGCCGACCACGCTCGGCAAGGAGTCGCCGACGGGCGGACAGTCGTGGACGCTCTTCCTCAACACGACGAACTTCAAGGGCCCGCTCTGCTTCTTCACGCCGCACTTCTGGGCCGAACACGCGCTCGCGCGGCCCGAGCTCGTGGGCAAGCTGCTCGACACGCGGCCCTCCGACCCGAACAAGGCGTTCCAGATGGAGACGCAGTGGATTCCCGCCGCGCTCAGCGCCGCGACCGACGACGGGCCGACCTACGCGCGCGTCGCGCCCACCTCGTTTCCCGTCGACGCGCAGGGCCGCACCGTGGTGCTGCACCGACTCACCTGCTACACGCGCGCGGCGCTGCCCGACGCCGTGCGCGCGTGGTTCGACGGCGGCGCCGCGCCGAGCGGCGCGCTCGACCCCGCGGCGTCGTTCGTGCAGCAGTTCAGGAAGGGCGGCGGCTCGACCTGGCGCATCTTTGCCGAGGGAACCGAGAAGGACGAGAAGCGCGATGTCGACTGGCGCCGCTTCGGCACGCCCGCCGCGCATGACGCCGCGACCTACGGGTTCACCTGGAACCCCGAGTTCGTGCAGCCCGTGAACGACGGCCGCGGCGCGCGCGTGCGGCTTCCCGAGTACTTCAAGCTCGCGAAGGAAGGCGAGGGCAAGTCGCGCTGGCTCGCGGTGCAGGCGTCGGAGGTCCCCGCGGACGCTCGGCTCGCCGACGCGAGCTTCGCTCCGCCGCGCGCGCCCCGCCCCGAGCCGTATGTCACGCCCGAGGAGCCCGACAGCCCGTTCCGAAAGCCTGGCCCCGTCGCGGGGCCGTTCGAGACGACGCTCGGCGACGGCAGCACCGTGACCTACTGCTGGTACCGCTTCGCCGACCAGCCCGCGATGGTCATGGCGGGGCTCTCGGATGCCGAGCGCGAGGAAGCGCAGCGGCGCGTCGAGCTCATGCATCGCGCCTGGACGAAGGAGCGCGAGTACCTCGCGCCTCCGACGACGGGTTCGCTTGCCTCGCTCGACCCCGCCCTGCTCGTCACGCCGCCGAAGGGCCTCGAGATCGGCCATGTGCCGATCGCCGTGAAGCAGGAACGCAAGAACGCGCGCGGGCGTTGACCGCGCGCAAGGCCGTTCACCCGCCGCGCGCGGCCGCGAGCGCATCGTGCGCCAGCGCGATCGCACCGCACACGCCCGCGTCGTCGCCGAGTTCGGGCGGCACGACGAAGCGGTCGATGCCAGGCTCCTCGAGCGCGGGCGACGCGATGTAGCCGTTCAGCACCGCGCGCAGGTGCCGCCGCGTGCGCGCGAAGAACTCCGCTTCGCCAAGCTGCCCCGCCTTGCGCACGCTGCCGCCCACGATGATCCGCCGCGGCGAAAGCACATAGGTCAGTGTCGCAAGCGCGTGGCCCATGTAGCGCGTCAGGTAGTCCCACGCGGGGTCGTCGGGCGCGAGTTCCTCGGCAGGCCGCCCCGCGCGCGCCGCGATCGCGGGCCCCGCGCACAGGCCTTCCCAGCAGCGGCCGTGGATCGCGCACGACCCACGGAACGCGTCGCCATCGAGGACAGGCATCGGGAAGTGCCCCATCTCGGGGTGAACGAGGCCATGCAGCAGTTTCCCGCGCGCCACGCCCCCGCCGCCGATCCCCGTGCCGACCGTCACATAGATGAAGTCGTCGAGCCCGCGCGCCGCGCCCCAGCGGCCTTCGCCAAGCGCCGCGCCGTTCACATCGGTGTCGAAGCCGATCGGCAATCCAGGAAACGCGCGCCGCAGCGGGCCGACGACATCGGTGCCGCGCCAGCCGCGCTTCGGCGTCGTGGTGATGAAGCCGTAGGTAGGCGACCGCGGGTCGAGGTCGACGGGGCCGAACGACGCGACGCCGATCGCCGCCAGCGGCCCGTGCGTGCGCGCCTCGCCCTCGAACCACGCGATGACCTCGCGCATGAGCCGAGCGGGGTCGTCGCCCGTCGCGAACTGCGCACGCGCGCGCATGTCGCGGCCAGGCCCGCTGCCCACCGCGCACACGAACTTCGTGCCGCCCGCCTCGATCGCGCCCACGATTGGATTGGCCGTGCCCAAGGGATTGCTCGCTCGATCGATGGACCCAGTCCGACGACTTCATGCCCTAGGGCGCGCCGCCCCAGCAAGACCGCGATTGTACTGGTGGGCTCCATGGCCCATGCACCGCACCGCCGTAGACATCGGCCGCGGCGGACCTGGCGTTCAAGACGCCCGTCTTCCACCGCGGCAGGCTCGTCGTCACGCCGAACGGCACCGGGCCATGCGCCATGCGCGCGTCGGCCTGGAAACGAATCGCGACGCATCGAGGCCGCTTCAGCACCGCCTCGACGACGAGGCTGCGCTCAACCCCATGCGCCCAGAAGAATCGCAAGGTCCTGCGCGCCGATGCTGCCGTCGCCGTTGAGGTCGGCCGCGCCAGACCCGCCCCATGCGCCGAGCAGCGCGGCCAGGTCCTGTGCGTTGACCGCGCCGTCGCAGTTGAGGTCGGCGGCGACGCACGGCGGGTCGTAGTAGGCGCGGAAGTCGGTGTCGACGCCCGCGACGAGCAGCGTGCCGTCGCCCGCAAGCACGGGACCGCCTTGGTTCAGGTTGGGCACATCGATCGACCAGCGCAGCGTCAGGTTCGGATTGAAGGCGAAGATCCTGCCAGGGAAGCCGCCGTTGCCGTAGAAGATCGTGCCCTGCGCGTCGATCGCGATGTGCGGCATCGTGAGCGAGACTGGCACGGCAGCCACCACTTCGGTGCTGATGAAGCGCAGCGCCGCCGTGACCTGGTCGCGGAGCTCGAGCCGTCCCTGCGGGTTCATGAAGATCACGCCGCCATCGTTCGTGATCCCATGCTCGCCCTGGAAGGTCGTGCACGGGCGGGACCAGAGCAGCTGGAAGGCCGTTCCCGTGTCTCGGAACGCGTAGATGCGATCGGTCGTCGGCCCGCCGCCCGTATACACGGGGTAGAAGATGATGCCGTTCGAGCCCGCGAACGGCTTCGTCTGGGTGATCAAGCCTGGCACCTGCGGGCTTGAATAGAGCCTCGCGCCCGTCGTCGCATCGATCCTCGTGAGGCGCTGGCCGCCCTGGAAGGTCTCGTCGATGTAGATCGAGTTGCCGACGAGCGTCGGGCCGCAGGAGTTGGTGACGCTGCAGAGCCTGGGCGTCGACCACAGCAGCAGCCCCGAGTCGCTGTCGATGCGACGAACCCATTGGCCGGCGGCGACGATGAGGTCGCCGTCATCTGCGAACACCGATCCGTCGTAGAGGCCCGGCGCGCAGTCGGAGCAGCTCGAGATCCAGAGCAGCTTTCCCGTTTCGGCGTCGAGGCAGTGGATCGCCGAGGTGAAGACGCTGCCGTCGTCGGCGCGCCCTGCGTACACGCGGCCGTTCTTCACGCCGTAGAGCACGGTCGTCCAGTCGCCCACCTCCCACGGGAAGTCGTACGACCAGAGTTCCGCGCCCGTGGCGAGGTTCATCGCGTAGAGAATCGAGTCGCCCGGGCCGACGACGGGATTCTCCGCCTGGCTTTGACGGATGTTGAAGACGCGGTTGCCCTCGACGAGCGGCGTCCACGAGATGAGCGAGACCGGCGCGCCCGACCAGCGCAGCGTGGGCGTGGCGGGTCCGATGGCGCTCGAGAGCCCGTTGCGCCCTGGGTTTCCTCCAAGATTCGACCAGTCGCCGAGGGCATCGGCGGCAACGCAGAGCGAGAAGACGGCTGCGCCGCGAAGGAGAAGAGCAGTTCGCATGTTCGGTCTCATGGGGTCGAGAATCACAGCGCAGCCCCAAAGGGCCCGAGTCCGTCAAGTGTGGGCCTGCCGGGAAGCCGCGCAAGCATCCGATGGCGGCACCTCCGCAACTGCGTCACGGCATACCTCGAACTGGGTACGGGATCGCTGCAAGCGGGTGCGGCAAGCGGGCGCGGCAAGCGTCCGACACGCGGCGCGGCGTCACGCCAGGTCGAAGCTGTGCAGCTGGGCCGCGCGGCGGATGCCGAGCTTCCGGTAGATGCGCTTGCAGAGCGTTCCCACGGTGTGTTCGGCGATTCCAAGCCGCTGCGCGACCTGCGCGCGGGAGTTCCCGTCGCGAAGCGCCTGCGCCACCTGTCGCTCGCGCGCGGTGAGGCTCTGGTGCGCCACACCTCGGATCGTCCCCCGCTCGCGCACGGTCGTGGTCGACACGAACTCGACATGGGGCTGCGGCAGCACATGCTCGACGAGCGGCTCGATGCGTATCACCAGGCCGTGGTTGCAGCGCACCGGCCCCGCGACTCGCTTGCCCGCGTGCTTGTCGCCGAGCAGGCGCACGAACTCCTCGACGCGCGCGATGCGGCGCTTGAGCTCGGTGAGGTCCTCCGCGTCGAGCGTCAGCGGACTGCAGTGGTGGAAGTTCCAGGTGTTCGGCCCCGTGGTGCCGATGGGCCGCCGCGCCTTGAAGAGCGACTCCGACATCTCGCGGTTGATGTAGCTCGCCACCTCGTTGACGATGCGGCGCTGCAGCGGATCGCTCGCATCGATCACGATCGAGATCTCGCGCATCGCGACTTCGTACGCCGCGGTTCTGCGCCGTCCGCGCGCCTTCTTCATCGTCACGAGGCCCGCCCGCGCGAGGCGATCGAGCGCCGCATGCACCGTCGAGAGGTCGCGCGAGGTCTGCCGCACGAGTTCGGCGGCGTTCATGGGCTTGCGCGACCCGCGAAGGCACTCCCAGAGGCCCATCGCCTCGATGTCCTTGATGGCGTCGAGGAGGCCCGGGCGATGGAGTTCGATGGCGCTGGACTTCATGGAGTCTCCCGCGATGGCCCGCGGATGTCGGTGTGGAGAGAGGCGCACGGCGAGCCGACGCAGCCTCGTCGGCGTGGCATGCGTGCAGTCGCGGCCATGCTAGCCACGCCACGCGGATGAGTGCGAGGCGTCGCGAGCATGCGCGGGCCTCCCCGCGAGGGACACCATCCCGAGACTCGCGGCGGCGGCGGCGCGATCCGACGCTTCCGCGAGAGCCCACTACAGCCCACGACTCAAGGCGCCGCGTTTCCCCACCGAGGCCACGCTGCCCCGACCTCGCCCGATCCGCCGACGGCCTTGGAACGCCTCCCGCTCAGGCGGTACAGTGACTTCGCAGTCTTGGTGGTCTTGCCCGCAAACATGCGAATCGGCGTCGGCTCCTGCGGGCTTCGAACCACGGCAACCGACCGAGTCGGCAAGGGGAATCCATGCGATCGATCCTGCTCTCCCTTCTTCTGATCCTCATGCCCGCATCGATCGGCGTCCCCATCGGCTGCGGTTCGCTCGTCGCGGAGGCGGCGCAGCTCGATGTCGAGGTGAAGCAGTTCCTCGAGCAGAACTTCGCCAAGGAGCCGCTGCTGCGCTCGGTGCAGGTGAAGTCCGTGCAGGTCGTCCATGTGAACGGCAACCAGTACCGCGCCATCGCGACCCTCGCCACGCGTCGCGGCGAGCAGCAGCTCTCGGTGAATGTCGTCTACTCGATCGACGGCGGCGGATTCATGGAGGTCGAGGCGCTCGACATGGCCGCGCTGCGCCTCGGCCAGATGTGAATCGAAGGCGACATGGCACCGCGAGGCGGCGCATGCCCGATGGATGTCCCTGGTTCAGTGCGCACGCTGCGCACACCTTGGGTCGCGTCACCGCGCGGGAATCGTGACCAGCGGCGCAGGCGCCGACGGGCCCGCCTGGATCCGCGAAAGCTGCAGCAGCAGCGCGATCAGGTCTTTCGAGGCGATGTCGTCGTTCGCGATGCTGTACCACGAGCCCGCATGCTCGACGGCCACCATCGCGTCGACGGGCGGCTTCTCGCTGACGCGGATGTCGAGCAGCTTGACTCTCGCGGTCGGTGTCGTCCAGCCCTTGCGCGCCTCGGGCGTGTCGATGTTGCGGGCGGCCACGAACATCGCCGAGAACAGCGAGCGGAAGCGGAACTGCTCGACGCCGACCTTGAGCGTGTCCGTCTCGCAGTCGATGCCGCCGTCCGCGCGCTTCACGAACCGCAGCGTGTTGGCCGACTCCGCCCGCTGAAGTTCGCCCAGGAACTCGACGAACCGCGCGTAGCTCGCGGCATCTGACTGCCCGATCAGCCGTTCGCCCGACGGAAGCGTCACCTCCGCGATGATCAGCTCGCCGAGCGTCCGCACGGGCCAGCCCGCGTGCATCAGCAGCGCGAAGGTGTCGGGCGTGATCTCGGCCATGAACTGCTGCACATACTCCTTGCCTTCGACGGGCGTGTACGAGATGGTCGGCTTCGACGAGAAGGTGAAGCTCGCGCCCGCGCCGATGAACGACGCGTCGCCCTGCTCGAGCGAACCGCTCGAGTTGGCGGACACGCTGTTCTCGTACGACGCAGTCAGCGAGCCCGCCTGCATGAAGAGCGGCGGCTCACGGTAGTGGAGTCGCACGAGGTTGAGCAGCATCTGCCGCGTCTCGCTCGTCTGCAGGATCGTGTTGAAGTCGGTGAAGTCGGCGCGAAGCGCGTCCTTCGCGGTGTGGCAACCACCGAACGCGCAGAGCGCCGCCGCGCAAAGCGCCAGGGGCAGGACGAACGGACGCGGGCACGAGACGGGTGCGTTTGCTTGCATGATGCTTTGGATTCCGCGGGAATGCGTTCGTTCAAGCTACGGCTTCGGCTCGAGGCGCGCGAACTGCGGCCCGAGACCAAGGCCTTCCGTTTCCGCGGCAGCCAGCAGGTCCACGAGGAACGCGTGCCGCGCCTCGGCCTCCTCCTGGTCGGTCGCGACATTGAGCGTGGCGTTGCACTGGACCTGGATGCCGTTCGAGACGATGCCCGAGACGCCGAGCGCGACGCGGTCGGGCAGGAACCTCGCGTCGGTGACGAGCCGCTCGCGCAGCGCGGCGATGAAGCGCTCGACCTTCTCGAGCGTCGCGCCCTGCATCACCAGGACCTGCACGCTCATGGGCCGCGGCCTGCGCTTGCCGAGGTTCACGATGCTCACGCCCGCGAGCGCGCCGTTGGGCACCGTCACCACGGTTCCGTCGGCGGCGGTCACGCGGGTCGAACGGAAGCCCACGCGCTCGACCACACCCGTGGCGATGGGCGTCTGGATCCAGTCGCCTGCGCCGAACGGTCGGTCGGCGATGATCGTCCCCGCGCCGAAGAAATGCGAGATCGTGTTCTGCGACCCGAACGCCAGGGCGACGCCGCCGATGCCGAGTCCTGCGAGCAGATGCGTGCCCGAGATCGACCACGCCGCGGCGATGCCGAGGAACGCCGCCACCAGCACGCCCAGCCGCAGGCAGCCGAGAAGCAGGCTCACGGCCAGGTCGTCGCCCGTGCTGGCGGTGCGCGACGCGATGCGCATCAGATGCGCACACGCCGTGCCTACGACATGCCAGACGAGGATCGCAATGCCGACCACCGCGAGCGACTCGACGGTGGGCCCGAGCACCTCGATGTACCACCGAGGAACTCCGAGGTACTCCGGTACAGGCAGCAGGAGAAGGATGGCGACGAGGAACGACACCGAGTACTGCGTCGCGAGCCGCCCCGTGTCGGAAACCGCGTGGAATACGCGCATCGCAACGCCCGTGATCGGTCGCGCGACGAGGCGGGCGACCGCGATCGCGCACACGATCGATATGGCGATCGCGACGAACTGCCACACCTCGAGGCCAAGGATGGGCATGTGTGCACGCAGGGGCGGGGCTACCCCCGTCACCAAGTCCCTGATCGTGAAGTACGGACCAGGCGGAATGCCCCCCGGCGGCGCGTCGCTCGCGGGCGCAAGCCCGATGGTCTCGTGCTCCACACGCCAGATCGCGGCGATGGTCGCGCGGTCGAACTTGAACGGCGCGTTCGCCTCGGGACCGCTCGGCGCGACGACGATCGAGCCCGCCTGCGATCGGAAGAGCACGACTGGATCGCGGTTGAGCGGATCGTCCGAGATGCCCTGCAGCCCGATGAACCCGACGCGATGCAGCGCGCGGCACAGAAGCCCCGCGATGAGCTCGCCTTCGGTGTCGCGCAGGCCATCGGGAATGTCGGTCAGGTCGAGCGTCGAAATCGCGCGCTCTCTGCCGCGGCCGTCCCAGTCCGCCATTCCCTCGAAGAAGGTTCTCACGCAGTCACGCGCCGACTTCAGCTGCAGATGCTCGAGGGCGCTCGGGGCGACGCCGCCGCGAACGGCAAGCAACGACTTGCGCCGCGCGGCGAGTTCAACTTCGCCCGGCACGACCACCCGCCACTCGCCCGACGCAGCGCGGCGCAGCATGAGGGGAAGCACGACCTCGGACCGTGCCTGCCGAAGCGGCACGACCATCTCGTCGCCTGCGGGGAAGTCCTCGACATCCCAGATGCGGAAGGTCGTCAGGTCGACGAGGTCGAAGTACGCCCGTATATGCGCGAACTGCGCGGCGCGCGGCTGCGCGAGCATGTCGGGGTCGAGTTCCACCGCACGCGCCGCCTGCCCGAGGTACTCGCTGAGCCCGCAGCGCTCCTGCGCGCAGGATTGCACGAAGGTCCTCAATGCGTCGCGCGGCGTCGCGAGCGAGATCGCGGGAAGCGCCTCGGCTGCAGCCACCCGCACACCCGAGATCCAGCCCCTGCCCTCGTCGTGACCGAGGATCGACTCTCCGCCGCCCGTCAACGAAAGAACGAGCGCGTGACGGCGTTCGCCGTCCTTGCGCGTTCCCTCGAAGCGGTCGCCGACGGCCTTGCCCTCGATCTCCGATCCGATCGGCGTCACGGTCCCCGTCACCGCGTCCCCGCGCTGGACGAGCGCGAGATGCCCACCGCCGTCCGCCGAGGTGATTTCCCATGTTCCCGTCCAGCCGCCGTCGCCAGAGGCTGCGGCCGTCGCCAGCAGGAGCAGGCCTGTCCATATCGAGCAGACGAGGATGCGCAGGGCGTTCATGTTCGGGCAACCTCGCGATGGAACGCCTGCGCAGGAAATCTGCAGCACCGTCGAAGCGAAATATACCGAACCGGCGCGCACCCGACCGCATGGAGGCCCCTGCCAACCATCCACGGCTTCGTCGACCTGCGCGTGGCCCGAAAGACCTTGAGGCCATTGACCCGCGCGGCCGTGGAACTCCTCCGTCGGAGCGGCGCGGTACGCGCGCTGCCACTCCGCCTCGGCGAACAGGCGCGTGCCCGCCGGCCAGAGGAACGCGTGCAGGATGTGGCAGCTCACCCGTTCGTCAGGCCGCTGCGCCGCGCTCGGATACGAAGCACCTCGGAAGGAAGTCGAGTTGCTGCCCACGGCCGCGCTCTACTGCGTCGTGAAGCAGGTGCCGTGCAGCGCCGATGGCCAGCGAGAGTTCAGGAGCAGCTGCCCCACGACGAGAGCAGCATGGCGAGATCCGCGCTGTCCACCACGCCGTTGCCGTCGAGATCGCCGGTTCCCGACAGGCCCCAGCGCGTGAGCAGGATGCTGAGATCCGCGCCGCTCACGACGCCATCGCCGTTGATGTCGGCGATGCACGACGCCTCGACGGCGATCTCCACCTCGCCGCTGTCGCCGCTGCCGCACGCGTTCGAGAAGGTCAACGCATGGGCACCTGCGTCGGAAAGCTGCACATTCGTCAGGACGAGCGTGGCCGTGAGGTCGTACGCCGACAGCGTGCCGCTCGCTCCGCTCACCGTGCCACCGCCGCGCGAGGCGCCGCCCGCGCCATCCGAGATGGGCGCGCCGTCGCGCCGCCACTCGAACTGCACAGGCCCGTCGAAGTCGTATCCGAAGGCACAGGTCGCCGAGAGCGTGAGCGTCGTGCCGAGAGACACGGTCTGTTCCACGGGCCGGCGGGTGACCCAAGGAACTCCCGTCAGGCTGTAGCGCGACATCTCGTGGGCAAGAAGCCCGCCACCGGCTCGAATCGATCCCAGGAAGACGAGTTCGCCCGACTCAAGCGACACGATGTCCGAGACCGAGCCGCTGCCGTCCGCTCCGATCGACGACCACGAGGCGCCGTCCCAGCGAGCGACATCGCCAATCTCGACTCCATTCAACGAGAGGTTGGATCCTCCGACGAAGATGTCGTAACCCGCGGGAGAAGCGGGGTTCGGCGTCAGCGCCAGGCTTCGCACATTGCCACTCAGACCCGTACCGAGCGCCGACCACGACGAACCATTCCAAAGCGAGACGCTGTTCGCAGCGCCTCCCGTTGGCAACACGGGGTCGCCACCCGCCAGCAGCTGGCCTCCGGAGAGCGCAAGCAGCGCGTACACGGTCGAATCCAAGCCCGCGCCGAGCGGAGCCCACGCGCTGCCATTCCAACGCGCGACGCGCCTGCACTTCGCTCCGCTCGCCGTGGTGAAGTTGCCGCCCGCCACGATGTCTCCGTTGGCGAGCTGCGTGACCGCGTAGACGGTGCCGTCGATGCCCGAACCGAGCGGAAGCCACGCGGTGCCGTTCCAGCGAGCGATGCGGCTCGCGGGCACGCCGCCCGCCGTCGTGAAGCTTCCGCCCGCGACGATGTCACCGCTCGGGAAGAGCGCCGTCGCGTCTCGCACGGTGTCGTTCAGCCCTGAACCAAGCGGGAGCCATGCGGTGCCGTTCCAGCGGGCGATCCTGCTGGCCGGCGCACCATCGGCCATCGTGAAGCTGCCTCCAACGACCACACCGCCAGCCACAGATGCCACGGTGGTCACCGAGTTGTTCAAGCCCGCTCCAAGCGCTGACCATGCAGAGCCATCCCATCGGACGACGCGATTCGCGGAAAGGCTGCCGATCGACTTGAAGGCCCCTCCGATCACAATGCTGCCGTCTGGAAGCAGCGCGCCATCGGCCGTGGGTCCGCCAAACCCCGCATTGAATGCAGACCAGGTAGTCCCGTCGAATCGTGCGATGTTCCGCGCGGCAAGAGACGCCTCGACATACTCGAAGGTGCCGCCAACCAGGAGGCCGCCCGACGGCATCGCGGTCAGCTTCGAGATGATGCCCGCCACGCCTTGCCCTGTCGCGCTCCACCCAGTGCCGTTCCATCGGACGATGTTCTGCCCGAAGGCGGTGAAGGATCCTGAGACGAACAACTCGCCGTCCGACCCGAGCGCCATCGAACTCACCGAGCCAGCGATCGCTGGATAGGCGCTCCAATCGCTGCCGAGGAGGCTGCACGCGCCGCAATTCGTTTCAAACACCCGATTTTGCGTCGACGAGAGCGCGAGGACACGGCCGTCGGCGCGGACCTGAATCGCCGTGACATCCCAACCCAGCTCGCTCACGATCGGCTCCCAACTCGTGCCGTTCCACACATGCAGCCGCCGACTTCCCGTGAAGAAGTTGCCATCCGCAATCAGGTCGTAGCCAAGCGGAACCATGGGATTCGGTCGAACGGCGATCGCCGAGACGGGCGTCAAGGAGCCAGACCCGTACTGATCCCAAAAGCTCCCGTTCCAGCGCGCGATGTTCCTGTAGGGGCTTGAGCCCCCAAAGCTCCCAGCGATGGCGAATCCGCCGTTCGGCAACACCGCGATGGCGTCCACGGAGCTCAAGGCAGTGCCCAGGAAGGATCCGCTGTTGCTCGACCATGCTGATCCGTTCCATCGCGCAAGACGCACCGCGGACTATCCGCCTGCAGTGGAGAAGGCGCCCCCCACGATGAGATCGCCATTCGGAAGGACCGCCAAGGAGCGCACAGGACCATTCAAGCCCGACCCGAGCGCCGACCACCGCGTGCCGTCCCATCGCGCGATGTACTGGGCTGTCACGCCGCCTGCGGAGGTGAAGTCGCCGCCCACCACGATGTCGCCGTTCGGCATCACGACATGTGCGTGCACCGCGCCCCCGCCGACGCCCGGCTGGTCGCTCGGGCTCGCGAGCCAGGTCGCAGCGCACTGCGCAGCCGCAGTCTGCGAGCCGAAGGTCACGACGAACATGACGGCGAGCACGCCGAGTGCGCGCTGAAAGGCGGGACGAAACGATCTGATGAGCCTCGACACGATGCTTCGCTCCATGCGCGGTGAATCGGGAAATCGAACGCCGCCGAGTCTACTTCGCACCCCGTGAAACCAAGCGCCACGCACCGAATTCCCCACACCTCGCGTGCAAAGCAGCCTCAGCCAGGCTTTCGAGCCCTGTGATCGGAGCGATTTCGCCATGTCTGCACGCGTGCGCTGCGCCGACCGCCTCCGCACTCGGCGCGGCTCTGCCATCGCCGCGGCCCTGCAACGGAGTCAGGCCAACCCCGCGACGAAAGAAAAACCGTCTCCGTCGGAAACCCGACGGAGACGGCTTGTTCAGTCATTCAAGCGCCGTCAGTTGGTCTTGCCACCCTCGGCGTTGGCCTGGCCCGTCGGCGAGGTGCGCGCACCCGGCAGGAGCACGGTGTCGATCACATGGATCACGCCGTTGCTCGCCTCGACATCGACCGCGACCACATTCGCGCCGTTGAGCATGACCTTGTCGCCCGAGACCTTCACCGCGACGGTGCTGCCGAGCACGGTGGGGACCTCGGTCATCTTGACGACGGCATCGCTGTACGCGGCCACGCCAGGAACGACATGGTACGAGAGGATCTCGGCGAGCTGCTTCTTGTTCTCAGGCTTGAGCAGCATCTCGAGCGTGCCCGCGGGGAGCTTCGCGAAGGCCGCGTCGGTCGGCGCGAGGATCGTGAACGGCCCCTTGCCCGAGAGCGTCTCGACGAGGCCCGCGGCCTTGACCGCGGCGACGAGCGTGTTGAACGAGCCGTTCTTCGCCGCGACATCGACCACGGTGCCGTCGACGGGAAGGATGACGGTGTCGATCACATGGATCACGCCGTTCGAGCACGCGATGTCGGTCGCGGTCACGGTCGCGCCGTCGACGGTGACCTTCTTGCCATCGACCTTGATGTCGACGCGCTGGCCGTTCACGGTGCCCGCGTTCTTCAGCTTCACGACATCGGCGGCCTTCACCGAGCCAGGAACCACATGGTAGGTCAGGATCGCCGCGAGCTTCGCCTTGTTCTCAGGCTTGAGCAGCGACTCGACGGTGCCGGCGGGAAGCTTGGCGAACGCCTCGTCGGTCGGCGCGAACACCGTGAAGGGACCCGTGCCGTTCAGCGTCTCGACGAGGCCGGCAGCCTGCACGGCCGCGACGAGCGTCTTGAAGCTGCCCGCAGCGACGGCGGTGTCGACGATGGTCGACTTCGCAGCGGCGGTGGTGGCGGTGGTGTTGGCCTTCGCAGGCGCGTTCTGAACGGCGACGGGCGAGGTTGCGAGCAGGATCGAGGCGGCAAGGGTGGTCAGCATGTGTTTCCTCTGCGCGATGCGGATCTCGAGAATGACAGCCTCACCGTCGACGCGACGGACGCAAGCCATCGATTTCCCAAACAATTCGGGGCTGCGCGAGTTCCGCGCTGCATTCGCACTTCGCCGTGTGACCTCCTCGCGGATTCATGCTCCATGGCGGGATGATGGAGATCGCAAGCAATCCGTGCGTTCAGCCGTATGGCGAGGAAAGAAGTGACGCATCCCGCGGCGCTCGGGCCCGCGGGACGCGGATGCGTGCTGTGCGTCTCGTCACGCTCGCCGGACGATCAGGGACAAGACCCCCACGCGCTCAGCACAAGACCGAGGTCCGCGCCGTCGACCACGCCGTTCGAGTCAATGTCGCCGACACCTGCGCTGCCCCAGTTGCCGACGACGGACGCGAGATCCGAGCCGTCGACCGTGCCATCATCGTTGACATCGCCTAGACACGGCGAAGGCGCAGGCGCCGGATTGAAGTAGGTGGCGCCCGCCGAGTAGTACCGATTTTCAGCGCTGCGCGTGGGGTTTGGAAGGCTCTGAACGAATGCTCCTGCCGCGAGGTCATAGACCGCGATTGGAACATTGCCGTAGCCCGAGTTAAGCCCGGTCGTCAGGAACACCTTGCCTTCGCCGACCGCGACGCCATCGAACTTCAGGCCCACCTGCCCCGCATACACCGACGCGGGAAGCACCGCTACCTCGGCGATGGTGAATGTCACGAGATCAAACCGAACGATGGACTGCGCATTGTCTTCGCCAACGACCGCGTACATGAAGCCGTCATCCAAGTTGAAGTCCATGCCAAGGATGAGCGGGAAGTTCGAAGCCGCCGAAACGGGCGTCGCGACTGCGGTCGTGATGTTGATCGTGTAAAGGCCGCGCGGAATGCCGCGGCCGGTTCCTTCATCGATGGCCGAGCGGAAGACGCCTGCGTAGAGAACGCCGTTGCCGAAGCCCATCGAGGTGACCTGATTCGGTCTCGCCGCTTCGCCGCTCTCATCGCGGATCAGCGTCGGAGGTGCGACTGGGACGAGGCTTCCCGAGCCGTCGAGTCCGAACACATTGAGGCTCGTACCGCGCGAGGCGAAGAGGCGCGCATGCTAGTTGTCAGCCGCCAGCGAGATGGACGCGTAGACCTCGGGAAGGTTGGTGATCTGACCCGTGGCTGGGTCGGAGTTCCAAGTCGCGACGAAGTTCGGAATCGGGTTGCCATCGTCAACGGACGGCGCGCCCCACGAGGTGACGACCTGTGCCGAGACCGCTGGTGTGAGGCCGGCGGCGAGAATGACGGCGATGGTTCGCATCAGCATGATGGGCTCCAAGGTTTGCTCTCCTTCGGCCTGCCTGCCTGGACGCAAGAACCAAATCGTGCTTCGAACGGCCTTAGATTCACGCGCCACACGCATCATTGCCGCAGCCGACTTCGCCGAACGAACTCTGGAGACGGCGCTCGCATGCCAGCCGCCGCTGGAGAGCCGCAGGACCACCCGACGGTGCCGAGGCCCCGTATCGATGAAGATCCGAGGAAGGGACGCCGCGGCTGGGCGTTTCGCGCCCTCGCTTGCAGGAAGCGCGTTCGGGCCCCTCGAAGGTCCTAGGGAAGGCACATCCAGACGCCCCGCTTCCTCGAGTTCGCAAGCATTGCGAGGGTGCTGCTCACGCCTCTCCAAGCCTCCTGCGGCGCGGCTCCCAACCGTTCGTTGGGTGCGGCAGCGCGGCTCTCCGCCCGTGGGGGCATCGCCGAGGGCTTGTCTGCGCCGAACTCGCGTCGGGCAACATGCACTTTGCGAGGAGCGCTTCGAACATGCACGGGTGTTCGACCGAGCGCGTCGCGAGGACGGGCGGATTCGGCCAGCCGACCTCGATCGGTGTGCTGAGCTGCGAAGACTCGCGCGTCCCGCTCGAGATGGTGTGCGACGACGGCGTGGACAATCTCTTCGTCGTTCGGGTCTCGGGCAACTCCGCGGTTCCCGCTGCATCGGGAGCCGTTGAGCGCGGTGTCGCTCGCTCGGAGTCCACTTGACCCTGCTGCTCGGCCACACGAACGGCAGCGCCATCGGCCCGGTGGTCGAGGACAACAAGATGCCCCGCAGCCTCGGCGACGGACCGCGACCATCGTGCCGGCGCCGAAGGGCTGAAACTTCCCTTCCCGCGACTTGACCGCCGCCGCCAAGACGAGTGTTTTCGATCAGTCGCAGTGGCTCTTCGTATCGAGCCAGATCATGCGCAACGCGCATAGGGAAGGCAGGCTCGCGATGCTCAGCGCGATCTGCGATGTCGATTCTGGCGCACAGCGGTCCCTCGATAATCGCATCGACCAAGGCATCACCCCAACCGGCAGAAGTCGCCGATGCCTGCGGCGGCGACAAGGGGCGCAAGTCACAGAAGCCGCACCCGTCGACCGCGCGCCGCTAGCGGTCGTCCTGTCACACCGTTGTTCCGCAGGCCCGCACGACGATGGCGCCTGCCGTCCGCCTTTTCGCATGGCCGTGACCTCCTCCGTCGCCAGTGGATCGGATCCGTGCGGAACGAAAGCCGCCTCAGCGGTCGCATGATGCAGGCAGCCCAACCTCTGGACGGTCGCCGAAAGCGCGCGTGCTGGCAGGTGGACGCATGGAACGGCTTGCAGGCACTCAATGCGGCGCGAACAGCACGCGATCCCGCCTGCCCCAGCCATGCGCGCGCGACGGCAACGCGGTCGCAAGGGCTTCGGAGAAACCATCCAAGACGCTGTTGATGGTACCGCGTGCGCGACTCTCTGCCGGAAGCAACACAGCAGATCAGGGTTCGCTCGAGCACTCAGGACACGGACACGGGGCCGTAAGCGGACCCCAGCGAAGGAGCAGCGCAGCGAGATCCGCTCCGCCCGTCGTCTGGTCGCCGTCGAGATCCGCGGCGGAAGTGCCCCAAGCACCGACCAGAACGCCTAGGTCGGCTGCGTCGATCACCCAATCGTTGTTGAGGTCGGGCCAGAGATCTGCCTGCCCGATACCCGTCTGCGGGTACCCAAGCGTCGGGTCGAATGCGCCGCCCGTGAACATCGACGGCCGGACAAACGGAAGTACCCCGCACTGTTCCGCCGAGCCATTGACGAGCTGCTGGTCGTAGCCCATCGGGAGGGTCAAGGTCCGTGCACGATCCACCGAGCGAAGAAATGGCAGCAAGTTCCTGCGATGCTCGTTCGTGCCGCCAGCCGCGAACGCTATGGCCGAGACGACAGTGGCGTTCGACTCGGGAGTGATGAGGAGGTTCTGCACCTCCGTATTGTCGCAGTCATGAGCAAGCGTGAGTACGACCCTGTTTTGTGCGCGCCACGGCCATCGTGCCGCGATGTCTGCGAGCAGTTCCGCTTCGTGTGCCGCGCGGAAGTCGACACCGATGGCGCGCAAGCAGTTCGGAACGGGGAGCGTACCGACGGAATCGACGGAGACCTCGCGGCTTGATTCGATGTGTCCGTAGCCGTTCGAAGACTGCATCGCACTCGAGTACTCGAGTACGGGAGCCTGGCCCGATTCGCCGAAGTGCTTCGTGCGCACGCAGGTCACGCGCACTGGTTCGCCGGGATAGGCGCTTCGGAAGTACTCCGAGATACCGATCGCGCGCGCGATCGTCGATGTGCCGGATCCTCCACCCTCCGCGGTCGAGAGATCGATGCTCCACTCGTCGATGACCACGAGCTCAACGCCCTCGGCGCCCGTATCGCCGCGCACGCCGTCGCCGTTCGAGTCTCCGTCGTCGGAGAAAATCCATGCGGCGCCCGCTTCCAGCGTCAGACCACCGCCCAGACTTGGCTCCCCGAGAAGCACCAGCCCCGTTTCCGAGACAGCGAGCGAGCCGTACGAGAGGCCCGAGGTGTCGGCAACGGCGGGTCGACCCGTCTCGTAGACATCGGTGCGCGTCCATCTCGCCTCGCCCGCGGTCGGTTCGAAGCGCTGCGCGAGCACCGGCCCCCCCGCGATGCCGAACGGATGGAGTTCCGTGCGCACGACGAGGCCGCCGCCCTGCACCGCGATGTCGCGCCCATACCCGAGCCCGAGCCGCTGGCTGACCGACGAATGCAGGACGCCTGACGCAGGCGATGGCAGCATCGAGACGGTGATGATGACGCGGGCGTCGTTCACATCGTCGTTGGCCTCCCACATCGAGCTGCTGGAGTGCGCGATCGCGACGATCGCATCCGCAGCTGGATCTGCATACCCAGGCAGCGAGCTCGAGCCGATCGCGGAGAAATAGGTCCGCTCTGCGTCAAGGGCAACCGAATGACCGACGCGACGGTCCTTGGGTGCATGCGCCGGGTTGTTCTCGCCGAGGCCGATCAGGACCTTCCGCGCGTTGCCCTGCGGCTGAACGCGGAGATCTGGAAGGTGCACGCGATAGACCGCGCCACGCGTTTCCGCGAGCTCACTTGAACCAAGGGTGGTGTATCCGGGTGCTCCGACCGCGATCCGAATGCCCGCGCCGTCCGCAGCATCGTCCGCGTCGGTCTTCATCGCGTCGATTCGCGGCCACTCGCCCGTTCCAGCGGGCTGTGAAACCGTGCCCCTTCCCACCCCGAGTTCGTCCGCCTCGAACTCAAGACTCGGGTAGTCACCTGAACTGACCCACTCGAAACCACCGCCCTGGCCGCCGACACGCCGAAAGACATGCACCGCGCACGGCTGCACATCGAGATCGGGTGTCACCACCTGCACTGCAGCGATGGCGACAAGCGTGTCTTCGTCGACGAAGTCGGCGTCGTAGGCGTTGATCCACTCGCCTTTCCCCGTGATGTAGACAGGTTCCTCGAGCCACACGCCCGCCTCGCTCCGGCGATGAAGGCGAAGCCGCGACGCGGCCGGCCGCGCTTCGGCCTGCTGCAGCGCTGCTCCGCTGATCGCGGCCATCGAGCGACCTTCGAGCGCCAACCGTGTTCCTGCAATGCAGCCCGGGCCGCACTTCTCAAAGCCCGCCTGAATCTCGACCTCCGCCTCATTCGGCAGGATCACGGACTCGAGTTCGTACCGAAGTCCTCCGCTCGGAAGCCGGAAGACCGCGACTGCACCCGTGGAGCGCGAGCCCTTCCACGGCTCCTCGCAGAGCGGATACGGCTCGAAACCTTGCGATGCCGCATGGCGAAGAGACATGCCGCCGAGGCTCGCCGCAACGATCACATCGCCCGTCGCGCCATCCTTCGTCGGCAGGTGCGTCACCGCCATCCGCTCGCCGAACCTTGGTCCTGGGACCGACGCGGTGCTGGCGGTCGTGAACGCAGCATCGCCGAGAATGTCGGGAGTGAAGGCGTCGCCCGCAGCCAGCACCTCCGTCGGCAACCGCCATCGCGTCGCCTCATCTGTCGCGGCCGCGGAGGCAAGGCCGATCGGCGCGATGAACGCGGCCGCGCCAGCAAGCACCGCGCAAGCACCGAACGCAGGGATGCACGCGAGTCGTCCCATTCCGGAACGAAGCTGACTCATGCGCACAGAGCGAGTGGCGACCTTGGCATGATGGTTACTCATGGGATCCTCCTGGGTCTTCGGGGCCGGCGGTGTTGGACGAGTCCCTGCACCGCGACGCGGCTGTCCTCGTGAAGATGTACGCGGCCTCACGCAGGAAACAAGAGATCATCGCGAACGAATGTCAGAAATGCCCAAGCCTTGCGAATTCCGAGTGCCGCTCGCGGGAAAGCGCCCCTCGCAAGGACTCGTCGCAAAGCACCTTCGACTCCGCGCGAGAGCAGCCGCGCTCGATGCAGGGCCGGACGATCCTCCTCCCGAAGCGCTGCCAAGCCGCTGTCGGCTGCCCGATGCACGCGGGCTGTGGCTCCGAAGACACCCGTCGGCGTCGCGGACCGGCAACGCGGGGCTCTCGTCGAGCGCGTCCGAGGACGGCTGCTCCGAACCGCTTCAATCCTCCGCTGGGCGCGTCAAAGCCATGCGCTGGACTCCGCGCTACCGCGCGTCGTCGAGAAAGACCACGCGACCATTCGCAAGACCGACCACAAGCCGCGTGCCGTCTGGCGTGAAGCGCATATCTGCCGGCGGAGCAGGAAGCGGCAGGCGCACGAGCACATCGCCCGTCGTCGCGTCGAGGATCGCGAGCCTGCGGTCGATCGACGCCGCGGCGATGCGGTCCTGCTGCGGACGGATCGCGAGGAATCTGCATGTCGCGGTCAGCGCGTCGGTGCGCCAATGCTCGCGCATCGTTCGGGCATCGATCGCGCGCACGACTCCGTCCACATCGCCCGTCGCAAGCAGCGCGCCCTCCGCCGCCACCGCGAGCCGCCGATACGGCTGGTCGCTCGACACCACGCGCGGCGCATCGCTCCCACCGTTCCAGAGGAAGAGCCCAGGCGGAAGCGACGAGGCTCCCGCGATGCCGTGTTCGCCGAATGGGCGCAGCGACGCGATCGGGCCAGGCTCGCTGATCACTGGATTCGCGCGAATGAAGGGAGTCAGGTCGATCGAGGCGTTCGCATCGCCTGTGCCTCCGTCGAACGCAACGACGCGTTCGTTGCCGACCGAGGCCGCCAGCCGGCCGTCGGCGAACCACTCGATGGCATCGAGCGCAGGCGATCCGTCGGTGCGCGTGAGTCCGATCGCCGCGAGTTGCGCGCCGTCGCGCGACCAGAGCGGCACCGCCCCGCCCTCGCCATCCGCGTGCGCTGCGTCGAGTGGATGAACCGAGAGTTTGGCACCGTTCCAGATCGCGACACGGCGACGCGCCGCATCGAGCGCGATGCGGCGGACGGGGCCTCGGAACCTGGCGACCTCGCGCATCGACGGAACCTCGGCGACGAGCGCGTCGCCCGAGCCATCGAGAATCGTGACCGCGAGCGATCCATCATCCGAAAGCCGAAGGCCCTGCGAAGGCACCCGTGCGACCGCGGTCCCCGCAGGATCGTGCCGCGCAAGATCCCAGAGCCGGACCTCGCGGCCAGTCGAGGCGAGAACCTCGCCACCTGCTCCCCATGCCACGCTCCACGCCTGCTGTTCGTGGCCAGGCAGGCGGAACGAGCGGCCTGTCGCGACCTCCTGGATGCGCGGCCGCTGGTCCATCGCGCCGCTCGCAAGGCGCGTCGCGTCGGGAGAGAGCTCGCCCGCATACGACGCCGATTGGTCCATCGTCGCCGCACTCACCGAACCAAGCAGCGCTCCCTCGCGCGTGAACGCCTGCGTCGAGCCTGCGAACGCCGTGGCGCTCACGAAGCGGCCGTCCGCGCTCCAGCGCACATCGGGCACATCCTGGCTTCCATTGAGGCGAGCGGACCAGCGCGTCTCGAGCGAACCGGCATCGACGACGAGAAGCGTCGCGGGCTCGATCCCGATCGCGATGAGCGCGTCGTCGGGCGACCAGTCGAGCGAGCGGATGAAGCCCGAAAGTTCGCGCGATGCGAGCGCGACGCCCGCGTCCGCGGACAGACCGACACGCACGGTGCGCAGCGGCTCGCCCGAGTTCGCAAACGCCACGCGCGTTCCATCGGGCGAGATCGCGACGGCCGCGAACAGTTCCTTCGGCGTCGGTCCCTCCCACAGGATGCGGCCATCCTCAAGCGCGATCGCGATGGGCGCAAGCCCCATGCCGCCGCGCACCGCGCGCGTCGCGTCACGGTCCACATCGAACGACAGCGTCTCGGTCAAGGCGCCGTCGCGACGATCGACGGCGCGCGCGAGCACCCTGCCTGTGCGCGCCTCGAAGACCAGCGTCGTCTCGTCCTGGCATGCGACGAACACCTCTCCGCCGCGCGCAGACTCGATGTCGTAGATGTTCGAGCCGCTGCGCGGAAACGCGACCTCGTGCGTCC
This sequence comes from Planctomycetaceae bacterium, assembly GCA_021297815.1. Lineage (GTDB taxonomy): Bacteria > Planctomycetota > Phycisphaerae > Phycisphaerales > SM1A02 > QWPT01. Next base: position 32,865 of record JAJTGK010000006.1, read on the forward strand.
ATCCCGCGGCGCGCGACCAGAGCGCGCCCCACTCGAAGCCACGCTCGCGTCGCGGGACATCGAAGAGCGCCTCGCGGGCGGCAGGGAAATCGCCGACCTCGGTCGCATACTGCGCCGAGCGCAGCGATGCGACATCGCGCTGGTGCGCGGCCTCGCGCGCGAACAGCAGCGCGACCACCGCGGTCGTCGCCAGCGCGGCGACCGCGGCGCTCGAGAGGACGACGAGCGTCGGATTGCGCTGCGCGAATCGCCACGCGCGATAGCCGACGCTCGGATCCCGCGCGAGAATCGGCTCGTGCGCGAGCAGCCGCCGCAGGTCGGCCGCGAACTCGCCCGCCGACTGGTAGCGCAGCGCGGGGTCCTTCGCGAGCGCCTTGGCGACGATGCGCTCGAGGTCGCCCGCACATCGCCGATCGATCGAACCGAGTGGAGGCGCGGGCGACTCGCTGACGGTCCGCGCGGCGGCGAGGAGCCCTGCGTCGGCGGGGATCGCATACGGCGTTCGGCCCGCGAGCGCCTCGAAGAGCACGAGCCCGAGGGCGTACACATCGCTGCGCACATCGGCGTCGACGCGCGTCGCGCCGCACTGCTCGGGGCTCATGTACTGCAGGGTGCCGACGAACGCGGTGGTGCGCGTCATGGCGATCGCGCCGCGCATGCCGCGGCCGTCGGGGTCGATCGCCTTCGCGATGCCGAAGTCGATCACGCGCGGGCGTCCGTCGCCGCCGACGAGGATGTTCGCCGGCTTGAGGTCGCGGTGGATGACCCCGCGCGCGTGGCCGTAGGCGATCGCATCGACGACCTCCGTGAACAGGCGGACGGTCTCGGTCGGAGCCAGCCCGCGCTCGCGCGCGAACCGCGTGATCGGCCGTGCGTCGTCGATGAACTCCATGACGAGGTACGGCGCTGCCGCGGTCGGCGCCTCGAAGGCCCCAAGGGCGTCGCTCGCGGACGCGTGGTCCACTCCGGACCGATGGGTGCCCGCGGCGTAGATCCGTGCGATCGCGGGATGCTCAAGGCGAGACATGAGCTCCGCTTCGAGCTGGAACCGCCGCAGCGCGCTGCCCGACGCAAGTTCGCTGCGCAGGAGCTTCACCGCCACGCGCCTGCACGGGTCGAGCTGCTCGGCCTCGAAGACGGCGCCCATGCCGCCCGTCCCCACGAGGCGCACCAGTCGGCATCCGCCGATCGACCGCCCGACGAACGCGCCCGACAGCGCGTCGTCGTCATGCAGCGAGCGCGGGTTCGGCGTCATCGCCTCCGCCACATGGAAGCGCAGCAGGTCGATGACCTCGCGCTTGCCCGCGTCGTCGAGCTCCGAGCGCTCGACGAGCGCGATGCGCGCGCCCTCGGCCTCAGCGACCGCCTCGACGAAGACGCGCTCGATGGCCTCCTGGCGCGCGACGAGCACAGGGTCGCGCCCAGCGCCAGCGGCGCCCTCCGCGGGCTCTTGATATTGCGGGGCGTCAGCCATCCTTCTCCATGCGGGAATCGTTCGCGGCGATGGCACGCCGCAGCCAACTGCGTGCATAGATCCATCGGTTCGTGACCGAACGGGGCGCAATGCCGAGCAGCGCAGCGGTCTCCTCGATCGATAGGCCCGCGAGGTAGCGCAGGCGCGCGACATGGGCGCTCTCGGGCGAGTGATCCTCGAGCCGCTCGAGCGCCTCGACGATTTCCGCAACGATTGGCGAGCAGGCGCGCCCCGCGTCGGCGAGCTCGCCGGCCGCGATGTCGAGCTCGACGCGTTCGCGCCCCCCACCGCGTTTTTGGGCGTTATCGCTGCGCGCGAAGTCGACGAGGATCTGCCCCATCGCGCGACCGACGGAGCCCCAGAAGTGCCGTCGATTCTCCCAAGCGGGGAGCGTCGAGGTGCCTCCGAACATCTTTAGGAAGACTTCATGCACGAGGAGCGTGGGCTGAAGGTCTGTCCGAAGGCCCTCGGCCGCACAGGCACGCACCGCGATCGCGCGCACATCGCCGTAGATCGCGCACCAGACGACCTCGCGCGCAGCCCGATTGCCCCGCCCTGCGTCGTTCAGCAGCGCCGTGAGGTTCGGAAGAGGCTGCTCGTCGGCAGGCACTCCAGCATCATGCCACGAAAGGCGACACGGCACCACATTCAGGCGGCGCGCGTCGTGCCGAAGGCAGCCGAGCCGCAGCCAAATCCTCAAGACTTCACCAACGGCTGGAGGCGGCGACGCACGACCTGCGCCCGCGTCATTCGCGACCAGAGCCGTCGAATCGTGGCGGCGCGAGTCGGTCTTCCGCAGAACACCGCACCCCCGCCACCTGGTCGTCATCGAACAATCAACTCTCAATCCGCTCGAGCTCCGATGCTGATATTGCTTCCGTCCTGCGCGGGTGCTCCGTCCCGAGTTCGAGCAGGCCAGGTGCGGAGTAGGACATGCGCTCAAGGCGGAGAGCGGAAACATCGCGCTCTCCGCATGCCGAGCTCGCCCGAGTACCGCTCTTCCCCAGTCGTCTCAGGGTCGCCCGGTCCAGCCGTTGAGCACCTCACCAAGGCCGTCGCCATCGGTCCTGCCGTCGTTGTTGAAGTCATCCATCAACGGACTTCGCCACCAGTTGAAGATACCGACGATGACTTCGGCGTCCACCACCCCGTCGAGGTTTCCGTCGCCTGGGGCTGCAGCGTTCGCTCCGGGCAGATTGCACGCGTCGCGGTCGCCGCACTGAGCGCGTGGCACGGTCGGCACCTCGTCGAATTCGAGATGCGCAACACGCTCGACGGCCTGCGAGCACCGCTTGGGCCGACGAAAGTTCCTCGAGATCCCGCTTGCGTTCGAATTCAAGCGCAGGAAGCAACCTGATACCCTGCAGGTACTTGCATCGGTGTCGACGACGAGGCCAACCGTCCCTTGGCGCCGGAATCGCGATTTCCTTCAGGGTCGGCGCTTCCCCCGACGCTCTCGGTGTGACATCTTCGCCATCACATGGCCGCCCATGCGATCCGAGCGTGCACGGATCGCGGCGGCCGGAGGAATCTCACCATGCTCCGTCTCGCGAACGCCCCGTCGACCCTGTCCATCGCCGCGATGCTCGCCCTCGCGGGCTCACCCGCGCTCGCCCAGATCGATCCGAACACGACGACACCCGCCGGCTACCTCGTCTACCTCGGCGCGTCCGACGCGACCATCAACTCGGCCCGCTCGCAGGGCTTCCGCATCGTCGACATCGACCGCGTCGGCACGAACCAGTACGACGCGGTGCTTGTGCAGAATTCGGGCGACTACGCGAACGCGGGCGAGACCTGGTACCCGGCGGTCACCGAGGCGAACCTCAGTGCCGCGCTCACGGGCAAGCGCATCATCGACCTGCAGCCCTACGACAGCGGCGGCTCGACGCTCTTCACCGCGGTCGTGGTCTCGAACACGGGCGACGACGCCGTGCCTGGCTGGGGCTGGCTCTACAACCAGACCACGACCTCGGCGCTCGACACCTGGATGACCAACGGCACGCTGCGCCCGATCAACATCCAGCGCGCGACCATCGGTGGCTCGACGCGCTGGTCCGCAGTCGCGATCAGCAACACGGGCGCAGCGTCGGCTGGCCACTGGTACCTCTACGGCGCGACCACGGCGCAGATCTCGAGCACGCTGCAGCAGTTCGGTGGATTCCTCACCGATGTCGAGATCAACACGCAGGGAACGCTGCTGCAGGCGCCGACCTTCAATGTCACAGGCGTGATCAAGCCGATCCGCGGCTGGTGGTGGTACACGGCGCTCGACGCGTCGCAGATCCTGCCGCAGGCCGCGGCGCTCGGCGCGCGGCCGATCGACATCGAGCGCTACACCAACCAGTCGGGCGAGACGCGGTACTTCGTCGTGTATGTCGACAACACCAACGCGATCGAGAGCCGTATGCGCTCGCTCTTCGTGCCTGCGACCAACGGCGACCACGGCTTCTTCGTGAAGGAGGTCGGCGGACCGGTGATCGCGGAGCTCAACGCGGATTTCCCGGCCGAGATCGCAAGCACGATGAAGTTCGTGCACGCGGTGCGCGAGGTGCAGCGCGCGTCGCTGGGGCTCGAGGGGCCGCTCGGGCTCGACACCGTCGTCAACAACCCCGACACCATGAATCCGGACGAATGCCCCGATGGCGTCTCGTCGAGCGCGACCGACGAGCCCATCCGCACGGTGCTCTTCCGCATGCTCAACGATTCGGACAACAACGCCACGCTTCTCATCGCCAACCGTTGCGGCGGAAATGCGGCGCTGACATCGTGGCTCGGCTCGAACGGCATCACGGGCGTATCGCTCAACCACACGCTCGGCTGCCTCTGCGGCAACACGCCGAACACGGGTCCTGCGCGCGCGATCTGCTCGCTCTACGAGAAGGCCGCCACGAACCAGCTCTTCAACGCGACCTGGGAGGAGCAGCTCTGGGATGTCATGTTCGGAAGCAACACCTTCGGGACGGGCCACTTCTCCACGATGATCAGCGATGAGGCAGCCAGCCTCAGCCTCACGCTTTCCGAACTCAATGAATTCCGCTCGACCTTCTGGTACCGCTACAAGGACGGCGGCTACGGCTGCAGCTCCAGCCGCTGGGGAGGCATCGCGGGCATCGTGCGCATTCCCTTCAAGCAGTCGGATGGAACGATCTTCCCGCGCGAGTACACCGGCATGACCTTCGGCCATGACGGCACGAACATCGAGGCCGTCTACGGCAACTGGTCCGAGCTCTTCCGCGAGCAGATCCGCGCCGCGCTCGTCAGCTGGGCCGACGCCTGCATCGATGTGACCGTGACCAACCAGCCCGACACGATCACGGTGAATGCCGGTCAACCGGCGAGCTTCTCGGTCTCCGCGACGGGCCAGGGAACGCTGACCTACCGCTGGCGTTTCAACTCGGTCCTCATGGAGGACGGCCCGAACATCTCAGGCTCGAGCTCGCCCAACCTGCAGATCCTCTCTGCCAGCGAGGCGAACGAGGGCTACTACTACTGCGTGATCACGAACGCCTGCGGCACCAGGCTCACCGATCTCGCGGATCTCACGGTGAACCCGAGCTGCACAGGCGATGTCAACGGAAGCGGCACGATCGACGCGGCCGATCTCTCGACGCTGCTCGGCGCGTGGGGGTCGACCAACCCGACCTTCGATCTCGACGGCAACGGCTCGGTCGGCGCGACGGACCTCGCGCTGCTGCTTTCGCGCTGGGGAATCTGCGACTGACGCACGCGACAGACGACGCGCGGAGAACCGACGGCCACGAGCAGGCCATTCGGGAGTTTCATGCATGCATGAATACGAGGTCTCGCTGCAGCGCTCCTCACGACCTTGCGCGCACGGCGGATGAAGAGATCGCGCTTGATCCAGGCCGAGCTCAAAGGTGTCCTGAGCGCTCCTCCATCACGACCGATGGGCGCGCAAACCGTCGCGACGATGGCGACGCAGCGCGACGATTCCTGTGCCCGAACGCATGGGCAGTCGTCGGCGCGTCACGGAAGCAGGATTGACATGCAGGTCAGCGAACCGTCGGCCTTCGCGATCTCGGAAAGCGCCAGTTCGATGATGCGAAGGCCACGCCGCTCGAGCGCGGCGCGCGTCGCCGCATAGCCCTTGGCGACGATCGCCGTGCCGTTCACGACCACCGCGTTCGCCGCGTACGCCTCCTCGCGCGCCACGGTCACGACATCGAACCCCGCGAATGCGGCGCGGTCGACCGTGCCCTCTGCGACGAGCACGGTGCGCTCATCGATGCAAGACGCCGTGCACTTGAGGTGGAGGAAGTCGCGCACGGGCACCTCGATCACCGAATCGCCGAGCGGTCCGAACACCTCGCGCACCCGCGCCGCCCCCGCCGCGTTGGTGCGCGCCGACCGGCCGACGAACCAGGTGGTTCCGACGCGCATGCAGTCGCCGCCGTCGATCGTGGCTGGAGCCTGCGTACGCGCGACGCGGTGCTTGGCGGCGAGCGCCTCCGCGATCGAATCGGCCTCGTTCCTCCGCGAAGGCGCGCCCGATCGCGTGATCAACGCGGTGCCTCGGGCGACGAGCGCGCAGTCCTCGACGAAGCATGCATCGGGGTGCGCGTCGAGCGGCGGAAGCTCGACGACCTCGAGCCCTGCCTCGCGCAACGCCTCGACATACTGCGCGTGCTGCGCGCGCGCCCGCGCGACATCGATCGCCTCTGCGGCTGGGTGCATCACGACGGCGTCGCGAAACGACGCCGAGATCCCGCGCACGATGGCCTTCGTCGCCCGCATGTCCGCGACGATACCGACAGCGCAGTCGCGACACCAGCACCGAGCACGCATCGCGCTTGTCGCCTGTGGCTGGCGAAATCCATGCAACTGTCGCCAGGAACGGCTGGATCGCGGTGGTGACGGGCGTGACGAGCGGTTCGCGCCGGCGAAGGCGATCGCATCCCCGTCGGTTCCTGCGGCAGCGTGCACGCGCTCGATTCCGCCGTGAAACGGCCTCACCGTGGAGGGCGTTCATCGCCCTCAGCCGGCTCGCCGGGCCGCACCACCCCTGCGAGATCATCGAGCTCCGCTGCGGCGAGATCAACCCAAACCGAACGGACAAGCACAGCCTGATGACGGCGCATGGCCCGAAATCCGCTGCCCGCGGCGACCAAGCGGTGCGCACCGTGCCGATGCCGACAGAGCCGCGGCCACTCCTGCAGACGCTTGTCGACCACGCTCCCCAGAATCGGCATCCGACGCGGCGGAACGGGCGAAACCCCCCGTCCCATGCCACAGTTCACCCCCTCACTCGCCTCGGTGCTCGCCTCTCTCCTCATGTGCGCCGCCGCCCCTGTCGCCGCCCAGTCGAGGCAGGCGACGGGTTCTGCCTCGAATCTCGAGTTCGACAACGGAACCAAGGGTTGGCAAACCGTCCTCGACGGCGTGATGGGCGGCCTCTCGACCGGCAGAATCGCGGCGGGCGAAGGCGGAACGCTGCGCTTCACGGGCGAGCTCTCGCTCGAGAACAACGGCGGCTTCTCGCAGATCCGCACCGCGGTCCCCGAGGGGACCTTCGCGGGAACGACGGGGCTCGTCCTTCGCGTGAAGGGCGACGGCCGCTCGTACCAGTGCGACATCCGATCATCGCGCCTGCGGCTGATGGCGGGCGGCTACCAGCGCGTGTTCGAGACGAAGGCGGGCGAGTGGATCGAGGTCACGATCCCGTTCGACCAGTGCGTCGCCAACAGCTTCGGCCAGCGCATGCGGAATGCTCCCGCGCTCGACCCGGCGTCGATCGAGTCGGTGGGAATCACGCTCGCCGACAAGAAGGAAGGTCCGTTCGCGATCGAGGTCGACTGGATCCGCTCGGCCGACGAGACTTCGGCCAAGCCGTCGGCAGCGGGTTCGCTCGCGTCCGTCGCGACGAAGGCGAACCTCACCACGCTGCTTGCGCTCGTGAAGGCCGCGGAGATCGAATTCCCGAAGGACGCGAAGCTCACCGTCTTCGCGCCGACCAACGAGGCCTTCGCCAAGCTCCCGCCCGAGCAGGTCAAGTTCCTCACGAGCGCCGAAGGCAAGCCGACGCTGCAGGCGATCCTCAAGCACCATGTGGTCGCGCAGTCGCTCGAAAGTTCCACGCTGCTCGACCGCCGCCGCCTCAAGGCGCTGTCGGGCCAGTCGCTCGAGATCGACCCCGCCGCGCTCACGGTCGACGGCGCGCGGCTCGTGGCCACCGATGTCGCGTTCGATGGCGGGCTCGTGCATGTGATCGACGGCGTGATGCTGCCGGAGCTCCGCAGCATCGAGGAGATCGTCGCGAAGGATGACCGGTTCTCCACGCTGCGGGCCGCCATCGACGCCGCGGGCCTTGGGCCGCAGCTCGGGGCGCAGAACTCTGGGCCCTGGACGCTGCTCGCGCCTTCGAACGAGGCGTTCGCAGCCATTCCCGCCGACGCGCTCAAGGCGCTCCTACAGGATCGACCCGCGCTCACGGCGGTGCTTGCGGCGCATGTCCTGCCCACGGCGATTCGGCGCGACGAAATGCTCGCACAGGGCCAGGCCCGCACGCTCATGGGCGACGGCACCGTCGAGTTCGCGCTCGCATCGGGCGCGATCACGGTCGCCGGAGCGCGCATCGAGGTCGCCGACATCGAGGCGTCGAACGGCGTCATCCATGTCATCGACCGCGTGCTTCCCGCGCCGAGCGCGGCGCGCGCGTCGTCGACGACGGCCACGACGAAGACTCCGTCACCCGAGCGGGCACGACAGGCAGCCACGATCCTCGAGCTCGCGATCGAGCGCGGTGTCCCCCGCTTCAACGCGGGCGACGCCCCGTCGTGCGCCGCGCTCTACGAGCTCGCGATCGCCTCGGTGGTGCTCCTCGGCGAAGATTGCGTCAGCCCGAGCGCCAAGGCCGACCTCGCGAAGGCACTCGAGCAGGGCGCAGGCCACCAGGACGCCTCCGAACGCGCATGGATCTACCGCCGCGCGATGGACCGCGCGCTCGAGCGCATGGCGATGTCGGACGCGTGAATCGCTGAAGGCCGGGCGATCCAGCATCGGCCACTCCCTCGAAACTGCCGTCTACATCGAGCGGTCCCGGCGCGGAGCGGAGGTTGCCTCCGTCAAGCCGAAGGACGGCTTCGAGGTCGCCTTCCTCGCTCGACACGGTGGCGTGGCGACACCCTCCGCGCGGCTGGCCAATCCCCTCGCTGCCATCTGTCCTTCCCAGACAGCCAGATTCCCGCCAGTCTGTCCTTCTGAGACGGCCAGTTTTGCGGGGCTGAAGCACAGGCTTTCGACGAAGATCATCGGCAAGACTGGATCGTAGATGCTACACTTGTCGATATCTGTAGCACTT
>JAJTGK010000066.1 GCA_021297815.1 Planctomycetaceae bacterium
GATTCTCCAATCTCGGCACGATGCGGCGGGCGAAGCCCGACGGTCGTCTGCTCAGGCATCACAGACAACCGCGCGTCGCGCTCACCGCGAACGCGTGAACCCAACCCGCGACCTCAACCCTCGAACGCGCCGCGCATCTCGATCTCGAGCGCGCTGAGTTCCTTCTGCCACGCCTCACGCGTGGCGGGGTCGCGAGCAAGCTCGAGCTGCGCCGCGATCTTGTCGAGCCGCAGGCGGAACATAGCGACAAGCTCCGCGTCGCCGCCCGCCAGCTGCGCCTCCATCAGCCCGCGCCGCAACCCGTCAACCGTCGCGATCGGCGGCGGCGTGCCCGCCTGCTTCGCGCGCTCGGGAAACGGCACCTCGAACGGCTGCGGCGTGAAGCGCCGCGCGGCCTCGTTCGCGGCGGCCGCGCGCTCAAGCGTGAGCGCGTTCATCACGCCCATCCCCTGCTGCGCGGGGTCGCCGCGCTCCTCGAGGTCGTCGGTCGACCCGAGCCGCACCGAGAGCGCAAGCTCCTCGATCTCCTCGCGTCCATCCGCGCCGACCACAGGCTTGCCCTCGGCATCGCGCTTCGCGCGCCGCAGCTTCAGCTTCACCTCGGTCCCAGGCGGCAGCGTCTGCACCGATCGCACGAGATCCGTGCGGTCGCGCAGGTCCGTGCCGTTCACATTCGTGATCACATCGCCCGGCTGAACCACGCGCTCGGCGGGCATGCCCGCGACAAGCCCGCTCACCCGCACGCCGCCGCCGATCTCGCCGAGGCCCTCCATGCGGATCCCAAGCGCGCCGCGCGGGGCGTTCATGATGCGGTCCTGCAGCACCGAGACGAGCACATGCCGCGCTTCGCCCGAGAGGTCCTTGCGCAGGAGCAGCGCCATGAGCTCGTTCGGCGACGCCTTGCGCTCGATGACCGCGGTGCGCGCCGACACGCGTTCGGCGTAGGTGTCGGCATCGAGCGCGCGGGCGAGCCGCACGAGCTCGGGCGCGACCTCGGTGCGCGCAAGGTCCTCGTCGCTCGGAAGCAGCGGGACGAATGTGGCCTTCGTGTCGATGCCCCCGCGCAGCGGCACGGGCTGCGGGTTCACGAACTGCGGCTTGACCTGCTGCACGGGCGCAGGCGGCTTGACGATGCGGATCTCCTGCGGCGCGGCGACGGCCGCGGCGGCAAGCAGGAAGAGGGTCGCAGGAAGCGCCATGGCTCCAAGCGTAGCACGGGACCCCGCGTGGTCGAGCCTCATGTGCCCGCTGTCTCCGAGATCGCGCGGGAACGCGCGCCGATCCAGTCGCAGACATCGGCCGCGTACCGCAGGATCGACATGGGCGCGATGCCCGCGAAATCGCCGTCGCGCGCGATGGGTGCCGCCGTCTCGGCGACCACCGCCGACTGCATCAGCCACGGAATCATGGGCGTGACGCGCGCGGCGTCGATCGGCGGAAACGCGAAGTACCCCTGCATGAACGCGCGCAGGCAGTCGGGGTCGAGTGCGTGCACCCAGCTGTCGGGGGCATCGCTGCGGCGCGGGCGCATCGAGAAGTGGAGCGCGCCGTTCGCGACCTCGGCCACATGCGCCTCGAGGCGCGCGCTGTCGAAGTCGATCACGGCGGCCAGCGTGTCCTCGCTCCACAGCGTGTTGCCCGAGTGGTAGTCGCCATGGCAGACCTCCGCAGGCTCGAGCGGGAGCCCGCGCGCGACGAGCTTCGACTCCGCCTTGTCGAGCACCGCGCACAGGCGGCCAGCCACCTCGTCGACGCCTGCCGCACCCTGCTCGCGCACGCGGTCGAACGCACGCAGGAGCTGCGCGCGCACCGTCTCGATGTCGGAGAACCCGCCCGTAGGAAGCTCGTGCGGAGCCTCGCGGCCCACGAACGCGCCGTGCAGCCGCGCCAGCGCGATGCCCGCATTGCGCGCCTGCCCGGGCAGCCGCCCGTACCGCGTGCCGGGCACCCATCGGAAGCACTCGTACATGCGCCCGTCGTTCGCAAGCAGCGTGCGGCCGTTTCGGCGCGGCACGAGCGACGCCACGGGCACTCCTCCATGCTCCGCCTGGTTCTGCAGGTCGTGGCAGCACTGCGTGCGGTCCTCGCGGTGGCCCGCGGCCTTGCGCTTCAGCAGGAAGGCGCCCGCCTCCGAGCGGATGCGCAGCTTCGGCGACCGGCGCGAGCCGTGGCGGTACTCGCGCAATTCGGTGATCACGCCGAGATCCCAGTGCGAGAGCACCTTCGCGGCCTCGCGCGCGTGGAAGCGCTCGCGCTGCGCGACGCGCGTGTCCTCGAGCGGCTTCTGGACCCCGTCCTCGGATTCGGGCGCAGGTTCGCTCACGGCGTCACTCCGCGTTGGCGGCCTGTTCCTTGATGCGGTCGATCGCGGTCTTCATCTCGACCACGCGGCGCGCGATCTCGACATCCTGCGACTTCGACGCGATCGTATTCGCCTCGCGCAGCATCTCCTGCGACAGGAAGTCGAGCGTGCGGCCCGCAGGCTCGGCGTGCGCAGGCGAGATCACCTGCGCGAACTGCGTGAGGTGCCCTCGCAGGCGCGCGACCTCCTCGGCGACATCGGAACGCTCGGCGAACACCGCGACCTCGCGCAGAAGATCGGTCTCGGCCGCCGTGGCGCCGACCTCGGCGAGCAGCGTGTTCATGCGCGCGCGCAGGCGCTCCTGATAGGCGTTCGTCGCCACGGGCGCGCGCTGCGCGACATGCTCGAGCGCCGCGGCGATCGTGTCGCCGTGCCGCGCGAGCTCGCGGTGCAGGCCCTCGCCTTCGCGCGCGCGCATCTCGAGGACGCGTGAGCACGCCTCGTCGGCAAGGCGAAGTACGACGGGCCGCGCCAGCTCGACGACCTTCTCGACACCATCGGTGCGCACGACGCCAGGCACGGCGAGCAGCGCGCCGAGGTCGACCGTCGCGCGCTCGCGGAGTTCCGCGGGCAACGCCGCCATGAGCGCGGTGAGCGCCGTGCGCGCCGCGTCGGGGTTCACCTCCGCGGCCGCGACCGCGCCGCCTGGCACGAATCGCACGAGCACCATGACGCTGCCACGCGCCAGGCGCTTCGCCACCGCGGTCTCGACCTCGGTCTCGAGCGTGGAGAGTTCCTCGGGAACGCGCACGACCGCCTTGAAGAAGCGGTTGTTCACGCTCTTGATCTCGACGGAGAAGCGACAGCCGTCCGACTCAGCGGAAGCGGCTCCGAAACCCGTCATCGAGCGGATCATGGGTCAGCCGCCCGTCGGCGCGGGAGCGGGAGCAGGCGCAGGATCCTGCGTCGGCGACGGGATTCCAGGCGGCAGCGGGATTGCATTCGGATCCGCAGGGCGCGGCGCTTCGGGCGCGCCGGCGTCGGCAGGCGCGGGCGCGGGCGCGGGCTCCGTGCCAGTGACCGGCACGGTGATCGGCGTCACGGGCACATTCTCGACGGGCGCCGTCTCGGCGGGCGTCGCGGGCGCGTTCGCAGCCTCGATCGCCTCCTGACGCTTCAGGTTGCCCGTGATGTTCAGGCCGATGCCGAGCAAGAGGTAGATCGTGAACGCGGTGATCGTCGCCACCGTGAGCGCGTCGCCCGTGCGGCCACCGAACGCGGTGTCGGTTCCACCGCCGCCACCGAAGGCTCCCGTGAGGCCACCGCCCTGCGGGCGCTGGACGAGCACGATGAAGACCAGCGCGATCGAGACGATGATGAAGAGGCCGGTGAAGATGCCGAAGAGGATCGAGGTCATGGCGTTTCGCTTGCGGTAAGAAAGTCCTGACGCGCCACGACTTGCATCGTGGCCTAGCGCGCGGCGCGCGCAGACGCGGCGGCGATGATCGCGGTGAACTCGTCGGTCTTGAGCGACGCGCCACCGACGAGCCCGCCGTCGATCTCCTCGCGCTGGAAGAGATCGTCCGCGTTCTTCGCGTTCACCGAGCCGCCGTAGATCACCCGGACCGACTCGGAGAACGAAGCACTATACAGATCGGCAAGCGTGCGCCGAACCGTTCGATGCGCGTCGGCCGCATCGTCGGGCGTCGCGGTTCGGCCCGTGCCGATCGCCCAGACAGGCTCGTAGGCGACCACAAGGCGCGCCATCGAGTCCTCGGAATGTGCCGTCAGGCAGCCCCGCAACTGGGTTTCGATCGTGTCGTGGGCGCGCCCCGACTCGCGTTCGCCCAGCGTCTCGCCCACGCAGAGGACGGGCACGAGCCCCGCCTCCACCGCACGGCGGAGCTTCTCGGAGAGGAGCGCATCGTGCTCCCCGAGGCCATGCCGCCGCTCCGAATGACCGATAAGCACGGCACCACACCCCACATCCTTCAGCATCGACGCCGCCACCTGCCCCGTGAACGCCCCCGACTTCTGGTCGGAGCAGTCCTGCCCGCCCACCGCCGCCGCCCCGCCGAGCGCCGAATGAATGACCTCGAGGTACGGGAATGGTGGGAAGACGCATACCTCGGCGCCCGCGTGCCGCCGCGCCGCCGCCGCGATCGACGCGGCAAGCTCGGCGCCCGACGCGCGGGCGAGGTTCATCTTCCAGTTTCCACCGACGAATGGAACGCGCTTGGCCATCGCCTCAGCCTACCCGAACGATGCCTGCCGACGCTCGCATGCGGCGGGACTATCTTGCCCGTCCCATGCCGTCGCCGCGCCCCACCACTGCCGCCGAGATCCGCCAGGCCTTCATCGATTTCTTCGTCGAGAAGGCGGGACACACCTTCGCGCCCTCGAGCGCGGTCGTGCCGCACGACGACCCGACGCTCCTCTTCACCAACGCGGGCATGAACCAGTTCAAGGATGTGTTTCTCGGGCGAGGCAAGCGCCCGTACACCCGCGCGGTCAACACCCAGAAGTGCATCCGCGCGGGCGGCAAGCACAACGACCTCGAGGATGTGGGCAAGGACACCTATCACCACACCTTCTTCGAGATGCTGGGGAACTGGTCGTTCGGCGACTACTTCAAGCAGGAGTCGATCCGCTGGGGCTTCGAGCTGCTGACGAAGGTCTACGGGCTCGACCCGAACCGCCTCTACGCCACCTGGTTCGAGGGCAACGCCGCGATGGGCCTCGAGCCCGACCTCGAGGCGAAGGCGATCTGGGAGTCGCTCCTGCCGAAGGACCATGTCCTGCCAGGCAACATGAAGGACAACTTCTGGGAGATGGGCGAGACGGGCCCGTGCGGCCCGTGCACCGAGATCCACTACGACCGCATCGGCGGCGGCCGCAACGCCGCGGCGATGGTGAACTCGGGCGACCCCGATGTGCTCGAGATCTGGAACCATGTCTTCATCCAGTTCAACCGCGAGCCCGACCGTTCGCTCAAGCCGCTGCCCGCGAAGCATGTCGACACGGGCATGGGCCTCGAGCGCCTCGTCAGCGTGATCCAGGACAAGCGCTCGAACTACGACACCGACCTGTGGGCGCCCGTGTTCGAGGCGATCCGCGTGCGCACGGGCGCGCGCGCGTATGGCGGCAAGCTCGACGACCACACCGACATCGCCTACCGCGTCATCGCCGACCACATCCGCTGCCTGACCCTGGCGCTGACCGATGGAGCCACGCCCTCGAACGAAGGCCGCGGCTATGTGCTGCGCCGCATCCTGCGCCGCGCGGTGCGCCACGGGCACCAGACGCTCGGCGTGCGCGGGCCGTTCCTCAAGGACCTCGTGCCTGCGGTGGTGGCGAGCCTCGGTGGCGCGTTCCCCGAGCTCGCGCCTGCCGCGAAGCGCGTGGCGCAGCTCATCGAGGAAGAGGAGATCCAGTTCGGGAAGACGCTCGAGCGCGGCCTTGCGCTGTTCGCCGACGCCGCGGCGCGCGTGAAGAAGTCGGGCGGCACGAAGATCTCGGCCGACGACGCCTTCCGCCTGCACGACACCTGGGGCTTCCCCGTCGACCTCACGCAGGTCATGGCCGAGGAGGCGGGCCTGTCGGTCGACACCGCGGGCTACGAGACGCTCATGGAGGCCGCGCGCGAGAAGAGCCGCAGCGCCGCGGGCGGCGAGACGGGCATGCACTTCCCGCCCGACGCGATCGCGAAGCTCGAGGAGCTGCATGTCCACCCGACCGACGACCACGCGAAGTTCGCGGGCAAGGCGCAGAACGCCACGCTGATGGCGATCTGGAACGGGAAGAACTTCGACGAGCATGTCGAGGCCGACTCGAGCGCGCTGCTTGCGTTCGTGTTCGACAAGTCGCCGATGTACGCCGAGATGGGCGGACAGGTCGCCGACCACGGTTCGTTCCGCGTCGACCGCGCGAGCGGGCACGGCGGCGACATCGAGCGCGCGAGCGGCGGCAGCTCGGTGTTCCTCGTCGAGGATGTCCAGCGCGCGGGCCAGTATGTGCTGCACATCGGCCGCCTGAAGCACGGCCGCATGAGCTGCGGCGAGACGGGCCAGCTCATGATCGAGCGCGACCGCCGCGAGTCGATCCGCGCGAACCACAGCGCCACGCACGCGCTCAACCTGGCGCTGCGCGCGGTCGCGGGCGACGAGGTCGAGCAGAAGGGCTCGCTCGTCGACGACGAGAAGCTGCGCTTCGACTACGCGGCCAAGTCGCCGCTTTCGCTCGAGCAGATCAAGGAGGTCGAGCGCCGCGTGAACGCCGCGATCGAGGCGAACCTCGCCGTCGACGCGCGCGAGGTGCCGCTGGCGAAGGCGCGCGAGATCAGCGGCGTGCGCGCCGTGTTCGGCGAGCGCTATCCCGACCCCGTGCGCGTCGTGTCGATCGGCGCGACGGTGGCCGAGCTCGTCGCGAAGCCCGACAACCCGAAGTGGAAGGAACTCTCGATCGAGTTCTGCGGCGGCACGCATGTCGCCGCGATGGGCGAGGCCAAGCGCTTCGTGCTCGCAAGCGAGGGCGGCCTCGCCGCGGGCGTGCGCCGCGTGTTCGCGCTCACGGGCCCGCGCGCGCTCGCCGCGCAGATGGCCGCCGACGGCCTCGCGCAGCGCATCAAGGACGCCGCGGCGCTCGATGGCGACGCGCTTGCGAAGGAGATCGCCGACATCACGAAGATGTTCGAGTCGCTCGAGCTCGGTGCCGTCGCGCGCGCGGAGCTCGACCGCGCGCTCGAACCCGTGCGCGAGAAGGCGAAGGCCGCGCGCAAGCAGGCCGAAGGCGCCGCGCGCGACGCGGCGGTCGCGCAGGCGCGCGAGATCGTCGACGCGCACGCGAAGGCCTCGGCCGCGAAGCCGCTCGTCGCCATGATCAACGGCGCCGACGCGGGCGCGCTGCTCGCGGCGCTCGACGCCGCGCGGGCGAAGCTCGGCGAGACGCCGATCCTCTTCCTCTCGCCCGACTTCGACGCAGGCAAGGTCGCCATCGCCGCGACCTGCCCGAAGAGCGCGATCGACAAGGGCCTGAAGGCGGGCGACTGGGTGAAGGCCGCCGCGCAGGCCTGCGGCGGCGCAGGCGGCGGCCGCCCCGACACCGCGCAGGCGGGCGGCAAGGACCCGAGCAAGACCCGCGAGGCGCTCGAGGCGGCCGAGGGGTTTGCGAAGGGAAAGCAGTAGCCCGAGCCCCGGCGGCCAATCTGTGTTTCATTGGGCACGCGACCGCGCAGAAATCGCGGTTCTATCGCATGGACATCCGATGAGGTATTCGGTCCGACCCCGCGCGATGGGGCGGACCGTTGCCTGCCAAGCGTGCCAGGCACGCTTGGCGAGTCACATGCGCCCCGCCACCGTCGCCGGCGGGGCGCGCACACCGAAGACGGAGGTCCCCTTGCGCTACTGGCTCTCGATCAACGACGGCAAGACCTACGGCCCCTACGACCCAGGTCAGCTGGCCGCGCTCGTCCAGAAGGGCCGCATGGACCAGAGCGCGATGCTGTGCGCCGAAGGCTCGACCGACTGGCAGCCTGTGACCAGCGTGCTGCCCGACCTCTTCGGAAGCGCCGACGCGGACTTCTCGGAGCCCGAACCCGAGCCGGCGCCCTCGCCGCGACGCGACCCGCGTGCGGGCGCACGCCGCGCACCCGAACCTGCCGCGCGTGGACGCGGCGGAGGCCGCTCTGCGCCGCCGCCATCCGATGATGGAGGGGGATACGGCGGGGGCGGATACGACGGCGGTCGATACGGCGGCGGACGCTCCCGCGGCTACGAAGAGCGCGACCCCGACGACGAGTCGACGCCGATCTACTTCCTCGCGCGCATCGTGAAGGCGATCATCGACTGGCTCGCGGGAATCGCGAGCGGCGGCATCTTCCGCTCGATCTCGCTGGGCGCGTGGAACTTCGGACACATCGCATATCTCGCGGGTGCCGCCGCCCTGCTTGCGTTCGCGATCATCTTCGCGGTGCGGCTCGACAAGCTGTCGCTCATGGGCCTCGCGCTCACCGTGCCCGTGGCCGCGGCGATCGGCCAGTACACCGCGCTGCGCTTCGCGCCGACGAACGAACTCCTCGTCAAGAACAGCCCGCTGCGCGCAAGCAGCGAGACGCTCTTCCAGCTTCTCGGCTTCGTGCTCATGCTCGTCGCGACGGGCCTGGTCGGACTTGGCGTGTACTTCGCCGTCAAGGAGGGCGAGGCGATCGAGATCGCCGCGCCTGCGATCGCGGGCGGCATCCTGGCCTCGGTCGGGTTCCTCTTCTTCTCGCCTTCCTCGCTCAGCCTGACCGTCGACCCGTCGGCGAGCGCGGGCGAAGACGGCCTCGCGCTCGTCGGCACCTTCATCAAGGCGCTGCTGGCCGCGTCGCGGTTCATCTTCGGCCTCTTCGCCATCGCGGGCGGCATCGGCGCGGCGGTCGGCACCATCTGGTACCTCGCCGACGCGGAGGACTTCCGCCCCTATCTACTCACCACGATCAGCGGAAACCTGCTCGTCGTCGCCGCGCTCTTCCCGCTGTACGCGTACATCATGGCGATCCTCTACTTCGTGCTCGTCGACGCGATCAAGGGGCTCATCTCGCTGAACAGAGGAAGCCCCGCCGGCACAAGCGAGAGCAAGGCCTCCTGATCGCGCGGTGCCCGCCCCCTGCCGTACATTGTCGGCATGTCCGCCTCCAGCCCGTCCCCTGCGTCGAATTCCTCGGTCCAGTCGCTCCTGAAGGAAGACCGCATCTTCCCGCCCACCGCAGCCCAGGCCGCGGGCCTCGGCGGCGTCTGGTGCGCGTCGATGGACGAGTACCGCGCGCGGCATGCGCGGTCGATCGCCGACCCCGAGGGATTCTGGGCCGAGGTCGCGCAGGATTTCGAGTGGTTCACGCCGTGGAGCAAGGTGCTCGAGTGGAACTGCCCCGATGCGAAGTGGTTCGTGGGCGCGACGACGAACATCTGCCACAACGCGCTCGACCGGCATGTGCTCGACGGGCACGGCCATGAGATCGGCATCATCTGGGAGGGCGAGCCGAAGCCGAACGGCGTGCCCGAGGTGAAGCACCTCTCGTACGGCGAGCTGCTCGACGAGGTCTGCCGCTGCGCGAACGCGCTGAAGTCGCTCGGCGTGCGCAAGGGCGATGTCGTCACGCTGTACATGGGCATGGTGCCCGAGCTCGCGGTCGCCATGCTCGCCTGCGCGCGCATCGGCGCGGCGCACAGCGTGATCTTCGGCGGGTTTCCCGCGCCGTCGATCGTCGACCGAGTGCTCGATGCGCAGTCGCGCGTCATCGTGACCTGCGACGGCGCGTGGCGGCGC
Organism: Planctomycetaceae bacterium; assembly: GCA_021297815.1. GTDB lineage: Bacteria > Planctomycetota > Phycisphaerae > Phycisphaerales > SM1A02 > QWPT01. The sequence goes on from JAJTGK010000066.1 coordinate 9,608, forward strand.
GGGCAGGTCGTGCCGCTCAAGAAGAATGTCGACGAGGCGATTCAACTGCTCGCCGCGCAGGGCCACGCGGTGGAGCACTGCGTCGTCCTCCATCGCACGAAGAACGAGGTCTCGTGGACCAAGGGCCGCGACCACGCATGGCACGAGCTCGTCGGCGCGCAGGCCGCCGAGTGCGAGTGCGAGCCGATGGACTCCGAGGACCTCCTCTTCCTCCTCTACACCTCGGGCTCGACGGGCAAGCCGAAGGGCATTCGCCATACGACGGGCGGCTACATGGTGTACACCGCGTACACCGCGCAGCAGACCTTCAACCTGCGCGCGGGCGCGGGCCATGTGTACTGGTGCACCGCCGACATCGGCTGGGTCACGGGCCACTCGTACATCGTGTACGGCATCATGCCGAACCGCGTGCCGACGGTGATGTTCGAGGGCGCGCCCAACTGGCCCGCCGAGGACCGCTTCTGGGAGATGGTCGCGCGCCACCGCGTGACGCACTTCTACACGGCGCCGACGGCGATCCGCGCGTTCATGAAGTGGGGCGACGAGCACCCCGCGAAGCATGACCTCTCGACGCTCAAGGTCCTTGGCACCGTGGGCGAGCCGATCAATCCCGAGGCGTGGATCTGGTACCACAAGCACATCGGCGGCGAGAAGTGCCCGATCGTCGACACCTTCTGGCAGACCGAGACGGGCGGCCATGTGATCACGCCGCTCGCCTGCGCCACGCCGACGGTGCCTGGCTCGTGCACGCTGCCCTTCTTCGGAATCGACGCCGCCGTCGTCGACGAGCACGGCAACGAACTGCCCGCGAACACGGGCGGGCTGCTCGTGATCCGCAAGCCGTGGCCGAGCATGCTGCGCGGCATCCACGGCGACCGCCAGCGCTTCATCGATACCTACTGGTCGCGCGTGCAGGGCATGTACCTCGCGGGCGACGGCGCGCGCCGCGACGACCGCGGGTACTTCTGGATCATGGGCCGCATCGACGATGTGATCAATGTGTCGGGGCACCGCCTCGGCACGATGGAGGTCGAGAGCGCGCTCGTGTCGCACGAGGCGGTCGTCGAGGCGGCCGTGGTCGGCATGCCGCACGACATCAAGGGCACGGGCATCGCGGCGTTCGTGTCGCTGGCGCCTGGCTTCACGCCAAGCGACGAGCTGAAGGGCGCGCTGCGCGAGCATGTCTCGGGGTTCCTTGGTCCGATCGCGAAGCCCGACATGATCCGCTTCACGCAGGCGCTGCCGAAGACGCGCTCGGGCAAGATCATGCGCCGACTGCTGCGCGATGTGGCCGCGGGCCGCGACTCGAAGCAGGACACGACCACGCTCGAGGACTTCAATGTGCTCGCCTCGCTGCGGGGCAACGAGGAGTGAGCGTGCCGAAGCGCGCGAAGACGAAGACGAGCACGGCCGCGGCGACGCGGCTGTCGTCGACCGCCGAGCACCACCGCGCGCTGCGCAGGCAGCACGAGAGCGAGGCCGCGCAGGACTACTGCGAGGCGATCGCCGACCTCGTCGATGCAGGCGTGGAGGCGCGCGTGGGCCGCATCGCCGAGCGATTCGGGCTTTCCCATGTCACGGTGAGCCGCGTCGTGCGGCGGCTTGCGAGCGAGGGATTCGTCGACGCGCGCCCGCATCGGCCGCTCGGGCTGACCGCGAAGGGCAGGCGGCTGGCCGAGGAGGCGCGAACGCGGCATGAGACGGTGCTTGCGTTCCTGCGCGCGCTTGGCGTCGACGAGCGCACCGCGCAGCTTGACTCCGAGGGCATCGAGCACCATGTGTCGCCCGCCACGCTGCGTGCGATGCAGCGGTTCGCGGCGCGAGAGGGATAGCGTGGGAAGCGTGTGGGCTTTGCGGGGAGCAAGGCCGACGCCGCGGTAGCGTCGCGGCATGCGAAGTGAGCTCGAACGCAAGTTGATGCGGCGACGCGGCGGCGAGGGCGAGGTGCGGTTCCTCACGATTTCGTGCGAGGGACGGAGGAGGTTGCTTGCGGAACGCGTGGCGAAGCGCGCGGTGGTCGATGTGCTGCGGGAGGTGGCGGAGCAACACCGTATGGCGGTGCATGCATGGGTCCTGATGCCAAACCATGCGCATCTGCTGTGGACGCCGTTGGAAGGCGACGGGAGCGATGTGCTGCAGTGGATCAAGTCGCAGTCGGCGATGCGCACGGCGGCGCTGCGGCCGGCGGGTGCTTCGCTCTGGCTCGCGGGTGGTGGTTACGACCGCCTCATCTGGTCGTGGGAGGCGTATCGGAAGTGCGTGGAGTACATCCACTGGAATCCGTGCCATTCGAGGCTCGTACGAATGCCATCTGACTGGACATGGAGTTCGGCGACGGACTGGGACATCGCGCAGAGGTCCTGGACGCCGAAGGTGCGTCCGCCGTTGTTCGAACTCCGCACGCTGAGGCCTGGGTGAAGCGAGGTCAGGCGAGGGTCGCGACGCCGATGGTGGGCTGCACGCGTTCCCACCAGGCTTCGCATGGTGCCACCCGGGGGAGGCACCACGACTCCGCAAGCTCGCGGCCACGGCTACGCCGTGTGGGTCGATTTCTGTTGCCGATGCATTGCATCACGGTGTAGCCGTGACAACCAACTCCTCAACCACGCCATGCCCACCCCGGGTGCCACCATGCAAAGCCTGGTGGTTGTGCCCAACTTCACGGCGGAGCCGTGGCTACAAAA
>JAJTGK010000179.1 GCA_021297815.1 Planctomycetaceae bacterium
TCGCCGTCGCCGCCCTCGCCCTGGTGGGTGTCTCATCCATCGCCATCGCCCACGAGGACGACGGCAAGGTGCGCGACCGCCAGAAGGCCGTGCGCGCCCGCGCGTGGCGCGAGGCGGTCGAGGGCGCGCAGGGCGGGGTCGCCGACGAGAACTTCTCGTCGAACGCGATGACGCTGAAGGCCTGGTTCCCGCTGAACACGATCGACGCGGGTGCCACCAGCGGCAACGACTGCTGGGGGTATGTGTCGCCGTCGGGCCGCGAGTACGCGATCATGTGCGTCTCGAACGGCACGGCGGTGTACGAGATCACGAACGCCGCGCTGCCCGTGAAGCTCGGTTTCGTGCCTGGCGCGCAGAGCCTCTGGCGCGATGCGAAGGTCTTCGACAAGTACTGCTATGTGGTCACCGAGGGTGGCGTCGGGATCCAGATCATCGACCTCGGCAATGTCGACGCGGGCCAGATCTCGCTGGTGAACACCGTGACCGCGGGCGGAAACCTCGCGACCCACAATGTGGCCATCGACACCGAGAGCGGGTTCCTCTATCGCTGCGGCGGCGGGTCGAACGGGCTCCGCATCTACGATCTGAACGCGAGCAAGACCAATCCGCCGTTCGTCGGGCAGTGGAACAACATCTATGTGCACGACGCGCAGGTCGTGCGGTTCAACTCGGGCCCGTACGCGGGCAAGCAGATCGCCTTCTGCTGCGGCGGCCTGAATGGCGGCAATGTCGAGACGGGCCTCTACATCGTCGATGTGACCAACAAGGCCGCGCCCGTGCAGATCTCGCGCATCCTGTATCCGAACGCGCGCTACAGCCATCAGGGTTGGCTGAGCGAGGACCGGCGGTTCTTCTTCCTCGGCGACGAGCTCGACGAGGGCAACTCGCAGCCGCTCACCACGAGCTATGTGATCGATGTGCAGAACATCGCCGCGCCCGTGTACCGCGGCCTGATCTGGAACTCCTCGACCGCGATCACCCACAACTGCTACACGCACCAGGGCAAGCTCTTCGCCGCGAACTACCGCTCGGGCATCCGCGTGTTCGATGTCTCGTCGCCGAACCCGCCCGCGGGCGTGAGCGAGGTGGCGTACTTCGACACCTACCCGGGCGACGACTATGCCCAGTTCAACGGCCTCTGGAGCTGCTACCCGTACTTCCCGAGCGGCACGATCATCGGCAGCGACCTCGAGCGCGGCCTGTTCGTCTGGAGGCTGTCGCTGCCGTCGGCGACCTTCGCGGTGGCGAATCCACCCGCGCTCATCGCTCCGCAGGGCGAGACGCCGATCGATGTGACGGTGAATCCCGTGTCGGGCGCGACGCTGAACCCGAACTCGGGCAAGATGATCGTGACGGGCCCTGGCATCAGCATCGAGCGTCCGCTCGTGCAGGTCTCGGGTACGACCGGCGCGTGGCTTCGCGCCGATCCTGTGTTCAGCGCGGCGCAGCCAGACAACGACCACTCGGCGACGGGTGCGCTCTGCTGGATCACGGGCAACGGTCCGATCGGCGGCGCCGCGGGCGATGCCGATGTCGACGGCGGATTCACCACGCTGCTTTCGCCGACCTTCGACCTCTCGTCGATGGACGAGCCGTACCTCGAGTACTGGTACTGGTATTCGAACAACCAAGGCGGCGGTGTCGCCGACGACTCGATGCCCGTCGAGATCTCGAACGACGGTGGGCAGACCTGGGCGCTGGTCGAGAATGTCCAGTCGAACGCGGGCGTGTGGTCGCTTCGGTCGTGGCGCGTGCGCGACTGGGTGCAGCCGACCGCCTCTGTGCGGCTGCGCTTCACCGCGCGCGACACAGGCACGGGCTCGGTGGTCGAGGCGGGCGTCGACGACTTCCGCGTCATCGACATCTCGTGCATGCCCGACGAGCCCGCCGACCTCAATGGCGACGGTCTCGTGAACGGCGCCGACCTCACGATCCTGCTGAGCGTGTGGGGTTCGTCGAATCCCCAGGCCGATCTCGACGGAAACGGCTCGGTTGGAGCGGGGGACATCGCCATCCTGCTCAACGCGTGGGGCTGATGGGGGGCGTGGCCGCTGGACCTCCCGCCGCCCAAACGGTTGGCGGTCGCGGCGGAGTCTCCTCGGAATGCGCCACTTGGACGGATCTCTCGGCCCTCATTGGCCGAAAGACGGCCTACGCAGGTCGGTAACCTTCAGAAACTGGGTCGGTTCCTTGCCCAAGGGCTTGGAATCGAGGGTGCCTGAAGTAACTTTGCAAGACTCCCCGCGGGTGTGCGTTCACGCCACCCCTTGATCCACGCCGCCAAGGCGGCCACAGCACGCCGGATGAACCCATGAAGATCTCGTCAGCCCTCTGCACGCTTGCTGCCCTTGTCTCCTTCGCAGGCCTCGTCGACATCGCCTCGGCGCACGACGACGACGGCAAGATCCGTGACCGCCAGCGCGCCGTGCGCGGCAAGGTCTGGCGCGAGGCCGACGGCGGCGTCGCCGGCGGGTTCGCGTCGAACGGCGTCCAGCTGAAGTCGTGGTTCCCGCTGAACACGCTTTCGGCGGCCGCGACCAGCGGAAACTCCTGCTGGGGCTACATCTCGCCCGCAGGCCGCGAGTACGCGATCATCGGCACCTCCGATGGCACCGCCTTCGTCGAGATCACCAACCCGTCGGCGGCCGTGCTGAAGTCGTTCCAGCCTGGCCCGACCAGCTTGTGGCGCGACATGCGCGTCTACGGCCAGTACTGCTACTCCGCGTCGGAGGGCGGCTCGGGCATCCAGGTGTTCGACATCTCCCAGCTCGACAGCACGGGAGCGACCACGCTGGTCAACACGATCACGGCGCCCACCACCACGACCGCCGCGACCCACACGCTCGCGATCGACACGGTGAGCGGCTACCTCTACCGCGCGGGCGGCGGCGCCAACGGCCTGCGCATCTACGATGTGAGGACCAACCCCGCGAACCCGACCTATGTCGGCGCGTGGAGCCCGATCTATGTGCACGAGTGCCAGGTCGTGACCTACACGACGGGCCCGTACGCGGGCAGGCAGATCGCCTTCTGCTGCGGTGGCACGAACAGCGGCAACTCGAACTCGGGCCTGTACATCGTCGATGTGACCAACAAGGCCGCCCCGGTGCAGCTCAGCTACACCACCTACGCGGGCGCGCGGTACTGCCATCAGGGCTGGATCGACGAGAACTCCGAGTACATCTACATCAACGACGAGCTCGACGAGGGCGACACCGTCTCGGTGACCACGACGATCGTCATGAACATCAGCAACCTCAGCGCCCCCACGGGCGTGGTGAAGTTCAACAACGGCAACCCTGCGATCGGCCACAACATGTTCGTGCGCGGCACGAAGCTGTACCAGGCCAACTACCGCTCGGGCATGCGCGTGTTCGATCTTGCGATCAGCAAGACGAACCCGCCTGAGATCGCGTCCTTCGACACCTATCCGACCGACGACAATGCCCAGTTCAACGGGCTTTGGAATGTCTGGCCGTTCTTCCCGAGCGGCACGGTCATCGGCAGCGATCTCGAGCGCGGCCTCTTCGTGTGGAAGCTCGGCGGTCCCGTCGCGACCTTCGCCGTGGCCAATGCCCCGACGCTCGTGAGGCCGCAGGGCGGCACGACGGTCGATGTCACCATCACGCCTGGCCAGGGGCAGACCCTGAATCCCGCGAGCGCGGTGATGCGCGTCACCTCGAATGGCAGCACCTCGACGGTGCCGCTCGTCTCGCAGGGCGGCAATGTGTACCGCGCGTCGTTCCCCGCGACCACCTGCACGAAGGATGTGCAGTACCAGTTCGAGGTCGCGAACACCGACGGCGAGCTGACCAGCGATGCGTCGCGCTCGGCGCTCTCGGCGGTCTCGGTCACGACGGCCGTGAACGACACCTTCGAGGCGGCGACGGGTTGGACGGGCGGCGTCGCGGGCGATACGGCGACGAGCGGCGTTTGGGTCCGCGTCGACCCCGTCGCGACCACCGCGCAGCCCGAGGACGACCACACCGCGGCCCCTGGCACGCTGTGCTGGATCACGGGCAACGGCGTCGTGGGCGGCGCGGCGGGTGCGGCCGATGTCGATGCTGGCGTCACCACGCTCCTCTCGCCTGTCTTCAACATGGGCGCGATGGACG
>JAJTGK010000067.1 GCA_021297815.1 Planctomycetaceae bacterium
CACTGGGTCGCCCTGTCTCCGATCTCGCGAGGGTGCGCGCGCAGCGCGGTCCATGATCGGGGAGACTCTGAGACCCGTCCCGAACGACGCGACAGCCCCGAGCCTGGAACCAGACAGCGACGGCCCGCAGGCACCTCTCAGGTCTGCCAGCAGCGCGGATAGACCAGAAACCAAAGGGGCATCGCAATCACTCAGCCCGCATCGCGCTCATTTCGAGACGCGCGCCACGCTCAGTGACGAACATCCTTCGCACGCCCCGACACCATGCGGTCGACGGGCATCAGCACCATGCTCACGCGCTCGGCGAACAACCGACCCAGCCGCTCGATGTCGGCGACCGTATTCGAGCTCACCGCGCCCTGCTGCTTCGCGCATTCCGCGATCTCCATCGCGCTCCACTCGAAGTGCCAGTCGAGGCCGACGACCCACGGTCCAAGCCCCCACGCCGCGAACTTCGACCCGGCCGTCGAGCCGAACGGCCGCGCGCCCTCTGGGAGCTTCGTCACGACTTCGTCGTTCCAAACCGCCTGCTGGCTTGCCCAGGGCTGACCCGCGAACAGCGGCTCCTCGCGCCCAACGGGGCTGAGCTTCACGCCCACCACGCCGCGCTCCGACGCGCCGTCGACTTCCCCGCCGAGCGCCCGCGCGACGAGCCGCGAACCCGCGCCGATCCCGAGCACGGGGATCTCGGCCTTGGCCGCATCGCGCACGATGGCTTCGATCACGCTCGCCGACGCACCGCTCGAGCCGTTGCCTCCCGACACGACGATGCCATGGATCTCGTCGAGGTCTGCAGGCATGGCGACGGGCCGACGCGCGTCGACCTGATGCACCTTCTGACCGAACGCGCGCAGCGTGCGGCCGAGGTTCGAGGGGCTGCCGAACTGGTCGAGCTCGAAGTAGTGGATGGCCATGGTCGCGTCGTCCTCTCGTGCGGTGTTCGAATCAGACGCGCGGACCCGCGGCGACGACCGCGGGCGTCATCTTGAACTTGACCTCGTTCTCGCGGAACCGCTTCGCCAGATCGGTGGCCTTCGCGTCGTACGCGGCCTTGTCGGCCCAGGTGTTGCGCGGGTTGAGCACCTCGCTCGGCACGCCCTCGACCGCGGTCGGCATGGAGAGGCCGAAGATCGGATGCGTCTCAAACGACGCCTTGGCGAGCGACCCGTCGAGGATGCGCGTCACGAAGGTTCGCGTGTACGCCAGCTTGAAGCGGTTGCCGACGCCGTAAGGGCCGCCCGTCCAGCCCGTGTTCAGCAGCCACACATTCGCGCCGTGCTTGCGGATGCGCTCCGCGAGCATCTCTGCGTACACCATGGGCGCGCGCGGCAGGAACGGCCCGCCGAAGCACGGCGAGAAGTTCGGCTGCGGCTCCTTCACGCCCGCCTCGGTGCCCGCGAGCTTCGAGGTGTAGCCGTTCAGGAAGTAGTACATCGCCTGCTCGGGCGAGAGCTTCGACACGGGCGGCAGCACGCCGAACGCATCGGCCGAGAGGAACACGACATTCTTCGGATGCCCCGCCACCGACGGGATCTTCGCGTTCTCGATGAACGACACGGGGTAGGTGACGCGGGTGTTCTCCGCCTTCGCCGCGCTGTCGTAGTCGGGCACGCGCGTGACGGGGTCCATGACCACATTCTCGAGCACCGAGCCGAAGCGGATGGCGTTCCAGATCTCGGGCTCGCCCTCCTTCGAGAGCTTGATGCACTTCGCGTAGCAGCCGCCCTCGACATTGAACACGCCCGCGTCGGACCAGCCGTGCTCGTCGTCGCCGACGAGGTCGCGGTTCGGGTCGGCCGACAGCGTGGTCTTGCCCGTGCCCGAGAGGCCGAAGAAGAGCGCCACATTCGCCGGATCCTTGCGGTCGACATTGCACGAGCAGTGCATCGGGAAGACCCCCATGTCGGGGAGGTCGTAGTTCATCGCGTAGAAGATCGACTTCTTCATCTCGCCCGCGTACTCGGTGCCGACGATGATGACGGTCTTCTTCTCGAGGCTCTGCGCGATGCCGATGTGCGTCTTCAGGCCGTATTCGGCGGGGTTCGCGATCTTCATCCCGCAGGCGTTGATGATGGTCCAGTCGGCCTTGAAGGCGGGCATCTCGGCGGCTGGGACATTGATGAAGAGCGTCTTCGCGAAGAGCGAGTGCCACGCCTTCTCGGTGAACACCGAGACCTTGAGGCGGTACTTCGGGTCGGCACCCGCGTAGCCGTCGAAACGGAACACATCACCGCGCGAACGCAGGTGGGCGAGGGCCGCCGCCTTGAGCTTCTCGAAGTGCTCGGTCGAGATGGGCTGGTTGACCTTGCCCCAGTTGATGTTGCCGTGGATCCCAGGGGTGTCCTCGAGGAACTTGTCGTCGGGGCTGCGGCCTGTGCGCTCACCCGTGTCGCACTGGAGGGCGCCGTTCGCCGCCAACTGACCTTCGCCGCGGGCAAGAGCCATCTCGACGAGGGCGGCTGTGGACAGGTTCGCGTGAATCTTGCTGGTACCGAGTTCGACCGAAGCGCTGGGGCTAGCCATGGATCAGGTTCCGAAACCGTCGGGCGGACCCGACGAGCGGACGGTGCGGGCGGGAGCCTTCGGGCGCCCGAACGCAGCGTGGGGAAAGGTGCGGAGTCTAGCACATCGGCCGAGCGCGCCCCCCTTCTCGAACTGGCCCGAGAACGCCCCCTGGCGCCCGCCGCGTTGACCGCGATCGCTCACTCCGATATTCTCTCGCTCTTCCGGAGACCATAGCTCAGTTGGTAGAGCACCGGATTGTGGTTTCGGCTGTCGCGGGTTCGATCCCCGTTGGTCTCCCTTGTTTTCCGAGGCGACTTTCGTCGCGAGTTGGTCCTCAGCGACTCTCGTCGCAGCCCCTGGAACGGGGCTGCAACTTCTTCGCCTCGGGTTGGTCCTCGGCGACTTTCGTCGCAGCCCCTGGGATTGGTCCTGCAACTCGTTCGGTTCGGGGTGAGCCTTGGTGGCGTTCGTCGCGGGAGCGGAGAAGGCGCGTGCGCTGCTCGGCTTGGGCATGGGCGCGAGGTGGACACCGCGAGCCGTCGGATGATTCGGCTGTTACCTTCCGCGCATGCGGCTTATCGCAGTCCAGACGGATCCCCTGTGGCTTGATCCTGTGGAGAATCGGCGGCGCATCGAGGCGGCCGTGGATGCCTCGGGGTTTGCGGCGGGCGACTATGTCGTGTTGCCTGAGATGTGCGAGACGGCGTGGACCTCGAAGGCCGAGCACTTGCAGTGCCTCGATGGGATGAAGGTCCCGTCGGTCGAGTGGCTCGCGGGGCTGGCGCGCGCGCGGCGGGTGTGGTTGCAGGCTGGGTTCGGTGAGCGACTTGAGGACGGGCGGCGGGCCAACAGCGTGGCTGTGGTCGGGCCCGATGGTGCGCTCAAGACCATCTACCGCAAGAACTTCCTATTCCCGAGCGAGCGCGATGCGTTCGTGGCGGGTGAATCGCTCACGCTCGTCGACACGGGGGCGGGCGTGGTGTGCCCGCTGATCTGCTACGACCTGCGGTTTCCTGAATTGTGGCGGCTCGCGGCGCTTGCGGGCGCCGAGTGCTTCGCGGTCAGCTCCTCGTGGCCCGCGGCGCGGCACGAGCACTGGCGGGCCCTGCTCGTCGCCCGCGCGATCGAGAACCAGGCGTTCGTCGCGGCTTCGAACCGCACGGGGCGAGATCCGTCGAACGAGTACCTCGGAGGCTCGGCGGTGATATCGCACCTCGGCACGCGTATCGAGGAGCGCGGAGCGGAGGTCGGCGCCGCATCGGCAGCGTTCGACCGCGAGGCTCTCGTCGACTGGCGCACAAGATTCGGGGCGTTGCGCGATGTCCGCGCATCGCTTCTCGGAAGCGTGCGGATCGGACACGCCTGAGCGTCCGCGTTTCGAAAAATCCCGCGTCTGCGCTCTCGGTCGCCTCGCGCGCCCCACGCGCCGCTACATTGCGAGCCGCGCGGGCGGAGTCCTGCGCAGGGATGATTGATGAACGACGATCGACAAGGACCATCGTGCGCGCGAGATGTAGGCGCACGCGTCGATTCAACGGAAGCGTGTGCTGCGGCGAAGGAGTTTGCCGCTCCGCACGCGGGTGCTGCGTCTCGCGGCGCCATTCGCAAGTCCGCACGCCCGTCCGCCAGGCTTGAACGCACGCAGGCATCGCTCACCAGCGATTGGAGCGTGTTTCGCGACCGTCTCCTGCTCTCGTTCTTCCGCGACGCGTCGGGCCTTGCCGCCCGCTATCGCGTGAGTGGCGGCGATGTGGTGCAGCGGGCGCACGAGCTCTACGCGCCGCAGATCTCGCGTGGCGCGCTGCTGCGTCCCATCGCGTGCGTCGCCGACCTCGCGGTCGCGACGGGCTGCGTGCTTGGCCGCGCCAACGCCTGGAACGACCTGTGGGTGTTCGCGGAACCCGCGATGACCCGCGCGGCGTTCTCGCGCCTGCCCGAGGCCATCGCGCTGACCTGGACGCGCCGCTACTGGATGCACCTCGAGCGGCAGACCAAGGCTGGCACGGGTGGCCTGTGCCGCTTCGACGGTTCGCGTCCGATTCGGCTGTGGATGGTGGAGGAACTTCTCGGCGCGCTCGAGGAGGAACGGCTCGCGGGCCGTCTCCCGAATCGCCGCGAGCAGTTCGGCCGGCCGATTCCGCTGCGGCTTGTCGGCGCGCAGCTCGCGTGATTCTCAGCTCGATGCGCGCGCTCCGACCGCGGCGCACGCCTCGAGCACCATGCTCGAAAACGACCGCAGGCCCGCGCATCGCGCGGGCCTGCGTCTTCATGCCACCTCCCGGACTTGAACCGGGGACACCCGCATTTTCAATGCGGTGCTCTACCAACTGAGCTAAGGTGGCTCACCCCGCCACTTCCAGCGGGGAGGCAAAGAGTATCCGAAGCGGCCCCCCTGTCAAGCGAAGCGCGCCGCCGCGGTTATGCGGCCTCGCGTCCGCCGTCCTCGGTGCCGAACGCCCGCAGAGCGCTTCCAAGCGTCTCGGGAAGCAGGCCGCCCTCGAAGGGCTTCGACTCAAGGCCCCTGATGGGGTACTGGTGCGCGAGGAGACGCGCGAGCGTCTCCTCGTCGGCCACCTCGAACTGCACGGGCGTGCCGAGCACGCGCGTGGCGAAACGCACCGCGCGCGCGAGCTGCTTCCGGCTCGTCGCGGCGATGAGATGGCCGTCGTCGTAGCGCAGCGGCACGATGCCGAACTGCCACGCCTGCCTGCGCACGATGAGCTCGCGCGCGTCGTCGTCGATGCCGCGCGACGCGTCGAACAGCGTGGCGCGCTCGTGGGTCTGCTCGATCCATGCGCGCTCGATCGACTCGGGAAGGACATCGAACATGCGCTCGGCGATCGTGCCGAAGGGTTCGCCTGTGGAGCCCTGCTGCTCGAGGATCTCCTCGACCTGCGCCTTGTTGAGTACGCCCATGCGGACGAGCATTTCACCGATACGCATCGTGTCCTCTCCTGCGCCATCCCCCACCCTCGATCGGCGCGCACCGGCAAGCGCGCCACCGCACGCGCCGTCGGACACCGATTCGGCGCGCCACGGCCCTGCACAGACGGAACTCGAGCCCCGCTCCCCTTGCACGGAGGGCGCCGTCCGCCGATAAACCGCGGTATGGCCCGTGCGCCACGGCGATCGCCACATCGTTCGACCGAGGACCTCGCCTCGCTGCGGGGCCTCGTCGCCGCGCTGGCCGCGCAGTTCGGCGCGCGCGCGGGCGCATGGAAAGCGCAGGTCGACCTGCCGACGCTGCGTCGTTTCCTCGAGGAGCTTGATGCCTGCGATGCGTTCGTGTCCTCGCGCGGTGCGGCGCGCGATGCCGAGGGCGACGAGCGCACGCGCTCGCTCTGCTCGGAGCTTCTGGTCGCCGCGCGGCTCCTCGAGGCGGGCTGCGAGATCGAGCACGAGATCGCGGGGCCGTCGGGAAAGCGCGTCGACTTCCGCGCGCGGCGCGACGGCGCGACGCTCGACATCCATGTGAAGCGTGCGCCGCGACCGACGCTGCACGACGCGGGCATGCCCATTCCACGCGCGTGGCGCGCGCTCGAATCGATCGATCGTGGCGTCGTGGCCGCGATCGCCTTCTCGCGCTCGATGCGCGGCGCGGCCCTCGCCGACGCGCTCGAGGAAGCGCGCGAATTCCTCGCGCAGGCGTCGATCGGCGAGGAGCTCGTGCTGCATGACCGCGAGCGGCGCGCCGCAGGCAGGCTGCGCGTGCTTGCGCCCACAGGCGCGCGGCGCGTGGAACTCGTCGCCGATCCCTCGCAGTCGTTCGACGAGGATGTGCCGCGATTCCAGGCGACGCTGCGCAAGGCGTTCGCGCAGTTCACGCCGCGCCACGAGAACCTCATCGTCGTCTGCGGCAGCGCGGGTGGCTTCGAGGCGTTCGCGACCGCGCTGCTCGGCTCGCACATCGAGCGCTGGGACAAGCGGCCCCGCCGCGGCGAACTCGTCGCCTACGGCCGGGGCGGCGACGGCTTCTGGGCCGGCTCGCTGCGCAACCAGTCGCGGTTCGCGGTCTACTGGACGCTGGCCGCGGACGCGACCCCGCTCCTCTTCATGCGGGAGGGCGCACCGTCGTCGAAGGCGAGCGCCCTCGCACGCGCGGTGTTCGCGTAGCGTTCAGTCGCCTGCATCCTCGAGGTGCGGTGGCCGCCGCTTCGGGCCGCCCCATCCGCCGCGCTTCGGCCGAGGGTCTTCGCCATCGACGAGGAACGGCTCACCCAGCGGAAGGAACTGCTCGATCTGACGGTCGCCGATCTCCGCGACGATCTCCACGCTGTCGTCGAGATACTCGCGCGAGTGCACCGTGCAGCGCTTCTCGACGAGGTCGACGAGCCGCGCGCTCGACAGCGGAATCCGCAGGGTCCTTCGACGAACGCCGCCCGTGACCAGGGCGAGCACGCGCTCGCGCAGCGCGTCGAATCCCTCGCCCGTCGCGGCGCTGACGGGAATCGCCCCTGGTTCGGCCGCCATCCACTCGTCGAGCGTGCGCAGGCTGGCAAGCTCGTCGGCGCGCATCTCGCGCAGCCTGTCGACCTTGTTGAGAAGCAGGATGCGCGGCTGCGAATCGGCGCCGATCTCGTCGAGCACCTCGCGCACGGTCGTGAGCTGCGCCTGCGCCTGCCTGTCGCTCGCGTCGAGCACGATCAGCAGCACATGCGCGTGGATCGCGTCCTCGAGCGTGGCGCGGAAGCTCGCGACGAGATGGTGCGGAAGGTCGCGGATGAACCCGACCGTGTCCGAGAGCAGCACCGCGTTCGCGCCGCCCACATTCCAGCGCTCGACGCGCGTCATGAGCGTTGCGAACAGCATGTTGGCCGCGAACGCCCCGCCGCGCGTGAGCGCGTTGAAGAGCGTGCTCTTGCCTGCGTTCGTGTAGCCCACGATGCCGACCGTGAAGTGCTCGGCGCGGCGCTCGGCGACCTCGCGCGCCTTGCGGACCTGCACTTCCCCGAGCTCGCGCTTCAGCGCGCCGAGGCGCCGCGAGACGATGCGGCGGTCGATCTCGATCTGCTGCTCGCCAGGTCCGCGCGTGCCGACGCCGACGGGCGCGCCGCCCGTGACCTGCCCGAGGTGCGACCACATCGCGCGCAGGCGCGGCGCGGTGTACTCGAGCTGCGCGATCTCGACCTGCAGCTGCGCCTCGCGCGTGGTGGCGCGGTTCGCGAAGATGTCGAGGATCAGCTCGCTGCGGTCGATGACCTTGACCGAGAGCTCCTCCTCGAGCGCCTGGATCTGCGAGGGCGCGAGCTCGTTGTCGAAGATCACCACGCGCGCGCCGAGCTCCTTCGTCATCGCGACGAGCTCCTCGAGCTTGCCCTTGCCGAGGTAGGTGCGGCCGCTCGGCGCCTCGCGGTTCTGCATGAGTTCGCCCACGACGCGCGCGCCCGCCGTCTCGGCGAGCGAGCGGAGTTCACCGAGCGGATCCTCGTAGTCCATGCGCGAGCCCCGCACGCGCACGCCGACGAGGACCGCCGCCTCGAGCTGCACCGCGACGCCTTCGCGCGCCGAGCCGTTCATCGAGCTCATGCCGACCTCCTGGTGCGCGACGACCCGCGCGCGAGGTGCGAGACGGGCTCCGCGGGCACGGAGAGGTCGTCTCCGAGATCGCCATGGGCGCGACGCAGCTGCGCGTAGCCCGCGATCATCGCCGCGTTGTCGACGCAGTATGCCGGCTCGGGCACGACGAGCGCCACATCGCGCTCGAGGCACCACGCCGCCAGTTCGCGCTGGACCGAGCGGTTCGAGACAACCCCGCCGCCCACGAGGAGCGCGCGCGGCGCGTGCAGCTCGTACGCGCGCGACAGGCGGTCGAGCACCTGCTCGATCGCCGCGCGCTGCACGCTGGCGGCGAGATCCGCGCGGCGCGCGGGCGAAAGCGCCGTGTGGTCGCGCTCGAACCGCGACCGCTCGCCGCGGCCCGTCGGTACACCGCGGACCTCGTAGAGAAGCTTCGTCTTCAGGCCCGACAGCGAGAAATCAAGCGGATTGGGCAGGACCGGCTTCGTGAACCGCAGCGCACTGGGGTCGCCTGGGAGCGCGGCGCGCTCGAGGTTCGGACCGCCCGGATGCGGCAGTCCGAGCATGGTCGCCGACTTGTCGAGCGCCTCTCCGACCGCGTCGTCGATGGTGCGGCCGATCAACGCGATCTCGCGCGGGCCTTCGACGCGGAAGAGGCTCGTATGCCCGCCCGACACCACGAGGCCGAGCGCCCTGCCCGCGGGCATGGCGACCCCGCCGAGGAGCCCCGCGAACAGGTGCGCCGCGACATGGTCGACCGCATGAAAGGGAAGCCCGCGCGCCCAGGCGAAGGCCTTCGCGGCGCTCGAGCCGACCAGGAGGCTGCCGATCAGGCCAGGCCGCACGCCCGCGGCCACCGCGACGATCTCGTCGGCCGAGACCCCTGCCTCGGCCAGCGCGCGATCGATGACGGGAAGCACCCGCTCGAGATGCGCGCGGCTTGCGATTTCGGGCACCACCCCGCCGTACTCGGCGTGCAGCTCGTACTGCGAGGCGACCACGCTCGAACGCACAGACAGCGCCGCGTCGACGACCGCCGCCGCGGTTTCGTCGCAGGAACTTTCGATGGCGAGGATGCAGCCCATGGCCGCTCATGGTAGACAATCGCGTTCCCTCCGTTGCCCATGGCGTACCGCCCTCCCTACATCGACGATCGTGCGATCAACATCACGGGCCCGCACCCCGCGACGCTCGAGGAGCAGGTGTTCCTCTCGCAGTGCGCCATCGAGACAGGCCGCGTTTCGGGCCCTGGCGGACAGCACAGGAACCGCGTCGACACCGCGGTCTTCATCAAGCACCTGCCGACGGGCGTCGAGACGCATGCCACCGAGCGCCGCAGCCAGGCGCAGAACCGCCACAAGGCCATCTTCCGCCTGCGGCTCAAGCTCGCCTGCAATGTGCGCACCCTGACGAGCCGCGACCGCCATCAGGTGAGCGAACTCTGGGCCCGTCGCCGTCAGGGCGAGAAGATGCCCGTGAACCCCGAGCACGAGGATTTTCCCGCGCTCCTCTCCGAGGCCCTCGATGTGATCGTGGCTCGGCGCTACGACGTGGCGGGCGCCGCGGGCCTGCTCGGCATCACGATGAGCCAGCTCACGCGGCTCGTGCGCAACGAGCGCCATGCCTTCGCCCGCATCAACGACGGCCGCGAGGCGATCGGACTGCCAAAGCTCCGCAGCTAGGCGCGCGGCGCGCGTTGTTCGCTACCATCGCGGCATGCGCCCAGGCAACGAGATCCCGACCGACCTGATCCGTTCGCTCGTGGCCGAGGAGACGCCCCGCGCGGTCGCGCTGCGCCGCGAGCTGCACACGCATCCCGAGACCTGCTTCGAGGAGGTGCGGACGAGCGCCCGGATCCGCACGGAGCTCGACGACGCGCGCATCACGCACACCGACGGCCTCGCGGGCGGAACGGGAACGCTCGCGTACCTCGCGGGCACCGCGGGTTCCGCGGTCGCGCTGCGCGCCGACATCGACGGCCTGCCGATCGTCGAGGAGGGCGATTGCGCGTGGAGATCGCGCACGCAGGGCCGCATGCACGCGTGCGGTCACGACGGACACACCGCGATCCTCGTGGGCGCCGCGCGGGTTCTGAAGCGCCTTTCAGAGCGTCACGCGCTGCCGAACCCAGTGCGGTTCCTCTTCCAGCCCGCCGAGGAAGGCGGCGCGGGTGGAAAGCGCATGGTCGACGACGGGGCGCTCGACGCGCGCGCCGAAGGGCCTGCGCCTCGCCGCATCTACGGACTCCACAACTTCCCTGGGCTCGCGCTCGGCACGGTCGCCACGCGGCGCGGCGCGCTCTTCGCATCGAGCGACCGCTTCGAGGTCTCGGTGGCCGGCAAGGCCGCGCATGCCGCGTGGCCGCATTTCGGCCACGATCCGATCGTCGCCGCGAGCGCGATCGTGACGGCGCTTCAGACGATCGTCGCGCGCGAATTCGACCCGCTCGATGCAGGCGTGGTCAGCACGACCACCTTCCATTCCGGCACCGCGACCAACCAGATCCCCGCAGGCGCGATGCTGCAGGGCACGGCGCGGGCGCTGTCCGAGTCGACGCGCGTGCACATCGAGCGCCGCATCGGCGAGATCGCCCGCGACATCGCGCGCGCGCACCGCTGCGAGGCCGATGCGCGCTACCTCCGCGGCTACCCCGTGACCCGCAACGACGACGGCAGCGTGGCCGAGTTCGAGCGCATCGCGCGCGCGCATTTCGACGGCATTTCGCTGGCGCACATGGAGGTGCCCGTGATGGGCGGCGAGGATTTCGCCTTCTACGCCGAGCGCATTCCCGCGTGCTTCTACATCCTGGGCGTCGAGGACGGCCGCTGGAAGAGCGCGCAGCTGCACCAGCCGACCTTCGACTTCAACGACGCCGCGATTCCGCACGGCATCGCGGCGATGGTCGCGCTCGCCCTGCACGACGCCGCGGCCTGACCGTCGAACTCTTCGGTTTTTTGGCGAAGCTCCGACATCGGCCGCCATCTTCGGGCAGACTGCGGCGTACGGAACCGCCCCATGCTCTTCGCCACGCTCACGCTCGCTTCGAACCTGTTCTCGGCCCCCGCGATCCTTGCCGCCGTGGCCCCGCCTCCCGCGGTCACGGCGACGGCTGCTTCGCGCCCGACGCCGTCGCCCGAACTTGCGACGCCGTTGCGGAGGCCGCTCGCCGCGGGCGAACTCGGCGCGCTGCGCACGGGTGCGGGGGCAGCATCGCTTGAGCTCGATCTTCCCGCACGCGGCGTCGTCACGCTGGAAGTCGTGGCCACTCCGATCGCGACCGATGAACTCGAGGTCGTCGTCGCGCGCGTCGAGCGAAACGCGAAGGGCGAGGCCGTCCGCGAGCGCCGCGTGGCCGCACCGCAGGTGCCGCTCGCGTTCGTCGGGCATGTCGCGGGCATTCCCGAGAGCCGCGTCTACATCGGCCTTGGCACGGGAAACGCCGAGCAGCTGCTCGCGGGCTATGTCGAGATCGGCAGCGAACGCTGGTGGCTCTCGAGCGGTTCGCTTGCGGCGCGGCGCGCGGGGCTTCCCGCGATGATCGCGCACGAGTCGCTCTTCGCGAACGCGCCGCTCGACGGACTGTCGTGCGCGGCACGCGAACTGGCGGACAACGCCGCGGCCTTCGCCGCCGCGACCGAAGGCGGCGTCGCGGGTGAAGGCGGCGTCGCGGGTGGCGCTGGCTGCCGCGAGTTCCGCGTGGCGGTCGAGACCGACACCGAGTTCACGATGACGGCCCACGGCGGAGACACCGTGTCGGCGACGCAGTACGCGCTTCTCCTCATGGGAGCCGCGAGCCAGGTCTACGACCGCGATGTCAACGCGAAGCTCCCCGTGAACTACCTGCGCCTCTGGACGGGCGAAGACCCGTGGACCGCCACCGAGATGGGCCCGCAACTCGGCCAGTACCGCGACTACTGGGCCACGAACATGGGCTCGGTCTCGCGCGATGTCGGCCACTATCTCGCGGGCCGCGGCCTTGGCGGCGGCGTGGCGTGGGTGTCGGTCGTCTGCACGGGCCCCGCGTACTCGTACGGCCTCTCTTCGGGCATCGGCTACGGCTTCCCGTACCCGCTCGTCGACCACGACCATGCGAACTGGGAGCCGATGGTGGTGATGCACGAGCTCGGCCACAACTTCGGCGCTCCCCACACGCACGA
>JAJTGK010000180.1 GCA_021297815.1 Planctomycetaceae bacterium
TGAAGCGTGCTTCATCGGACAGCCGGCCTGGTCAAAAAGCGAGAAAGCGGGAGGCAGGGCCTTCCGCTTTCTTGCTTTTGATCGGGCTGGCGGGATTCGAACCCACGACCTTTTGACCCCCAGTCAAACGCGCTAACCAAGCTGCGCTACAGCCCGTGGAGGTGGATCGACAGGATACCAAGTTCCGCGCGTGGCCGCACAAGTCGGGCGGATATCGGGGGTTTGCGCGGTTATCCGCTGCTTCCGCTGCGCTTCTCGCGCCGCAGCGCGGCCAGTTCCTCGGTGGCGGCGGTGATGGCCTGCTCGAGGCGCGCGAGGCGCTCGGCCACGAGCGGCGCGTGCTCGCCCTCGGCCTCGGGCGATGTGATGCTCGGCAGCGGCGACGCCTTGTCGCGGTCGGTCGAGCCAGGCAGCTCGCTCATGCTGTTCACGATCACGCCGACGAGCAGGTTCAGGAAGATCATCGTGCCCGACATGATGAAGCTCACGAAGAACACGGGCGAGATCACGGGCGACGCGTGCGGCGTCGACCCGTCGGCGAGCGGGATGCCGTTCATCTGCTCGTTCATCACATCGAACCAGCCCTCGAGCGTGAGCACGCTGAACATCGTGAGCATGCTCTTCCACAGCGACCCGAAGCTCGCGGGGTCGTTCGCACCGAACAGGAACACGCCCATCACGCTGTAGACATAGAGCAGCGTCATCAGGAGCAGCGTGATCCATCCGAAGCTCGGCAGGCTGCGCAGGAGCGCGCTCACGATGAGCTGGAGCCGCGGCAGTGCGGTGATGAGCCGCAGGCTGCGCGCCACGCGGCCGAGGCGCAGCACCTGCGCGAACTTCGCGTCGAGCGGAAGCAGGCAGATCGCCGTCACCGCGAAGTCGAACACATTCCACGGGTCGGCGAAGTAGCGCCACGGCCGGCGCCCCTCGGAGGCGATCTTCAGCAGGACCTCGACGACGAACACGGCGAGCACCACGCGGTCGATCGACCAGAGCACATCGCCGAACTGCTCGTGGATCGCGGGCACCGTCTCGAGCCCGACGAGCACCGCGCCCAGCAGGATCGCGCCGAGCACGGCGCCCTTGAACGCGCGGTGCGCGACGATGCGTGCGGCGAGCCCTGTGTGTCCGTCGGAGTTCCGTTCCATGCAGCGCGTCTCCAGTCGAGGCGGTAGTCTGCGAGCCACTCCGCGGCGCGTCAACCGCGCAAGGAACACCATGGACCCCTGCACGATCGCCCTCACCGCCATGCTCGCCCACGCCAGCCCGACCGCCGACCCCGCGCCGCCCGCGCCGATCGGGCCGCTTCCGCACCCGCGCCAGCTCGCGTGGAAGGACCTCGAGTTCACGGGGTTCATCCACTTCGGGCCCAACACCTTCACCGACATGGAGTGGGGCCATGGCGACGAGCCCGCGCATGTCTTCGACCCGACCGCGCTCGACTGCAGGCAGTGGGTGAAGGTGATGAAGGACGCGGGCATGAAGGGCGTCGTGATCACCGCGAAGCACCACGACGGCTTCTGCAACTGGCCGACGGCGCTCAGCACGCATTCGGTCGCGTCGAGCCCGTGGAAGGGCGGCAAGGGCGATGTGCTGCGCGAGCTCAGCGACGCGTGCCGCGAGGGCGGGCTGAAGTTCGGCGTGTATCTGTCGCCGTGGGACCGCAACAATCCGAAGTACGGCACGGGCGAGGAGTACAACGAGTACTTCCGCGCGCAGCTGCGCGAGGTGCTCACGCAGTACGGGCCCGTGTTCGAGGTCTGGTTCGACGGCGCGTGCGGCGAGGGGCCGAACGGCAAGCGCCAGGTGTATGACTTTCCGAGCTTCCGCAAGGTGGTGCGCGAGCTCCAGCCCGATGCGGTGATGTTCAGCGATGTCGGGCCCGACATCCGCTGGGTCGGCAACGAGCAGGGCTGGGCGGGCGAGACCTGCTGGTCGATGCTGAAGGCCGAGGGGCACGGCATCGGCAACGACAACCCGCCGAGCACGAAGTCGCTGAACGAGGGCGACATCGACGGCGAATCGTGGATTCCCGCGGAGTGCGATGTGTCGATCCGGCCGGGGTGGTTCTACCACGCGCATGAGGACGACAAGGTCAAGTCGCCTGCGAAGCTCTTCGACCTGTGGGAGCGGAGCATCGGGCACAACTCGAACTTCCATCTGAACTTCCCCGTGGATCGGCGCGGGTTGATCCATGAGAACGATGTCAAGTCGGTGCTCGGGCTGCGGCGCATCGTCGATGCGGTGTACGGCGCAGGAACCGACATGGCGCGCGGGCGCGCGACGGCGAGCGACAACATGCGCGGGTTCGAGTCGGGGCCCGCAAGCGAGAAGCCGCGGGCGCTTGCGTTCGGCAGCGACAAGGCGGTCGATGGCGATCCGAAGACCTACTGGGCGACCGAGGACGGGACGACGGCGGCGATGATCGAGGTGGAGCTTGATGCGACGCGCGCATTCGACCGCGTGGTGCTGGCGGAACCAACTTGGCTCGGGCAGCGGGTGAAGAAGTTCCGCGTGTCGGTGCCTGCCGAGCCGAGCAACAACCATCGCGATTGGACCACCATCGCCGAGGGCACGACGATCGGCCACAAGCGCATCGTGCGCGTGCCCGAGACGAAGGCGAAGTACCTGCGCATCGAGATCCTCGACAGCCGCGCGTGCCCGTGCCTGACGCATGTGGGCGTGCATCGCGCCGCGCCGGCGTTGGCGGGGGAGTGAGGACCGTCGGGCTTCGCCCGACGCATCGTGCCGAGATCGTGGGATCCTGCGACCCAGTGGCTTCGCACTGGGCACCCGCCGCGCAGGGCGCGGCGGCGTCTCGGGTGGTTTCCGTATCGC
This sequence comes from Planctomycetaceae bacterium, assembly GCA_021297815.1. Lineage (GTDB taxonomy): Bacteria > Planctomycetota > Phycisphaerae > Phycisphaerales > SM1A02 > QWPT01. The sequence goes on from JAJTGK010000180.1 coordinate 2,839, forward strand.
CGCTTCGAACCCGCACTTGCGGGGATTCGAACTTCGGCCCCTCGGGCCGAAGTCCGCAATCCCGGAGACGCTGCGACCCAGTGGCTTCGCACTGGGCACCCGCCGCGCAGGGCGCGGCGGCGTCCAATGAAACAACCACATCGATCGCCGCCGGCCCATGGCGCGGCGGCGTCTCGGGTGGTTTCCGTATCGCCGCTTCGAACCCGCACTTGCGGGGATTCGAACTTCGGCCCCTCGGGCCGAAGTCCGCAATCCCGGAGACGCGGCCCCTCGGGCCGCGGCTCCGTTTCACGCGGCATGGCCGCGTGAAACCCCCCTGTACGCGAGAACCTCGGCGTGCCCCGCGACCGAAGGTCGCGTGCCACGCCGAGGTTCGAAGCGGACAGGGGGGGATTCGAACCCCCGATACGGTTGCCCGTATACAGCATTTCCAATGCTGCTCCTTCAACCGCTCGGACACCTGTCCAGTGATTCGTGCGGGCGGATAGTGTAGCGGCCGCCATGGCCGCCGCGAAGCGTGTGAAAACCCCGAAAACCAAGGCGAAACCAAGCGCCTCTGCCGTCGCGTCTCCCCGCGCCCCCATCGATCCGCGCGCCGCCACGGCTCCGCGCACCGACCCGCGCGGCACCCCGCGCTCGAGTCCACACGCCGACCTCGTCGCCATCTCGCGCCGCCTCGCCCGCGCCACCGCGCGTCTCCGCTTCGCGCTGCCCGTCGCGCACATCTACGCGCCTCTCGACTACGCGCGCGAACCGCACGAGCGGTACCTCGCCCTCGCCTCGCGCGACATCGACGCGCTCTTCGTCGGCATGAACCCTGGCCCGTTCGGCATGGCGCAGACAGGCGTTCCGTTCGGCGAGATCCACGCCGTGCGCACCTATCTCTCGCTCGACGGCCGCGTCGTCGCGCCGCAGCACACGCACCCGAAGCGCCCTGTCGAGGGCTTCGCCTGCACGCGCAGCGAAGTCAGCGGCCAGCGCTTCTGGAGCCTCTTCGCCGAGGAGTTCCCCGACGCGCGCGAGTGCTTCCGCCGCATCTTCGTGTGGAACTACTGCCCGCTCGCCTTCGTGAGCGCGACGGGCGCGAACCTCACGCCCGACAAGCTGCCCGCCGCCGAGCGCGTCGCGCTCGAATCGCCCTGCGACCGCGCGCTGCGCGACCTCGCCGCCACGCTTGCGCCGCGCCTCGTCGTCGGCGTCGGTGCCTTCGCGCGCGCCGCCGCCGAACGC
>JAJTGK010000068.1 GCA_021297815.1 Planctomycetaceae bacterium
CTTCTTCGCCTCGAGCTTCTTCTTGGCCTCGAGCTGCTTCTTCGCCTCGAGCTTCTTCTTGGCCTCGAGCTGCTTCTTCGCCTCGAGCTTCTTCTTGGCCTCGAGCTGCTTCTTCGCCTCGAGCTTCTTCTTCAGCTCGGCGCGCTGCTTCGCCTCGATCGCGCGCCTTTCGTCGAGCTTCTTGCGCAGCTCGGCCTTCTTCTTCGCGTCGGCGGCACGCTTCGCCTCGAGCTTCACCTTCAGATCGGCCTTCCGCTTCGCCTCCGCGGCCATGCGCTTCACCCGGTCCTCGGCGGCCTTCACGCGCGCCTGCTCGCGCGCGACCCGCTCGGCCTCGCGGGCCGCGATCTTGGCCACACGCTCAGCCTCGCGCTGCTGACGCTCGCGCACGCGCGCCTCGTCGGCCTCGCGCTTCAGGCGCACGCGCTCCTCGTCCTTGGCGATCTCGGCAAGGCGCTTCTCCTCGGCCGCGCGCGCGACCGCCTCTTCCTTGGCGCGCTTCTCGTCCTCGACGCGGCGCAGCTCGGCCTCGACGGCCGCGCGGAAACCCGCATGACGCTCGAGGTACGCGGCGCGCACCTTGATGCCGCCCTTCGCGCCCGCAGCCCACGCCGCCGCCGACAGTCCCGCCAGACCCGCGCTGATCTTCGCGTACTCCTCGACGCGGCACTGCTTCACGCACCACGCGACGACATCGGCCGTCGTGGTCGTCGGCTCGAGCGCGCCCTGCTGGAAGAGCATCTCCGTCGCCGTGTCGTCGGCGATCAGCGCGGGGTTCTCGAAGGCGAGGACCAGCGTGCGCGCCGCCACGAACGGCGGGATCTCGGCGAGGCCCTCGAGGTAGGCGCGCTGGTCCTTGCGCGACATGCCGCGCAGGTGGTCGAGCGAGGTCTTGTGCTGGCGCTTGAAGATGTCGTTGAGCGTGGCGCGCAGGCGCCGCGCGCGCTCCTCGACGAATGGATAGCGGTCGCCGATCGTCTCGATGACCTCGCTCTCGAGCATGACCCGCAGCTCGTTCGCGTCGACGATGATGCGCGACATGCGCTGCAGCGCCTCGGCGACGAGAGCGGGCGTGCTCTCCCACAGCAGATAGTTCGAAAGCAGGATCGCCAGTGGATCGTTGGACTCGGCTCCAGGCAGGAGCGGAACCTGCGGCAGCGGCGCCGCGTGCTTCTTCACCAGGGCGTGGAACTTGGTTCCGCGGACGGGGTCGATCTTCATGGCCGCTCGTTCTCCTCTTGCGCCGGGGCCTCGCCGCCACGAGGGCTGCGGATGGCCGCGTCGAGCGCGGCCTGCCGCTTGAGGCTCTCGTCGAGCTCGAACGCGAGCCGAGGCACGCGCCCGATCCGTGTCTCATCCATCAGGCGACGCCGCAGGAACCCTGCCGCCGCCCGCAGGCCCGACAGCGTCAGCGCGCTGCGGTCCTCCGGCATCACCGACACCCGCACCCGCGCTTCCGCGAAGTCGGGGGTCACCGTCACCTCGGTCACCGACACGAGGCCCTGCACGCGAGGGTCGTTCAAGCCTCGTCCAAGCTCGGACTGCAGCCCGCGCCGGATCTCGGCCGCGACCTGCGACGCGCGGTCGCCGCCCTCGTGGGCACCGAGCGGCCCTGCGGGCAGGCCGTGACCACGGCCCGACTTCGGGCGCGGGGTTCGGCCGCCAAGGCTCGCGTCGTCCTTCCGTCGTCGATCCATCGGCAAGCGTCAGCTCCTCTGGACCGTGATGGTCTTGTAGCACTCGAGCACATCGCCGACCTTGATGTCGTCGTAGCCGACGATCTTCATGCCGCACTCGGTGCCTGCGCGCACTTCCTTCGCATCGTCCTTGAACCGCTTGAGCTGCTCCAGCCGGCGGTCCTTCTCGATGACGATGCCGCCGCGCGTGACGCGGATCTGCGCGTTGCGCTCGACGACGCCGTCGGTGACATAGCAGCCCGCGATCGCGCCGACCTTCGAGATCTTGAAGACCTGACGCACCTCGGCGTGTCCGAGGACCTCGAGCTTGAGCTCGGGCTCGAGCAGACCGCGTGCGGCCTTCTGCACATCGTCGATGAGGTCGTAGATCACATCGTAGAGACGGATCTCGATGCCCTTCGACTCGGCAAGCTGGCGCGCCTTGCTGCTCGAGGTCACATTGAAGCCGACGATGATCGACTTCGTGGCCTCGGCCAGCGAGACATCGCTCTCGTTGATGCCGCCCGCCGCGGCGCTCTTGACCGAGACGGAGACCTCTTCGGCGGTGAGCTTCGACAGCATGCCCTTGAGAGCCTCGACCGAGCCCTGCACATCGCCCTTGACGACGAGCGAGAGCTCCTTGCGGCCCTGCTTCTCGAGGTGCTTGAAGATGTTGTCGAGCGTGATCTTCGGCGCCGCAAGCTCGCGCTCGCGGTCGATGCGACGACGCTCCTCGGCCGCCTCCTCGGCGGCACGGATCGAGTCGACGACGAACGCCTTGTCGCCCGCATCGGGCAGCTCGTCGATGCCCGAGATCGCGACGGGCGTCGAGGGGAACGCCTCGGACACGCGCTCGCCGCGGTCGTTGATGATGTCGCGCACGCGGCCGTAGCCGCGGCCGATCACGATGAAGTCGCCCTTCTTCAGGCGGCCTTCCTGCACCATGACGCGGGCCACGGGGCCGCGGCCTTCCTCGATCGACGCCTCGAGCACGGTGCCGCGCGCGAGGCCGCCGAAGTCGGCCTTGAGGTCGAGGAGCTCGGCCTGGTAGTCGAGCATCTCGATGAGTTCCTGGATGCCGTCGCCACGGATGGCGCTGGTCTTGATCACCTCGACGGTGCCGCCCCACTCGACGCAGTTGAGCTCGTGCTCAGCGAGCTGCCCGAGCGTGCGGCGGATGTTCGCTTCGGTCGCGTCGGGACGGTCGATCTTGTTCATCGCGACGACGATGGGCACGCCCGCCGCCTTCGCATGCTGGATCGACTCGATGGTCTGCGGCATGACGCCGTCGACCGCCGAGACGACGAGGACCGCGATGTCGGTGACCTTCGCGCCACGCGCGCGCATCGAGGTGAACGCCTCGTGGCCCGGCGTGTCGATGAAGGTGACCACGCGGTCGACCTCGCCCGCCTTGACGGGCACGCTGAACGCGCGCGTCGACTGGGTGATGCCACCCGCTTCGCCCGCGGCGATGTTCGTGTTGCGGATCCGGTCGAGCAGGCTCGTCTTGCCGTGGTCGACATGGCCGAGGATGGTGACGATCGGTGCGCGACGACGCTCATCGACGCGCTCGCGGTCCTTGAAGCGCTCCTCGATGATCTCGGCGGCGGACTTCGCCTCGTCGACGATGAGGTCGATGTCCCACTCCATCATGATCTCGATGGCCTTCTCACGGTCGATGGCGCTGTTGATGGTCGACATCGTGCCGCTGAGGAAGAGCTTCTTGATGATGTCGGCCGACTTCACGCCCGTCGCCGCCGAGAGCTCCTTGATGGTGAGCGGCTCGGCGACATGGATCTGCTGCACCTCGCCCGGCCTGCGCTCGGCGCGGCCTTGCCCGCCCGAACCCGCGAAGCCCGACCCGAGCCGACCCTGCGTGGGCGTGCGGTGGCTGCGCATGAAGCCACTCGAACCCGCGACGCGCGCCTGGCGGTCGCGGAGGTCCTGCGCGCCGAACTGGATGCGGGCCGCTTCGCCCGCTCGGCCGATGCGCGAGGCTCCGATGCCACCGCGGCCACGGACCTCGGGACGACCGCCCGTTCCGCTGCGTGAACCCGCGCCGGCAGCGCCGCCCGCGCCTGGACCGAAGCGACGCATCGGCGGCGGCGTGGGAAGATTGTCCGCCTGCTCGACGCGCACGACCTGCGGCCCCGAGAGCTTGGTCTTCTCCTTCGACTCGAGCTGCTTGCCTGCTGGCCCCACGATGCTCGGCCGCTGCGGCACATTCATCACGGGCGCCGAGGATGGCGGCGCGGTGAGATTGGCAGGCGGCGGAGGCGGCGCGGTGATGACGCGACGCGGCTGTGCGGCTTCGGGCGCGCGCGCGGCGGGTGCCGCGGGCGCATCAGGACGAGAAGTGGTCGGCCGCGACGAGAGACCCGCGATCATGCGAGGCTTCGCAGGCTCGGGCGGAACGAACGGAACAGGAGGCTCGGCGGCCTTCGGCGCTGCGGGCGCGATCGGCGCAGCCGGCACGGTCGGTGCAGCAGGCGCGGCAGGCGCGATCGGCGCGACAGGCGCCACGGGCGAAATCGCTTCAGGCGCGCTCGGCACAGGCGCGACTTCGACCTTCGCCGCCGCCACGGGCTCGGCAGCCGCGGTCGGAGCATCGACCTTCGCCGCAGGAGCTGGCTTCGGCTCAGTCGCGGGCTTGGGTTCCTCGGCGGGAGCAGCGACGGCCTTCTTGGTCGCGCGCTTCGCGACCGTCGGCTTCGCGTCTTCCAGAGCGGCGTCCGCCGCAGGCTCGTCGGCGGACTCGGCGGCCGACTTCTTCTTCGGCGCAGGGCGCTTCGCGGGCGCATTCGCCTCGGTCGAAGCCTCGTGGTCAGGGGGCTCGGCCACCGCCGTCGCCGTGGAGACCGCGGCCTCGGCCGCAGCATTCCCGAACCACTCGCGGATCGTCAGGGCGAGGCCTGCCGACACGGGCGAGAGGTGGTTCTCGACGTCGGGAATCTCCTCGGCCTTGCAACGGGCAACGATGTCCTTGGAGTTGATTCCAAGCTCCTTGGCAATCTGATGCACCTTCAACGCGGCGGGCTTCTTAGACAAGCATTCCTCCTGAGCACTTCACGCACCAGGCCGCGACCGTCGCGGCCCCTGGCGATCTTTTCCGTCCAAACCCGCCGCGCATGCGCGACGGTCCTACGCGGATTCATCCACCGAGGATGGAATCCGCCTGGCTCTCTGCCTGGGCATCGGGCTCGGCCGCGGGGCCGCCCTCTCCGCCGAGGATCGCGTCGGTCGCGGCAGCGTCTTCAGCCGCGCGCGCCGCGGCCTCCGCCTGCTCGCGCTCGCGCTCGATCTGCACGAGGCGCGCGCGATCGCTCGCCGCCGAGCAGATGTGGTTCGCAAGCTCTTCGTCGACGCCGAGTTCGGCGACCAGCACGGTCGGCCCGATCTCCTCGATGTCGAACACGCTGATCATGCCGAGCGCGCCGAGCTTGTCGAGCATCTCGTCGGTGACGCCCTCGATCGGACGCAGCGTCTCCTGCAGGATGTCGAGGCCCTTCGTGAACTCGGGCGGCGTGAGGATGTCGATGTCCCAGCCGGTCAGGCGCGCGGCGAGGCGCACATTCTGACCACGCTTGCCGATGGCGAGCGAGAGCTGGTCCTCGCGCACGATGATCGTGGCGCGGCCGAGCTCGAAGCAGAGGCTGACCTCCTCGACCGCCGCGGGGCGCACCGCGTTCGAGATGAGCACCTGGCTCGACTCATTCCACAGCACGATGTCGATCTTCTCGCCGTTGACCTCGTCGACGATGTTCCGGATGCGGCTTCCGCGCACGCCGATGCAGGCGCCCTTCGCGTCGACCTTCGAGTCGACGCTGGCGACCGCGACCTTGCAGCGCTGGCCGGGCTCGCGGGCGAGCGCCTTGATCTCGATCACGCGCTCGGCGACCTCGGGGACCTCCGCCTCGAAGAGGCGGCGGATGAAGTCGGGCGACCCGCGCGAGAGCACGATCTTGACCTGGCTGCCCCCGTCGCGCACATCGAGCACGAGGCAGCGGATGCGGTCGCCCGGCTTGAACATCTCGCCGGGAATCTGCTCGGACTTCGGCATGAACGCCTCGGCGCGGTCGACCTGCACGATGAGCGCGGGGCCTTCCTGGCGCGTGACGGTGCCCGTGACGATCTCGCCCTGACGCTTCGCGAAGTCCTCCATGAGCGAGTTGCGCTCGTCCTCGCGGAACTTCTGGATCATCACCTGCTTCGCGGTCTGCGCGGGAATGCGGCCGAGGCTCGACAGCGGGATGTCCTCGCGGCCTCCGTCGGGCAGGTTGCGCCAGATCGCGATGCGGCCGCTCAGGCGGTCCATGTCGCAGCCGAACTCCTCGAGGTCGAGCGAATTGAAGTGACGACGGGCGGCGCTGATCATCGCCATCTCGAGATCGCGGATGAGCTGCTCGCGGTCGACATTGCGGTCGCGGGCGATCGAATCGAGGATGCGAAGCGTTTCAGAGTTCATCGTGAGGTTCCTTGCTGGCTGCCCGCGCGGCCGTTGCCGCGAGGGTTGCGGGATGTGCCCGCGTTGGTTGTCGGCGCTTGGCGCGTGCTCCGCACGCGCGTCACGGCCGTTGGGATGTCGCGGCCCGCGGATGGCGGGACGCCTGAAAACGAACGACCACGGGCGCAGTGCCCGTGGCCGGTTGCTTGGGGTGCCGGGGCGCCTCAGTGGATCAGAGGCGCCTCCTCGAACCGCCATGGCAGGTGCCATGAGCGTCGACAGACCGACGGCTTCGACGCAGGCCGCCCGCTTCCGACCGCCATGCGACGCAAGCGCCGCACACTTGGCAATCGGGCGCAACGCCCTGCACCGCGCTCGGACAGACCTGAAGATGAGACCAAGACGGCCTCATCGCAGGGACCCGACCCGAACGGCCCTATCGCTTGACGGATCACGGAGTTGTAAAACGCGTGAACTCGGAAGCATCGGACTCACCACTCGGTCAACACCCGGTCGCAGACCGGAACACACACCTCCGCGTCCGTCGCGGAGGAGAACGGAAAGATATCGCCCCACGCGTTGAAGGTCAATGCAGAGGCACAACACGGCACCCGTCGGACGCGCAGAACCGTGGATTTCCGAGTGCGCAAACGCCTCGCAGCCAGTGGTTTGTCCATGAACGGCGTTGGCGCGAGCCGCTTGGGAGCACGACGCGCGCGTCCGCGCGTCAGCCGCGCGGGTTATGGGCCTCAGGCTCGGCCAAGATCGACGCGCTCGGTCGGCGCGATCGCCCGCTGGATCTGAAGCGCCCGCTTGCCGCGGAACTGCCCCAGACGCGCCATGAACTTTGTGCGCCCCTCGACCGCAAGCGCCACGGGAGACGCCGCGGGGCGCGAGGTGACGATCAGGTCGCCCACCTCAAGGTTGCGCAGCTCGCCAAGCGAGATCGTCGTCGTGGCAAGCGTCGCCTCGAGGTCGACCTTCGCGCCCGACAGGCCGTCGGCGATGCGGTCCGCCACATTCGACTCGCCGCCGTTCTTCCCCGTCACGAACCAACTCTGCGCCGAGAGGTCCTCGACGAGCGGCTCGATCGCGTTGTACGGGATGCACAGGCTCATCGGGCCCGCGCGGTTGGTCATCTTCACCTCGAAGCCGATCACGACCACGACCTCGTTCGGCGGCACGATCTGGACGAGCTGCGGGTTCGACTCCATCTCGCCAAGCGTGAAGTCGATCTTGCGGATGCTCTGCCAGGCCTCGCCGAGGCCCGTGAGCGCGCGGTGCAGGATCTTCTGGATCAGCCGCGTCTCGATGAGCGTCATCGGCCGCTGCGGCACGAAAAGCTCCTTGTTCGAGCCGCCGAGCAGGCGGTCGATGATCGGGTAGATCACGAGCGGCGACACCTCGAGGCAGATCTGCCCCTCGAGCGGCGGGCAGCGGACGAGGTTGAAGCTCGTCGGGTTCGGCAGCGAGCCGATGAACTCGGAGTAGGTCATCTGGGTCGCGTGCGAGACGCGGACCTCGACGATCGTGCGCAGCGAGCTCGAGAGCGACGCGCCGAGGTTGCGCGCGAAGGTCTCGTGCAGCATCTCGAGCGCGCGCATCTGGTCCTTCGAGATGCGCTCGGGCCGCTTGAAGTCGTAGGGGCGGATCTCGATCTTCTCGCGGTCGCGGCGGGCGCGGGAGAAGATCTGCGTGGGCGGCGCCTCGGCCTCGGGCTCCGGGCTGTTCACCGCGTTGAGCAGGGCGTCGATGTCGGACTGGTTGAGGACTTCAGCGCCCATGCAGTTCGCCTCGCTGGCTGGTGGACCGGCTCCGCCGATCGCGGGTCACGGCGCCCGCAGCCTTGGATCATCGGCGCGTCCGACAACCCGCCTTGAGATTGGGGGAACGGCCCCGAAGCCGGTCCCGTGCGGCAACCGCCGCGGCAAGCCGCCGTAGGATGCGCGCCATGAGAACCACCGAGCGACGCGCGGCCTTTCCGCGTTTCCTTTCACTGGCCCTGCTCGCGGCCGTCCTGATCGGGTGGCTGAGCCCCGCCACGGCCGCCCTGGCGCAGGTCCCGCCCAAGATTCCCGGCCTCCCAGGGTTCGGGAAGCCTGCCGCGGCCATCGAGGAGCCCCCGCTCTTCAACGACTCGCGCGACCGCGTCGACACGACCGTGGCCGTCTCGCAGCCCACGGTGGCCGCGGGCGGCGATGTCGCCATCGCGGTGATCTTCGAACTCGACGACCATTGGCACATCTGGCCGAAGCCAGGGCCGATCGAGGGCGGACTGGCCGAGTTCGGCTCGTCGATCAGGACCGAAATCGCGCTTGCCGAGGGCTTCGACGCCAAGTCGCTGCCCCTCACGCTGCACCTCGGCTTCGCGCAGTGGCCGGCGCCCGTCGGCGTCGAGTTCGACCTCGGCGACGGGATGCTCAAGTACGCGGTCCACGAAGGCGTGGCGCGCGTGTTCATCCCCGCCTCGGTCGCTGCCGACGCGAAGGCGGGCACCTACGAGATCCCGCTCACGGCGACCTTCCAGGCCTGCGACGACACGGGCTGCCTGCGTCCCGTGACCGTCGACATCCCGGTGCGCATCGAGGTGGGCACGCCTGCGGCGAACGCCGCGGCGAGCGCGGCGTTCACGGGCTTCGATCCTTCGGTGTACGCGCGCATCCGCGCGGGCGAGAAGCCGTCGGAGATCCTCGAGTTCAACCTGTTCTCGTGGAAGTTCTCGATCGACCCGCGCGGCCCGGGCATGCTGCTCCTCCTCCTGATCGCGGCGGCGGGCGGCTTCATCCTGAACTTCACGCCGTGCGTGCTGCCCGTGATCCCGCTCAAGATCATGGGCCTCGCGCAGGCCGCGCAGGGAAGCCGCGCGAAGTGCTTCGCGCTCGGCTTCACCATGTCGCTTGGCGTGGTCGCGTTCTGGATGGTGCTCGGCACGCTCATGGCGACCGTGCAGGGCTTCACGAGCGCAAACCAGCTCTTCCAGATGCCGTGGTTCACGATCCTCGTCGGCGTGGTGATCGCCACGATGGCGATCGGCATGGCGGGCTTCTTCAGCATCAACCTGCCGAACTGGGTCTACATGGTCGAGGCGAAGCACGACAGCTACGGCGGGTCGTTCGTCTTCGGCATCATGACCGCGGTGCTCTCGACGCCGTGCACGGCGCCGCTCATGGGCACGGCCGTCGCATGGTCGACCACGCAGGGCGTGGGCACGATCCTCACGGTGTTCGCGGCGGTCGGCATCGGCATGGCGCTGCCGTATCTCGTGCTCTCGGCGTACCCGAACCTCGTCGACCGCATGCCGCGCACGGGCCCCGCGAGCGACCTGATCAAGCAGGTCATGGGGCTCCTACTCCTCGCGGCGGGCGCGTACTTCGCGGGCGCGGGCCTTTCGGGCCTGCTCGTCACGCCGCCCGAACCGCCGAGCAAGGCGTACTGGTGGGTGGTCGCGCTGCTTGGCGCCGCGGCGGGCGCGTGGCTGCTCGTGCGCACGGTGAAGCTCACGCGGAAGCCGTTCAACCTGGCGTTCTTCGGCGGACTCGGCGCGGCGATCCTCGGCATCAGCGTGCTCATCGGCCTGTCGCAGACGGCGAAGGGCCCCGTCGACTGGACCTACTACACGCCCGAGCGGCTCGAGGAGGCGCGCGCCGAGGGCAAGGTGGTGGTCGTCGACTTCACCGCGGAATGGTGCGCGAACTGCAAGACGCTCGAGGCGCTCGTCCTCAATCTGCCCAGCGTGTCGAAGGAACTGAACGCCGACGATGTCGCGTCAATCAAGGTCGACCTGACGGGCAACAACGAGGCGGGCAACGCGCTGCTGAAGGCGTCGAACCGCGTCACGATTCCGCTGCTGCTCGTCTATGGCCGCGACGGCAAGGTCGTGCTGAATGCGAGCGACTACACGCCGCAACAGGTGCTCGACGCGATCGCCGAGGCGCGCGGCAAGGAGGCTTCCCGTGGAGAATGAAGCAGGCGACATGACGCGCGAGGGGCACCGCGTGCGCGAGTCGCGTGCGGCGCAGGTGCTGTACGCGGTTCGCTCGACCTTCACCGACGCCGCGGTGCGCGCGGAGTTCCTCGCGTGGCTCGAGGGCGGGCACCTGGCCGATGTGGTGCGGGCGGGCGCGATCGACGCCGAGGTGGTCGAGCTGCCGCTCGGGCCCGAGGCGCCCGTCGGCGCGCTGGCCGATGTCGAGACGCGCTACCACTTCGCGTCGGCCGCGGCGTTCGCCGCGTACGAGCAAGGGCCCGCGGTGCCGCTGCGCGCCGAGGGAAAGGCGAAGTTTCCGCCTGAGCGCGGCATCGTGATGTCGCGTTCGGTGGCGGTGTCGCGCGCGCGGTTCGCGTACTGAGCGCGTCACTTCGCGCCATCGCCGCGCAGCCGTTGCTGGGCGACGCGGATGAGCGCGATCTCGCGGTCGGACATCTGGGCGAGCGGGTCGAGCGAGGCGTTCGCGTCGAGCGCGAGGGCCTTGTCGTAGAGACGCAGCGCCAGCGGCTGGTCGCCGCGCATCGCGGTTGCCTCGGCGAGGTCCGCCATGCGGCGCGCGTTGAACGGCTGCAGGTCGGACGCGGCGCGCACGAGCGGCTCGAGTTCGGCCATGCGCGCGGCGTCGGGCGCAGGCGCGGACCGCAGTTCCTCCATCGCGAGATCGGCGCGCATCGCCGCGGCGCGCACCGAAGGCCCGCGCGAACGCTGGCGGTCGGCGAGCGCGCACGCTTCGTCGAACGCGGCGCGATCGACGATGTTCGTACTGCGCGGCCCGATCGTGCGCCTGCCGCTTGCGGCGAGCTGCTTGATGGCGGCCTCGAGCGGCACGCGGCTCGGCGCGATCGCGCCTTGCGACGCGTCGATCGCCGCAAGTTCACGCGCCGCGGCGCGCCGCGCGGATCCGTCGATCGACTGCAGCGCCGCGATGACTTCCTGCACGCGCTCGGCCGCCAGCGCCGCGACGAGCTGCGAGACGAGTCGCTCCGTGTCGGCGGGCGTACCTGCCGGCTGCGCCGCGGCGCGCGCCGCCTCGACGAGCGGCCCTGCGTCGGTCGCCTGGCCTGCCGCACGCGATTGCGCGAAGGACTGGAACTCGTCGCGCATCGCGGCAAGCGGCCGCACGAGTTCCGCCGCCTGCTCAAGTCGCGCGTCGAGCGCGCGGAACTGCACCGAACACAGCGCGGCAAGCCCCGCCACTGCGAGCGGAACCTTCGCCGCGAGGCGCGCGGGCCACCCGCTTGCGCCACCTGGTGCCAGCGAACTTCCCGCCGCAAGGAGCGCGATCGCAAGCACCATCGATCCAGGCAGCCACGCGGTCGTCTCGATCATGCAGTGCATCAGGACAAGCGTGGCCGTGCCGAGCGCGATTCCCGCGATCACACGCCCCTCGAGCGACTCGAGCACGCGCGCCGCGCACGCGGCGATGCCGACGAACAGCGCGAAGCCGATCGCGCGCAGCACGAGCGACGCAGGGTCGATCGCAGGCCCCTCGACGAACGCCTGCAGCACAAGCCCTGCTGCCGCCGCACCGCCCGCGATGCGAAGCGCGAGCACCGACGCTCCATCGCGCGCGGGCGCATCCTCGACCTCGACGCGCCCGCGGAAGACGGCGGGCACCAGCGCACACCACGCGAGCGCCGTCGCCCCGAGTGCGACGACCCAATCCACGAACATCGAATGCACGCTCGTCACATCCTCAGGGCAGAGCGGCGGCTTCACCTGCATGAAGGCCTCCTGCACGCCCGCGGGGCCCGCGCCGAAGAGCGGGTGCATCGCGACAAGTC
>JAJTGK010000069.1 GCA_021297815.1 Planctomycetaceae bacterium
CGACTTCAAGGCGAATTACGACGAGCGTCTCATGGAGCCCGTCGTCCTTCCCGCGAAGCTGCCGAACCTGCTCGTGAACGGCTCGAGCGGCATCGCCGTGGGCATGTCGAGCACGATGCCGCCGCACAACCTGCGCGAGATCTGCCACGCGATCGTGGCCACGATCGACGACCCGCTCATCGGCGTCGAGCGGCTCATGGAGCTCGTGCCCGGCCCCGATTTCCCGACGGGCGGCATCATCATGGGCCGCCGCGGCATCATGGAGGCGTACGCCTCGGGCCGCGGCCGCATCGTGGTGCGCGGCCGCGTGCGCCACGAGAAGGTGAACGGCCGCGACGCGATCGTGATCGACGAGATCCCCTACCAGGTCTCGCAGAGCTCGCTGATCGAGAAGATCGTCGACGCCGCGAAGGAAGACCGCATCGGCGACATCGCCGATGTGCGAAACCACTCGGGCCGCGACGCGCGCACGCGCATCCAGGTCGTGCTCAAGAAGGGCGCCGACCCCGCGACCGTCGAGAAGCAGCTCTACGAGTTCACGCCGCTCCAGTCGAGCTACTCGATCCAGAACATCGCGCTCGTGAACCACCAGCCGCGCACGCTCTCGCTGCGCCAGCTGATCCAGTGCTACATCGACCACCGCTGCGATGTCATCCGCAGGCGCTGCGAGTTCGAGCTGCGGCAGGCGCGCCAGGCCGCCCACAAGCTCGAGGGCCTGATCTACGCGGTGTGCGACATCGACGAGGTCATCCGCCTCATCCGCACGAGCCGCACGCGCGAGGAGGCGATCACGCGGCTCATGGAGCGCGCGTTCCGCATTCCGCCGTCGTACCCGCGCATCGACATCGTGCCCGCGCGCCTCGTCGCGCGCGCCGAGGACCTCTTCGCGCAGGGCAAGGGCGGCGTCTCGCTCACGCGCGTCCAGGCCGACGCGATCGGCGCGCTGCGCCTGATCCAGCTCGTCGGGCTCGAGATCGAGAAGCTCGCGGGCGAACTCTCGTCGCTCCTCGCGCAGATCGACGAGCTCGAGGCGATTCTCGGCGACCCGCGCCGCATCCTCGCCATCGTGCGCGCCGACACGCTGTCGCTCATCGACCGCTTCGGCGACGAGCGCCAGACCTCGATCGAGTCGAACGAGGCCGAGGACTTCGAGATGGGCGAGCTGGTGCCCGAGCACACCTGCGTGCTCACCGTCAGCCACGCGGGCTATGTCAAGCGCCTGCCGCTCGACACCTACCGCACGCAGGGCCGCGGCGGCACGGGCATCAAGGGCGCCGAGAAGCGCGACGACGACTTCGTCGAGCATGTCCTCGTGTGCAACTCGCACGACGACCTCCTGTGCTTCACCGACACGGGCCGCGTGTTCCGCATCAAGGTGTGGCAGATCCCCGAGATGGCGCGCACGGCGAAGGGCCGCGCGATCGTCAACCTGCTCGAGCTGCGCGAGGGCGAGAAGATCCGCACCTTCCTGCCCATCGAGGACTTCGAGCGCAAGGAGGACTACCTCGTCTTCGCGACCTCGAAGGGGCGCGTGAAGCGCACGAGCCTGAAGGACTACCGCAATGTGAACCGCGGCGGCATCATCGCCATCGCGCTGAACGACGGCGACAACCTCATCGGCGTCGTCTCGACCTCGGGCACCGAGCATGTGCTGCTCGGCACGAAGGAAGGCATGGCCATCCGCTTCGACGAGGACGACGCGCGCGTCATGGGCCGCGACACCGCGGGCGTGAAGGGCATCGAGCTCGCCGACAGCGACGAGGTCGTGGGCATCGTGCGCTGCGACGACGCGCGCGCGCTCCTCACCGTGACCAGCAAGGGCTACGGCAAGCGCACGGGCTTCGGCGAATACCTCGTGCAGAGCGAGGACGGCTCGACCCGCGCCCAGTCGCGCGGCGGCAAGGGCCGCATCGACATCCAGACCACCGACAAGAACGGCTTCGTGGTGGCGATCCTGCCCATCTCGACGACCGACTCGGTGGTCGTGGTCAGCGAGGGCGGCATGCTCGTGCGCACCCCCGCCGCGCAGATCCGCGAGGTCGGCCGCAACACCCAGGGCGTGCGCGTGGTGCGCCTGAAGGACGGCGACGCGGTGGTCGGCGTCGCCAGCGCGCCGCTCGACGAGAGCGAAGTCGGCGGCGAAGGCGATGCGGGCGACGGCACGCCGCCCGCCGACGACGCGGGCACCGCGGCCGGCGAGACCGAAGCCTGACGCATGTTCCGCATCCGCCGAGCAACCCATGAGCCGCGCATCGAGCTCGCGCCGATGATCGATGTGATGCTGTTCCTGCTCACCTTCTTCATCTACAGCGTGATGCTGATGGAGCGCGTCGACCTGGTGCCGATGGACCTGCGCGCCTACCAGTCGGGCAAGCCTGCGAAGCCCGCGCCCGCGACGACGATCTCGGTCGACCTCGACGGGCGGCTCTTCCTCGACCGCGCGCCCGTGGCGATCGACGAACTCGTCGAGAAGCTCGAGCAGGCCCGCGCCGCCGCCCCCGACCTCGTGGTCTACCTCGCGCTCGCCGACGGCGCGGGCGAGGTCGACCGCTCGCAGCTCCTGCTCGATGTGTGGGACAGGCTGCAGCCCGCGAAGTTCAATGTGAGCCTGGTGGGCCGCCAGCGGCGCCTGCCCGCGAAGTCGAACCCGCAGGAATCGGGGAACCCCGCGACCGTGGGCTCGGTACCCGCACCCGCCCCTGCGCCGACGGCGGCCGCCGACTAAGACACCGATTCGATGGAGCGGATTCGCGAGAACATCCCCATCACGATCGCCATCGCGGCCTCGCTGGCGCTGCATCTCTTCGTGCTGTTTCCCGCGCTCGGCATCTTCGATGGCATCGTGGGCGGCGGCGCCGACGAGATCCCCACCGCCGAGCGATCGGCGCTCGACGGCAAGCTGCGCGGCGAGCTCGAGAAGTACCCGCTTTCGGCCAACGAGCGCGAGCAGCGCGCCGCCGAGACCGCACGGCGCGTGCTGCAGGAGCGCGCGCGGCGCGAACAGCGCCTTCCCGCCGACCCGCGCGAGGAGGAGGTCCGCCTCGGTATCGACGAGAGCGACGCGAGCACGATGAACTGGATCGGCTACGACGAGTACCGCCAGCATCTCGCGGAACTGGCCGAGTTCGAGCAGGCCGCGTTCCGCCTCGAGGTCGCGAGCGGTTCGCAGGGCGACGCGCCCTCGAACCTTCCGCCGTCGGAACCGACGCCCACCGTGGCGCAGTCGCCGAACCCAAGCCCCCTGCCGCTTCCTGCGTCGGCCGCGGGCAGCGACGCGAGCGAGGCGACCAACCTCGTCGCGCTGCCGACGCCCGAGCCCGCCACGGCGCGGCCCGCCTCCGCACCCACCGAGCCCGCCGAGACGCTCGGCAGCGAACTCGCACACGCGCAGCCCGCGCAACCGCCCGAGATGCCTGCGCAACCCTCGCCGACCGACTCCTCGGCGGCCTCGCAGGGTGAAGCCAAGCCCACCGAGAGCACGGAAGGCCCCGTTCGACCCGTCGAATCGCCCGATGCGCCGCGCACCGAGCCCGTCGATCCAACCGAGCCGATCCAACCGTCGCCCGCGATCGAGCCGTCGCCCGTCGTTCCTCAGAACCCCGCCGACGGCACGCAGCCCGTGCCCCCCGCGCAGGACCCCTCGCGCACCGACCCGACCGTGGCGCCGCGCACCGACCCCGATGACTCGCCCGTCGGCCCCGTCGAGAAGCCGACCGCGCCTGCGCCGACGGGCTCGCAGCCGAACACACCGCCGCGCGACCCCGCGGACCCCGAAGCGACTTCGGTGCGCCCACCGAACGAGGCCGCGAACACCGCGCCGACGCCGCGCACGAGCGACCCGAGCGACGCGTCGAGCAACAGCGTGAACCCCGAGGCCTCGCCCACGCCTTCGCCCGCCGACGGCACGCAGGGCGGCGGCGTGGAGGGCCCGCAGCCCGTCGACGGCGCGACCAGCACGCCCACGACGCCCGCGCCCACAGGCGCGCCAGGCGACACCGTGTCGCGCCCAGGAGACCTCTCCGACCGCGAGAGCGACCCGACCTCGGTGCTCGATGTGCCCGCGATCCACTGGCAGAACGGCCGGCCGCTGGCCGCGAAGGGCATCGTGCTGCGCCCCGTGCGCCCGCGCTTCACCACGCTCAACTATGTCGACGGCGTCGCGCGCAATCCGATCGGCGAGCTCGTGCTTGGCCGCGACGGCGTGCCGCAGACGGCGCGCATCGTGCGCTCCTCGGGCAACCCAGGGGCCGACGAGGCGATCCGCGCCGCGCTCTTCAAGTGGCGCGCAAGCGGCGCACAGCTCGACCGCCTGAAGCCAGGCGCGACCGTCACGATTCGCCTGCGCATCGTGATGCTCGTCGACTGAGCCGCGCGCCGAGCGCTCAGCGCCCCGCGAGCCGCTCGCGCCACGCCGCCATGCGGTGCGTGTCGGTCAGGTCGTACTGGAGCGGCGTGACCGTGATGAAGCGGTCGTTCAGCGCCTCGACATCGGTGCCTTCCTTGGTGTGGAAGAACTCCATGCCGTTCCCGTTCGGCCAGTAGTACACCTGCCCCGCGGGCGACTCGCGGCGCTCGTAGTTGTCGATGCCCGCGGCGGTGTTCATGCTCACCACGCGCATCTTGGGCATGGGCGCGTCGGCCGAATGGGTGCGCGGCACATTGATGTTGACCACCGTGTGAGGGTCGATGCGGTGCTTCAGCACCTCGTCGATCGCGTGGCGCGCGATCTCAGCCGCGCGGCGCCAGTGCGAAACGCCGCCGCCCATGTGCAGGCTCACCGCGATCGCGGGCACGCCGAGGAAGGCGCTCTCGACCGCCGCCGCGACCGTGCCCGAGTAGATGACATTGATGCCCACATTCGCGCCCGAGTTCATGCCCGAGATCACGACATCGGGCCGCTCGCCCGCTCCGAAGAGGTCGGGCCAGATGCGGCGCAGGCCGAGCTTCACGCAGTCGGCGGGCCGCCCGTCGACCGCGTAGCCGCGCATGTGCGCGTTCGGCGCCACCTCCTCGACCAGGAGCGGCGTGTGGAAGGTGATCCCGTGGCTCGTCGCGCTCTGCACATCGCTCGGCGCGATCACGGTCACCTGCCCCATGTCCTTGATGGCGGCGTAGAGCGCCTCGATGCCTGGGGCGTGGATGCCGTCGTCGTTCGTAAGGAGGATCTTCATCGGGGGAAAGGTACACGCTCGACGCATGCCATACGATGCGGGCTTGACCGCGGCGATCGGCTACATCCTCGTGGGACTGTCGTTCCTCCTCGTCGCCGTGGCGGGGACGCTCGTGGTGCGCACGCTCATGGCCGCGCGCGCGATGCCGCGCGTCGCGTCGGGCGACCGCCTGCCGCCCGCGCCTGGGCTCCTCTCGATCGTCATCCCCGCCCACAACGAGGAGCGCGTGATCGCCGACAGCGTGCGCACGCTGCGCTCGCAGACGCGGCGCAACTTCGAGGCGATCTATGTGCTCGACCGCTGCACCGACCGCACGCGCGACCTGCTTGTCGCGGCGGCCGAGGGCGACCCGCGCATCCGCTTCCTCGAGAACGGCTCCTGCCCCGACGACTGGGCGGGCAAGTGCAACGCCTGCCGCGTGGGCGCCGAGGCCGCGACGGGCGAGTGGCTCCTGTTCACCGACGCCGACTGCCGCTTCGAGCCCGACATGATCGACGCGATGCTCTCGATCGCGCACCGAAGCGGCGCCGCGCTCACGAGCGCGCTTGGCCGGCTGACCTACGGCGAGCGGTTCGAGCGGCTGCTGCAGCCCGTGGCGGGCGCCGTGCTCATGCGGTTCTTCCCGCCCGACAAGGCGAACCGCGAGCACGACCGATGGCCGTTCGCGAACGGCCAGTTCCTTCTCTTCCGCCGCGCCGACTACGACGCGTTCGGGGGCCACGCGGCGGTGAAGGACACGCTGCTCGAGGACCTCGCCTTCGCCGCGCGCTTCGAGCGCCAGGGCCGCCGCACCGCGGTGGTCGACGCCACGCGCCGCATGGTGGTGTCGATGTACGGCACGCGCGCGGCCATGCGCTCGGGCTGGACGCGCATCTACATCGAGAGCTGCGGCCGCGTGCCCGAGACGCTGCGCAATGCGGCGCTCGAACTTCTCGCCTGCTCGGTGGTCCTTCCGCTTGGCGCGCTCGCGGGCGTCGTGACAGGCGCGCTGCGCATCGCGCAGGGCGACACTGCGGGCGGCGCGGTGGTGGCCGCGTCGGGCGCCGTCGCGCTTGCGACGGGGGTCGCCGCGGTCGCGCTCCTCCACCAGCGGCAGCGGGCGCCCTACACCTACCTCGCGCTGCACCCGTTCGCGGCGGTCGCGGTCGCGTCGTGGCTGCTCGACGGAGCCCGCATGCTGCGGAGGCGCACGCCGATCCGCTGGGGCGGCCGCGAGTATGTGCTCGAGCCGCGCATCCATCGGCGCAAGCGCCGCAAGGCGGCCGCCGCCTGAACCGCGCGGCGCCGCCGCTTGACTTGCTACCCTCCTGCCCGCGCCGATGTACGCCCCGCTTCTCGCCAACCGCTACCTGACCTCGCGCATCATTCCGTTCATCGCGGTGGCGGCGGTCGCGCTGTGCGTTGCGCTCGTGATCATCGTGGTCAGCGTGATGTCGGGCTTCCTCGACATGGTGCGCGAGTCGGGCAAGACGCTCATCGGCGATGTGGTCGTGTCGCGCGACATCACGGGCATTCCGTACTACGAGGAATTGATCCGCGACATCGAGGCGCTGCCCGAGGCCGAGGCGGCGAGCCCGATCATCGAGACCTACGGCCTCCTCCAGATGCCCTACGGCACGAGCGATGGCGGCAGCAGCATCGAGACCGTGCAGGTGTGGGGCATCGATCCCGCGACGCTCGACCGTGTGACCGAGTACCGCGGCAAGCTGTACTGGGCGAAGCCCACCGACGAGGCGGCGCGCACCATGCTGCCCGACGACCCGCGGCTCGACCCGATGTACCAGCGCCAGGCCGAGGGCTTCGCGCTCGCGACCGCGGAGGGCCAGCCGGGCCTCGTGACGGGCATCGAGATCTCGCCCTTCAACCGCCGTACGACCGACGGCAGCTACCGCACCGAAAGCCCGCTCGGGAAGCAGGACGCAGGGTTCTTCCTGCCGAACACCTCGGGCGCCACGCTCACGCTCGTGCCTGTGACCGACCGCGGCTCGCTCGGCGGCGAGAAGAAGCGCCGATTCGCGATCGTGAACGAGTTCCAGAGCGGCGTCTACCAGATCGACGCGCAGCGCGTGCTCGCGCCCATCGCGGTCGTGCAGGAGATGCTGCGGCTCGACCGCGCGCCCATCGTCTCGCCCGACGAACTCGACGAGAACGGCCGCCCGAAGGTGGTCGGCGAGAGCCCCGCGCGCGCCACCACGATCGTGGTCAAGGCCGCGGCAGGCGTCTCACCCGCTCGGCTTCGCGACGCGGTCAATGCGTGCTACAGCCAGTTCGTGGACCGCAAGCTCGGCGAGCGCGGACTGCGCGTGCTGCCGCCACCGATGGTGTCGGTCGCCACCTGGGAGGAGCGCTTGGCCGATCTGATCGGCCCCGTGCAGAAGGAGCGCGAGATGATGCGCATCCTCTTCTCGATCGTGTATGTGGTGTGTGCCGCGCTCGTCCTTGCGATCTTCTGGGCGATCGTGCAGGAGAAGACGCGCGACATCGGCATCCTGCGCGCGGTCGGCGCAAGCCGCGTGGGCGTGCTGTGGATCTTCCTGCGCTACGGGCTGCTGATCGGTGTCGTCGGCTCCATGCTCGGCGTGCTGCTCGCGTGGGGCATCGTCGCGCGGCTCAACGACATCCACGACCTCCTGGGCATGCCCGCGGCGACCTGGCTCAAGGTGCTCGCGTGGGTCGCCTGCGCGGGCGGGCTCGCGCTCACCGTGCGCGGCCTTGTGCGCGCGTCGGCGCTGCACACCGTGTTCTGGTTCTTCGCCACCGTCGCGCTCGTCGCGATCGGCGTCGCGCTCACCTTGCACCGCGGGTTCCTCGTGTGGGACCCGAGCGTCTACTACTTCAGCCGCATCCCGACCCGCATCGACCTCTTCACGGCCACCACCACCATGGTCGGCGGCATCGTGTTCAGCGTGATCGGCGCCGCCATTCCCGCCGCGCGCGCGGCCGACACCGACCCCGTCAAGAGCCTCCGCTACGAATGACCATGCTGCTCGCCGCCGAACATGTGAAGAAGACATACCGGCTCGGCAAGGTCGCCGTACCCGTGCTGCGCGACGCGTCGATGACGGTCGCCGAGGGCGAGTGGGTGTCGATCGTCGGCAGTTCAGGCTCGGGCAAGAGCACGCTGCTGCATCTTCTCGGCGGGCTCGACAGGCCCGACGCCGACTCGGGGCCGATCCGCTTCAACGGCGCCGACCTGCGCGCCTTCGGGCCCGCGCGCCAGAACCACTACCGCAACCGCGATGTGGGCTTCGTGTTCCAGTTCTACCACCTGCTGCCCGAGCTCACGGTGCTCGAGAACGCCATGCTGCCCGCGCTGGTCGGGCTCTCGCGCCTGCGCTGGCTCGGCGAGCGCAGCGCGCTGCGCGACCGCACCGCGGAGCTCCTCAAGACCTGCGGCCTTTCGCACAGGCTTGGGCACCGCCCCGCCGAACTCTCGGGCGGCGAGCGCCAGCGCGTGGCGATCGCGCGCGCGCTCATCAACGAGCCGAAGGTGCTGCTCGCCGACGAACCCACGGGCAACCTCGATGTGCGCACGGGCTCGGGCATCCTCGACCTTCTCGCCGAGCGCCAGGCCGCGGGCCTCACGCTCGTCATGGTGACGCACGACGAGAGCGTGGCCGCCCGCGCGCACCGCCGCGTGCGCATCGCCGACGGCGCCGTCGAGCACTGACCTCAGTCGTTGGTCTGGAACCAGGTCGCGGCCTTCGCGACCGCGCGTGCCCGCGTGGATCCGAACACGCGCTCGAAGCGCTGCTCGTCGCTCTCGCCCGCCTTCAGGTCCTTCGCATACGCCACGACCCGCAGCCCGACCTGCTCGTACAGCCAGCGCGTGAAGACATACGAAAGCGAGAGCGCAAGCGGCCGCTCGTCGGTCCACGCCTTCGACGCGTAGTCGGCGTCGAGCACGGCCGAGAGCCGCACGCCCGCGCGAATCGCACGCACCCCCGCAACGCGCGCGGTCGCGTCGAGCCGCGCCGCGGGCACCGCGACATCGGCCATCACCATCGGCAGACCTTCGTTGATCCACGGGGCGGGGCGCACGGGGCTCACGCTTGAGTGGAGCACGGCGCGCGCCACGCCCCGCGCGGCCTCGAGCCGCCTCGTCGCGGGGTCGGCGCTCGGTGCCAAAAGGACAAGCGGACGGCCCGTCGGATAGATCGTGACGCCACCGCCGAGACGCGCGGGGTCGCCCGCTCCCGCAGACGCGGCCAGCACACGCCAGCGATCGGGGTCGGACATCATCACGACGACGAACTTCCCGTGCGGAACGACGGGCGCGCCCGCGGCCGCGAAGGCCTTCATCCACTCCTCGACGACCGTCTCAAGCCACGCGGCTTCCTTGGCGAACGCCGCGTCGCCCGACTCCGCGAGCAGCGCCACATGCGCGGTCTGGTGCAGGTTCGCGCTCGCGCCGGCCTTCGCGAGCAGCGCCCGCGCCTCCTCGATCGACTCGGCGGTCGCCTTGTCGGCGTCGGCGGCAGAAAGCGCCGACCATGGCACCGATGGGAACGCGCCCGCCTCGGGGGTCGTCGCCGCAAGGCCCGCCGCGCTCGCCTTTTTCCTGCGCTCCTCGCGCGCCGTGCGCAGCGCCGCGGCCTCGGCCTCGGCGGCCTTCAGCTGGGCGTCGTCCGAGCCCTGTCGCCGCGCCCACTCCCGCGCGAACTTCGCGATGTTGCCAGGTTCAGACAGCGACAGGACGATCGCGTATCCATCGGCCGCAGCGGCCGCATCGTGGTCGGCCACGATCGCCTTCAGGGTGGCCAGAACGGCGCCCGACTTGAGTTCTTCCCAACGGAAATCGCCCTGATCGGTCGTCAGGACTTCGCCTGACCACGCACGAGCCTTGCAGCGCGTCTCACCACCGCCCGCAACCGTGACCGACACAGGGATTTCCGCGGCAAGTTCGCGCCGCGCGATCTCGGCCAGCGCGGGCGCGGCCCACGCGCCGACCGCCAGAATGGCGGCGAGAAAGGGAAAGGATCCGCTCCGAGTCATCGTTGTTTGGGAGAATAGCGGCCGTTTCGCGTATACCGTTCCGCGAAACCGCCGAAACAAGGCGTGGGAAGTACGCAGGACTCGGGCATGAGAGTCCTTCGTCCAAGTGGCCAAGTCGGGCGAACCCTCGGGTCTGGCATGCGCATTGCCTTCCGAGCGCGCTCGACGCGGCCCGAACCTACCGGGCGACCGCGCTCGGTACGATGCGAAAGCCGCCTCGGAGCCCGCGCAAGGTTCCACGGCAAGCCAGAACAGCAGTCCGAAGTCTCCAGCCTGAAGTCCGCTGCCTGAAGGAGTCCACCATGTTCGAACGACTGACCGACCGAGCTCGCAAGGTGATGGCCCTCGCCAACCAGGAGGCCCAGCGTCTCAATCACGAGTACATCGGGACGGAGCACATCCTTCTCGGCCTCGTGAAGGAAGGCTCGGGCGTCGGCGCGAATGTGCTGAAGAACCTCGACATCGACCTGCGCAAGGTCCGTCTCGAGGTCGAGAAGCTCGTGAAGAGCGGCCCCGAGATGGTCACGATGGGCAAGCTTCCGCAGACCCCGCGCGCGAAGAAGGTCATCGAGTACGCCATCGAGGAGGCTCGCAACCTCAACCACAACTATGTCGGCACCGAGCACCTGCTGCTCGGTCTGCTGCGCGAGCATGACGGCGTGGCCGCGCAGGTCCTGATGAACCTGCGCCTCAAGCTCGAGGAGGTCCGCGAGGAGGTCCTGAACCTGCTCGGTGCGGGCGGCGAGGCCGAAGAGGCCCCCCCGCAGGCGGAGCCCTCCGAGCCCCCGTCGATGGGCGGCGGCAGCCCCGCGTCGGGCGGCGAGCCCGGGCGGCGCGCGACCAAGAGCAAGACCCCTGCCCTCGACAGCTTCGGCCGCGACCTGACCGAACTTGCGAAGGGCGGCGAGCTCGACCCCGTCATCGGCCGCATGAACGAGATCGAGCGCGTGGTGCAGATCCTCTGCCGCCGCACGAAGAACAATCCCGTGCTCCTCGGCGAGGCTGGCGTCGGCAAGACGGCGATCGTCGAGGGCCTGGCGCAGCGCATCATCAACCAGGAGGTCCCCGACATCCTGTTCGACAAGCGCCTCGTCGTGCTCGACCTCGCGGCCATGGTCGCGGGCACCAAGTACCGCGGTCAGTTCGAGGAGCGCATCAAGGCGGTCATGAACGAGGTCCGCCGCGCGAAGAACATCATCCTCTTCATCGACGAGCTGCACACCCTCGTCGGCGCCGGTGGCGCCGAGGGCGCGATCGACGCGTCGAATGTGCTGAAGCCAGCCCTCGCCCGCGGCGAGATCCAGTGCATCGGCGCCACGACCTTCGACGAGTACCGCAAGTACATCGAGAAGGACGCAGCGCTCGAGCGCCGCTTCCAGTCGATCGTCGTCGAGCCGCCGAACGCGGAGCAGACCTACGAGATCCTCAAGGGCATCCGCGGCAAGTACGAGTCGCACCACCGCGTCAAGATCTCCGACGCCGCGCTGCGCGCCGCGATCGAGTTCTCCGGCCGCTACATCCCCGGCCGCGTGCAGCCGGACAAGTCGATCGATGTCATCGACGAGGCCGGCGCCCGCCTGCGCCTGCGCTCGATGGCCAAGCCGCCGAACCTCGCCGAGATCGAGGAGAAGATCGAGCGCCTCGCCATCGAGAAGGACGAGGCCGTCAAGAACGCCGACTACGAGCGCGCCGCGCAGATCCGCGACCAGATCGACA
>JAJTGK010000070.1 GCA_021297815.1 Planctomycetaceae bacterium
AGCACGAGTTCCTGGCGCGGCGCGCGCGGCTTTGCAGCGGGAATCGCGTCGACGAGCCCCTCGGCGCGCGCGCGGCACCCTCGGGCGATCGGGCACCCGCCGCACCGCGGCGCCGCGGGCGTGCAGACGGTCGCGCCGAGCTCCATCAGGCCCTCGTTCGCCCTCGCGGGGTCGCGCGCGCCCGCGACGAACCGCTCGGCGAGTTGCCAGGCCCACGCCTGCACCTTCGGGTCGGATGCACTTCCTTGCTTCGCCTCGACACGCTGGAAGACGCGGGCCACATTGCCGTCGACGATCGGCTCGCGCCTGCCGAACGCGATCGACGCGATCGCGCCCGAGGTGTAGCGGCCGACGCCAGGCAACGCGCGCAGCGCAGCGGGGTCGTCGGGCACCTCGCCGCCGTGGCGCTCGACCACCGCCTTCGCGGCCGCATGCAGGAGGCGCGCGCGACGGTAGTAGCCAAGCCCCTGCCACTCGGCCAGGACCTCGTCCTCATGTGCGGCCGCCAGGGCCGCGGCGGTCGGAAAGCGTCGGATGAACCCATCGAACTTCTCGAGGACGCGAGAGACCTGCGTCTGCTGAAGCATGAGTTCGCTGACGAGCGCGTGGTACCCCGAGCGGCGGGTGCGCCACGGCAGGTCGCGCGCGGCGGTGGCGAACCATCGTTCGATGCGCGGGGCAAGGGTTGCGGCCCGCGCCGCGTGTGCCTCAGCCCGCGGCAGCCGGCCGCCTTCCGCGGGCGTGCGACCAGCCGCACGAGCCCCCTTCGACTCGGCCGCGCGCCGCTTCGACGGCGCTTTCGATGCTGTTCGGGCGGTCGGTCGCGGCAAGTTTCGGCCTATCCATGGTTTCCGCGCGCCATGACGGCCCGCGGAGTCGTATCTCAGGCAGGGTTCCCGCCCCCGCGCGTCCTTGCGGCCCCTGCCGCAGGGCGGTAGCCTACGAAACCTTCGCGGGTCGCCGCTCTGGCGCCCGCCCAACTGGAGCAAGACATGGCCGGCAAGTCGTTCCTCACCATCGAAGAAGCCGCGCAGCGGCTTGGCAAGAGCACCTCGGAAGTCAACGCCCTCGCGGACAAGGGTCTGCTGCAGCGCGTGATGCACGAGGGCGTGGCCAAGTTCCGCGTCGAGCAGGTCGATCTGCTGGCCAAGGCCGACGACAGCTCGGCGGGCGAGTTCAAGATGCTCGACGAGAGCGGCGCGCCCATCGGCCTCGCCGACAGCGGCGGCGGTTCCGCGATCGCCCCCGCGAAGGGCGCGGCCAAGTCGGCGTCGCCCCTCGATGACTCGGTGCTCGGCCTCGCCGACAGCGGCGGCATGTCGCCCGAGAAGACGGGTATCAGCGCGCTGACGGGCAAGACCCGCGCGGGCGATGCGGTCGAGATCGGCATGGAGACCGTCGGTTCGGGCTCGGGCCTCCTCGACCTGCGGGCATGATGGTGCCCGAGGCGTACGACGGCGGCTGGTCGGGCCTGACCGTGGGCGTGATGATCGCAGGCATGGCCGCGATGGTCGTGGTCGCGCTCGTGGCCCTTGGCGCCGCGACGGGCGGCGGCTCGTCGGTCGGCTCGATCTTCACGGGCAACCTGATGGCGTGGGCGGGCGGCCTTGCGGGCATCACCGCGGTCTTCGGCCTCGTCGGGTTCTTCGTCGGCCGCGCGAGCGAGTGAGCGGCGCATGCTGCTGACCCGCTACGGGCTTCGTGAATGGATGATCATCACCCTCGCCGCCGCGCTTCCCGCGGCGGCGGGTGTGTCTTTCGGCTGGTGGTGGCTGGCGATCGCGGCGGGCGTGGTGTGGCTTGCGCTCGTCTCGTTCTTCCGCGACCCGCTCTTCCGCAAGCCCGCCTCCACCGACGCGCGCGACTGGGTGAGCCCCGCCGACGGGCTCGTGAGCGCCGTGATCGAGGTGCCCGAGCACCCGTCGACGAACGGCCCCGCGACCATCGTGCGCGTCTACCTGTCGGTGCTCGATGTGCATGTGAACCGCTCGCCGTGCGACGGCACGGTGCGCGACCTCGTGCACACGCCAGGCAAGTACCTCGATGTGCGCATCGAGGAGAGCGCGAAGGTGAACGAGTCGCTGCTGATGCGGCTCGAGTCGGCCTCGGGCATCGCCTTCGGCGTGAAGCAGATCGCAGGCAAGGTCGCGCGGCGCATCGTGAACCCGCAGCAGGCGGGCGCGCGGCTTGCGCGCGGCGAGCGCTACGGCATGATCAAGTTCGGCTCGACCACCGAGCTCATCGTGCCGACCGCCGAGGTCGAGAAGGTATGCGTGTCGAAGGGCGACCGCGTGACGGGCGGCGTGACCGTCGTCGTGCGCGTGCGGCGCTAGGCACCGACTCGGGCCGCGACCCTGCTCAACCGCCCTGCTTCTCGACGAAGAGTTCGTCGAGCGACAGCATGGCGTGGCGGGCGTGCGGGATCACGATCGAGCCGCCCACGACCAGCGCCACATTGAGCGCGTCGACGATCTCGTCCTTCGTGTAGCCGAGCTTCACGCACTGCTCGAGGTGGTAGTCGATGCAGTCGTTGCATCGGAGCACGGCGCTCGCGACGAGGCCGAGCAGCTCCTTGGTGCGGCCGTCGAGCGCACCATCCTCGTAGGTGGCGCTGTCGAGGCGAAGGAAGCGCTTGATTCCGAGGTGGTCGGCGGCCATCAGGGCCTCCTGGCCCTTGGCGCGCTCGGCGCGAAACTCCTGGATCGTTCGTCGTGGCATGCGCGCAGCGTAGCGCCGCGCACGCGTCACGCCGCGCGCTTCCATTCCTCGCCCGGGTCCTCACCCGTGTCCTCACCCGCGTCGGCGTCGGTCTCGTCGGCGGCCGCCTCGGGCCACGCGAACTTCGAGCGGTGATGCACGCGCACGAGCTTGGCCATCTGCGCGGCGAAGGCGCCCTTGAGCGCATCGATCAGGCCCGCGAGTTCGTCGGCGAACGGCTCCTCGCGGTTCCTGAAGAGGAAGAAGACCGCCATGCACTCGCCCGCGTCGCGCGCCGAGAAGGCGATGAGGTCGCAGTCGTCGAGCACGGTGCCGTCGGCGCCGATCGCGGCGACGAACTCACCCGTGTCGGCGTAGCGCACGATGTCGTCGGTGGGCGCCAGGTTCGGGCACACATCGGACGCCAGGCGCGCGAGCAGCGGCTCGGCCTGCTTGCGCGGGCAGTCGTAGTGGACATACGCGCCGAGGCCGAACTGCGTGGGCTTCGAGCCTGGCAGGAAGACCGCGGCGTTTGTCGCGCCCGTCTTCGTGAGCATGTACTGCATCGCGGTGCGGAGCAGGTCCTCGACATCGAGCTCCTGCGAGATCAGCCCGCGGAACTCGCCGACGACCGCGGCCTCGTCGAGGCGGCCCTGCACATCGGTCCAGGCGTTCGAGAGGTCGCTGCACAGCGCGTCGACGCGCTCGGAGAAGTCGGTGCGTGCGGCATCGAGCTTGCGGCAGATGCCCTTGAGGCGCGAGACGCGCTCCTCGCGGCGGCGTTCCTCGCGGCCGAGCTCGAGCGCGGCCTCGATGCGGGCCGTCGCGTCGTCGCCATCGGCGCCGAGGTCGATCCAGTCGGTCGCACCCGCGCGCACCGCCTCGAGCAGGCGGCCGTCGCGCGGCGCGTCGCCGACCACGAGCAGCTTGATCGCGGTGGCGATGCGGCGTGCCTGCGCGGCGAGCGGCGCGAAGTCGGAGGGAAGCACCGACTCGCCGACGAGCACAAGGTCGACATTGCTCGAGGCCATCTGGAGCACCGCGGCGTCGCTCGAGGCGACCTCGCGGCAGTCGATGCCCGCCGACTCGAGCATCTGCTCGACCTGCGAAAAGCGCACGCTGTCGAAACCGAGGCAGACCGCGACGGGCCGACGCTGCTCAGGACGTGCAGCGTCTTGCCCCTCGCCTTGTGCCCCGGCTCGCGGCTCGGGTGCATGCTCGGATGAATGCTCGCCAGAATCCATTCCTGCCTCCTCGAACGACCGGCGTGCGCCGGCCTCATCCTTCGCGGCCGCTCCCCAGCGGCCGACTTCCCCAAAGCGCATCCTTGCGCGGCTTGCCATCGGCCACACCCGTTGGGGGAATCAGCCCCATCGGCGCATTCGCGCGACTCCGCGGCAATCTCGGTTCGCTCTGTGCAGGGTGCATCGGACGGCGCGACTTCACCTCGCGCGACGCGCAGTTTCTGCGCGTCGCTTCAGGCCATCGACTTGCGCGCGCGCCAGTTGGTCACGGCTTCGGGTTCGCGCGGATAGATCGGAAGCAGCGCGAACGGGTCGGCGGGGCGTTCGGCCAGCGCGAGCCGCGCGAGGTGGTCGAGCGAAGCGCCGTCGGTCGTGATCGGTTCGACGGCGACCGCGCGGGCCGCGAGTACCGCGGCGAGTTCCGCCGCGAGGTGCTCGTCCGAGAGCGCGACCGCAGGTGGACGGGCGGCGAACGCGGCCGCGAGTTCCGCGGGTCCGAGCACCTCCGCACGCTCTTCTACCGCCCTGCCCGCATGGTCGACCGCGACCTCGGCCACGAAGGCCGAGCCGTTCTTCGAGGCGAGCAGCACCGCGACGCGCGCCTCGCGCAGCCCCGCGGCCTGCGCGTGCGATGCTGCGAAGACCTCGGACGAGCGCAGCCCCGCCGCAGGAACGCCGAGTGCGTACGCCACGCCCTTCGCGCAGGCGATCGCCACGCGAAGCCCCGTGAAGCCGCCGGGCCCAAGCGCGACTGCGATACCGCGGAGTTCGCGCGCCGTCACGCCGCTCTCGGCCTCGAGCGCGCGCAGCTCGTCCCAGAAGGCCTCGCGTGCCGCGTCGCCCGAGCCTCCGACCGCGGCGAATGCGCGCACGAACGGCGCCTCGCCCGCCGCGCGCGACAGCGCGAGCACCGAGCGGCGCTGCGAGCAGTCGATCGACAGCACGGGCCCCACGAACACGCTCACGCGTAGCCCCCGAGCGCCTCGATGTCGATGTACGACTGGATCGGCATGGCGGCGTTGACCGCCGCCTTCGCGTCGGGCGCGGGCGCGGCGAGGTCGATCTCGAGCACGCGGCCCTGCGGGTGATCGGTGTTGAGCACGACCATGCCTGGCGCCACCGCCTCGGCGCCCGTGGGCGCATGGGCGTGCCCGCAGACGAAGAGCTTCACACCCCACGCCTCGGCGAGCCGCGCCACCGACTCCGCGGTCTGCCCGCGGCCCCAGGTCATGGCGTACGCGGCGCCCGCGGGCCCTTCGAAGTCGTCGTCGCGCAGGTCGCGCGCGAACATGTTGAGGTCGACATGCCCGATCAGCCCGGGCGCGGGGATCGAGTGCGACACCATCACGCCGTTCTCGCAGAGCACCGCGAGCGGCATCGCGCGCACGAAGCGGCCGATGCCGTCGGCCGCGATGTCGGCATCCTCGCCGTAGACCCACTCGAGACCAGCGTCGAAGAGCTCGAGGTTGTCGCCCGCGCCCTTCGAGATGTGGTGGCGGCGGTACTGCGCGATCTCGTGGTTCGCGAGGATCGGGTGCACCTGCCGCGGGTAGGCGAGCACGAGCTCGGCCACGCGCGCCAGCATGCGGTGGCTCATGTCCATGTCGTTCACCAGCCGGTCGCCGTGGATGAGCTCGTGCAGCACGACATGGTTGTCGGGCGAGCGGTCAAGGCGCGCGGCGCGCACCACGGCGTCGAAGTGGATCGGATGGTCGTGGATGTCGCCCGTCGCAAGCAGCCGCCCGCGCGCGGGCAACCGCACCACGCAATGGTCGCGCAGCGGCGACGCGAGCATCGTCTCGGCGGCTTCGCCGAGAAGATCGGCAAGCGCCGAGGCGCTCGTGCGCCACATGGCGGGGCGCGCGTTCACCAGGTCCTCGCGAACATCGTCACGGGCACGCGGCCCGTGCCCGTCGCGGTCGTGATCTCGAGCTCGCCCTCGATCGCGCCCGAGCGCGTGGGCACGAGCGCGATGCGCACCAGGCAGCCGTCGGCGCCGACATCCTTCTTCGACACGAGGGTCGCCTGCAGGTCGGTGGTGAGCGACCGCACCGACTTCACCTCGCGCCAGTCGGGGCGATCGACGGCACCCTTCTTCGGCGGGTTGTAGTGCTCGAGGTCGACATCGACCTCGGTGGGCTTGCCCTGCATGCCGTTGCCCGCCTCGACCAGGCTCTCCTTCACGATCCAGAAGCGCTGGAAGCGCGGCATGTCGTGCTTCGAGCCCGTGCATTCGTCGCGCACGCGCAGCGGCACCACGGGGCAGTCGGTGCGGTCGGTGAACACGAACCACCAGAGCGGCATCTGCTCGCAGGCAAGGCCCGAGAGGTCCCACGCGACCTCGTACTCGGCGCGCGGCGCGTCCTTCTTTGGATCGAATCCGACGAACACGGGGTCCTTGCCGCCCGAGCGGACGACGGTGAACGGCTTGCCGTCGGCCGCGCGCAGCTTGATGGTGCCGCGCACATTCTCCTTGAGCGCGTCGGCGTAGGGCGGCGTGGCGACGACGGGCAGGCGCACATCGCCCTTGATCTTCGCCTGCGCGGGCGGTGCGCCCTCGAAGGTCAGGAAGACGACGGCTTCCTTCTCACCTGGCGCGCGCGGCGCCGAGAGCGACGCCGAGAGCTCGAGCATGGCGCCTGGCGCGATGGTCTTGCCCTTGATGTCGCTGATCGCGGTGCACTTGCAGTTCGGCACCGCGTCGAGCACGCGCACGGGCGTGCTGCCGCGGTTCACGATGAGGAACTTCCCAGGGTTCACCGAGCCGGGCTGCACCGCGCCGAGGTCGACGGTGGGCGGCTGGATGACGATCGGCGACGGCTGCGCCTGCTGCGGCGCGGCGGGGCGGGCTGCCTGCGGTGCGGCTGGGGTGCTCGCAAGAAGCACGGACTGGACGGCGAGGAGCGCGGCAAGAAGCATGGGGAGGAGCCTAGGAGTGCGAGGGTGGCGCGGTCACAGACGCGCGTCAGGGAACTGTTCCTTCCGCTCGAGCGCCGCCTTGGCTGCAGCGGCCGCCTTGCGGTCGGCCCGGAAGTTGATCATCTCGACGCCAAGCGCGAAGCCCATCGCGAAGTAGATGTAGCCCTTCGAGACATGCGTCCCGAAACCTTCGGCGACGAGCATGACGCCGATCAGGAGCAGGAACGACAGCGCGAGGACCTTCACCGAGCGGCGTTCCTCGACGAAGTTCGAGATGGGCTCGGCCGCGAACATCATGACCGCGACCGACGCGACCACCGCCGTGACCATCGTGGGCAGGTGGTCGGCCATGCCGACGGCGGTGATCACGCTGTCGAGCGAGAACACGAGGTCCATGAGCATGATCTGCGCGATCACGCCCGCGACCGTGACGCTCTTCGGCTTCGCATCGAGATGCGGCCCCGCCGAGACATGGTGGATCTCCATCGTCGACTTGAAGAGGAGCACCAGGCCGCCGCCGACCAGGATGAGGTCGCGCCATGAGAACTCGAGGAGCTTCGCACCCACCGTGACGCTGAAGACGGTGCCCGTGAGGTTGCGCACCCAGTCGATCGCCATCAGGAGCCCGATGCGCATGACCATGGCCGCGATCAGGCCGATGCGGCGCGCAAGCCGCTGCTTCTCGGGCGGCAGGCGCGACGAGAGCACGGCGATGAACACCACATTGTCGACGCCCAGCACGATCTCGAGCGCGGTCAGCGTGACGAGGGCGAGCAGGTTCTCAGACGAAAAGATGCCAAGGATCGCTTCCACGGCGCGCAGCGTAGCGGAAGCAAAAAGACGCGAGGCCCCGTGCGGGGCCTCGCGATGTTGGCTGGACTTCGTCGATCAGCCCGAAAGGCTGATCAACCCCACGAGCCGAGCAGCGACGCAAGGTCGGCCGCGTCGACCGTGCCGCTGCCGTCGAGGTCGGCCGGGCAGGCACCCGAGCACGGGCCCCACGAGCCGAGCAGCGTCGCAAGGTCGGCCGCATCGACCGAACCGTTGCAGTCGAGGTCGGCGGGCTCGCACGGCGGAGCGCACGGAGCATCGCCCGTCGTCGGCACGATCTTGAAGATCGCGCCGTCGGTGGCGCTGCCCTGGTCGACGACATACATCTCGCCGTTCGCGTCCTCGCCGAACGACACGATCTGGTTCACCGTGAAGCCGTCGAGGGATGGCGAGATCTGCGAGTTGCGCAGCGTGAACTCGGTCTGCGTGTTCGTGGTGGAGTCGTAGCGGAAGCTCCACACATTGTTGCTCACATAGTCGGCGTAGAAGTAGGTGCCCTGCAGCGTGGGAAGAAGGCAGCCGCGGTAGACATAGCCGCCCGTGATCGAGAAGCCGCCGCTCGTACCAGAGACATGCGAGTAGGTCTTGATCGGGTTGGTCAGCGTCGCGCCGTTGCAGGTGCAGCCGGTGAGGGTCGTGCAGCTCAGGCCCTCCATGCAGCGCCAGCCGTAGTTGCGGCCGCCGACGGCGCTCGACTTCTGGAAGTTGACTTCCTCGACGGCGTTCTGGCCGACATCGGCGATCCACAGGTCGCCGGTCGCGCGGTCGAACGAGTTGCGCCACGGGTTGCGAAGGCCGTAAGCCCAGACGGTGTCGTCGGTGGTGTTCGTACCGCCCACAAACGGGTTGTCCGCGGGAACGGTGAAGTACGGCGAGGCTCCGCCGATGGTCGGCTTCAGTCGGTGCATCTTGCCGAGACGAGTGGTCAGGCTCTGACCTGCGCCGTTCGGATCGTTCGCGGAGCCACCGTCGCCGACGCCCATGTACAGGTTGCCATCGGGGCCGAAGCCGATCCAGCCGCCGTTGTGGTTCGTGAACGGGTCGGACCACGACAGCATGACCACGCCCGTCGAGTTCGCGACATTCGGGTTCGCGGCCGAGCGCGTGTAGCGGGCAAGCACATTGGTGCTCGCGCCCGTGTAGTAGATGTAGAACTGGCCGTTCTTCGCGTAGCCAGGGTCGAACGCGAGACCGAGCAGGCCGCGCTCGTCGCTCGTCGAGGTGCCGCCCGCGACAGTCACGGTGAGGAACGGCGTGGGAAGCAGCGTGTTGGTCGCGAGGTCGAAGATGCGGATCGAGCCGCCCTTGAGCACGATGAAGAGCTTGTCGGGCTGGCCTGGTGCCGTCGTCACGAAGACGGGGAAGGCGAGGCCGCCGACGACGCGCTTGGTGCGGACATTCTGCGCTTCGGCGGTGGTCGTGGCGGAACCAAACGCGAGCGCCGCGGTGACGATGGCGAGGCCGAGGTTCTTTAGGGCAGACTTCTTCAGCATGGTTGGACTCTCTTCGAATCGCTGCCGTCGGGGCAGCATGGGACGGCCAGACGCTCGGGCGGAGGCCCGAGTGCGGCGATTATTCGGAAGATACGGCGTTTCCGACTCGGGTCCATGCGGTGATTCCGAGGAATCGGCGATTCGCGCCGCGGGCCGCAGTGCGGATGCGCAACCGCCGCGGAATCCTGCGGCGATCGGGCGGGGCGAAGTCCGAAAACGGCTCAGTCGACCGCGCGCGGGAAGGGAGACGATGCCTGCAGAAGCCGCTCGAGGCTGCGCGCGACGGCGCGGTAGGCCTCGGTGGCGGCGCTCAGGCGGGCCGTCGCAGGCGCGTCGTCGGGGCGGAAGTCTTCGATCGCCTCGCGCAGCATGGGCCAGGCGCTCGTCGCGTAGCCCGAGTGGCGGTCGGACGCCGCGTAGAGATTGCGGAACCACGGGCGGCCCGGCAGTCCGTCGGAGCGCAGCCACAGCGCGACGATGTCACGCATGCCCTTCAAGCGCACCTCGTCGAGCGGACGCGCGTCGAAGGCGATCGCGGCGGCGCGCATGCGGTCGAACGAGTCGGCGATTTCCTCGATGGGCTGCGACGACGAGAGCGGAACGCCGCGCTCGACCGCGAGCTTGGCCAAGGAGCGCGCCTGACGCGCGGCGTCGTCGACGAGCCGTGTGGCCGACGCGTGGGCGTCGTCGGCGCGCGCGAACTCGGCGGCCATGGCGCTTGCGATGCCCGCGACCAGACGCGCGGCCGCGTAGTCGTCGCCCACGATCGCGCGGTACCACGCCACGGTGTCGTAGTTCGAGTGGTAGCTCGTGCCTTCGCTGCCGCCCGAGGAAAGCGACACGCTGGGCACGCCCGCGTGGCACCAGAAGCCGACATGGTCGCTGCCGCCACCGAGGTCGCCGTAGCTCGGCGCTCCGTCGGGCGACTTGCCCCAGGCGTCGAGCGCGGAGCCCTCGCCGCGCACGCCTGGCGCCGCGGCCAGCGCGCGGTCGGCCGCGGCGCGCAGCGTGGGCGAGACGCCCGCGCCTGGCTTCAGGCCCATCGCCGACATGTCGAGGTTGATGTAGGCGACCGCCCGCGAGGCGAGCGCGGCGGCATCGCGCTCGACATACTCGACCGAGCCGAAGATGCCGTACTCCTCGGCGCCCCACGCGCAGAAGACGAGCGTGCGGTCGCTGCGCTCGCCCGCGCGGGCGAGTGCGGCGAAGTTGCGCGCGGACTCCATGGTGCAGATCGTGCCCGCGAGCGGATCGGCGGCGCCGAAGCACCACGCGTCGTGATGCGAGCCGACGATCACCTCTTCGTCGGGCCGCGTGGCGCCGCGCAGGCGGGCGATCACATTCGCGGTGCGCGTGACCTCGCGCACCTGCTCGACCTCCATGCGCAGGCGCAGGTCGGCGTCCTCGAGCGCGTACGCGCACGGCAGGCCGCCCTTCCAGTCGTCGGGCGCGGCGCGGCCCTTCATGCGCGAGAAGATCTGCTGCGCGGCGCCGTAGCCGATGGGCTGCACGGGGATCTTGGGCAGCGCGACCTGCGCGAGGTCGAGCCGCGCGGCGTCGCGCGATGCCTCGACGAACGGCGTGAGCGGGTCGCCGATGTAGGGCAGCGTGACGAGCGACCCGCGCTGCACGCAGTCGGGGTTCGCCCAGCCGCCGCCGTCGGGCCAGGTCTTGCCGCGCGTCGCGCCCGAATCGGCGGGGTCGGTGAAGATCACGAGGCCGACGCAGCCCGCGGCTTCGGCGAACTTCGCCTTGTAGCCGCGGAAGTTTCCGCCGTAGCGCGCGAGGGCGATCTTGCCGCGCGGGTCGATGCCGAGCTCGGCGAGCCGCTCGAAATCCTGCTTGCGGCCGTAGTTCACATACACGACGCCTGCTTCGGCGGTGCCCGAGCCGCTCCATGCGTTCCACGCGATGTCGAGGTCTGGGTGCGCGGTCGCGGGGTCGATCGCGAGGTTCGGCTCGGTGACCGCAAGCGAAAGAACGCCGCGGCGCGCGCCTGCCTGCGGCGGCGTGGCGAGGTCGACGCCGACGATCTCGAGCGTGGCGCGCACGGGCCGTGCGAGCAGCGGGTAGATCTCGTGCACCTCGACGCTCCAGCCTTCGACGCCCTCGCCCATGGCGCGGAACTCGGCGGCGATGCGCTCGATGGTGCGCGCGTCGCCTGCGGTGCCAGCGACATGGGGCTCGCTCGCGAGCAGCTCGTGGATGCGCGCGAGCTGCGCCGCATCGGGCATGCGAGCGACCTTGGCGGCGTCGACCGAGGGCGCGAGGAGAAGCGTGCAGGCGAGTGGAAGCAGCATGGTCAGTGCTCGAGGTAGTCGAGGTCGCGGTGGAAGGTTTCGTCGAGGGCGAGCGCCGCGATGATGCCGATCGCGACGCAGCAGATGCCGAGCACCCAGGTC
Source organism: Planctomycetaceae bacterium (assembly GCA_021297815.1). Taxonomy (GTDB): domain Bacteria; phylum Planctomycetota; class Phycisphaerae; order Phycisphaerales; family SM1A02; genus QWPT01. Next base: position 11,587 of record JAJTGK010000070.1, read on the forward strand.
GCGGTCGCGACATCGAAGCCAGGGGCCTCGGGCGTGCCCTTCATCGCGAGCCAGATCGAGGTGATGGGCACCGCCATCGCGCGCACGAAGTTCGGCGCGCTCGTGGCGGCGGTCGCGCGCAGGTTCGTGCCGAACTGCTCGCTGGCGGTCGTGACGAAGATCGCCCAGTAGCCCGTGGCCGCGCCGACCACGGCCATCATGAAGTAGAAGTGCTGCGCGCTGCGCGGCGCGATGGCGAAGAAGAGCGCGATCGACGCGGCGAGAAGCGCCAGGAACATGAGGATCGTGCGCGTGCGGCTCTGGATGATCTGCGAGATGACGCCGCTTGCGATGTCGCCGATCACGACGCCCGCGTAGGCCCACAGGATGACATCGGCCCCGACGATCTTCTCGGGAATGCCCATCGCCTTTCCGATCTCGGGCGCGAACACGAACATCACGCCGCCCACGAACCAGATGGGCATGGCGGAGAGAATGACGAGCGCGAAACGCAGGAAGCGCCGCGGCGGCCACAGCAGCTGCAGCGGGTTGCCGCGCTGCACATGGCGATGCGTTTCGCGCACCTGCGTGAAGAGCGAGCTTTCGGCCACGCCCACGCGCAGCGCGAGGAGCGCAAGGCCCATCACGCCGCCGAGCAGGTAGCAGTGGTTCCAGGCGAGGTACTTGCCCGCAAAGCCCGCGGCGACCGCGCCCGAAAGGCCGACGGTCGCGACGATCGTGGTGCCGATGCCGCGGCGCTTCGTGGGCAGCAGTTCGGCGACCAGCGTGATGCCCGCGCCGAGTTCGCCCGCGAGGCCGAAGCCCGCGATGAAGCGCAGCGCCTCGTACTGCCAGAGGTCGGTCACGAACGCGTTCAGGATGTTCGCGACCGAGTAGAGGAGGATGGAGCCGAAGAGCGTCTTCAGGCGGCCAAGGCGGTCGCCGAGCATGCCGAACGCGATGCCGCCGAGCAGCATGCCGACGAGCTGGATGTCGAGCAGGTGCTTGCCGACCGAGAGCACTTCGTCAGGGTCGGTGATGCCGATCGCGTTCAGGCTCGGAACGCGCAGGATCGAGAAGAGGACGAGGTCGAAGAGGTCGACGAAGTAGCCAAGCGCGGCGACCGCGACCGCGAGCAGCGTTCGGCGATCGAGCGGACGGGCGTCGGAGGCCTCGGTGGGCATCGGCGCATCCTACTTGCGCAGGACGCCGAGCCGCACGAGCTCGCGGCGTGCCTGCGGCGCCCAGCCGCGGTTCGCGGCGGGGCTTGCGGGCGAAGGATGGAGGATCTGCGCGAAGCGGTCGGGCGGGTGGCGGCCGTCGAGGGCGCGTTCGGCGGCGGCGCGCGCGAAGGCACCGACGCCGACGACG
>JAJTGK010000071.1 GCA_021297815.1 Planctomycetaceae bacterium
CTCCTCGTCTGCCCGATGTCGGTCGTCGGCAACTGGAACCGCGAGCTCCACCGCTTCGCGCCCGAGCTCGTGGTGCATGTCCACCATGGCCTCGAGCGGCCCGTCGGCGAGAAGTTCGTCGAGACGGCGCTGTCGAGCGACATCGTGGTCACGACCTACGCGCTCGTCGTGCGCGACCACGAGTCGATCGGCCGCGTGCACTGGCGCCGCGTCGTGCTCGACGAGGCGCAGCACATCAAGAACCCGCCCACGAAGCAGACGGCGTCGATCCGCGCGCTGCGCACGAGCCACCGCGTGGCGCTCACGGGTACGCCCGTCGAGAACCGCCTGAGCGAGCTCTGGTCGATCCTCGAGTTCTGCACCCCTGGCTACCTCGGTTCGCAAGGCGAGTTCCGCAAGCGCTTCACGGGCCCGATCGAGCGCCACAAGGACCGTCGGCAGGCGGAACGCCTGAAGAACCTCGTGCGGCCCTTCGTGCTGCGGCGCCTGAAGACCGACCCCACGGTCATCAGCGACCTGCCGCCGCTCGTCCAGACCAAGCAGAATGTGCCGCTGACCGTCGAGCAGTCGCAGCTCTACGCGGCCGTGACCGCCGACATGCTGCAGCGCGTCGACAACGCCGAGGGCATCAAGCGCCGCGGACTCGTGCTCAGCGCGCTCGTCAAGCTGAAGCAGATCTGCAACCACCCCGCGCACTACCTGCGCCAGGGTTCGGACGACGACGACGCGACGCCGCTGCCCACGCTCGCTCCTGGCGAGAAGCTCTCGGCGCGGTCGGGCAAGGCGACGCGCATGATGGAGATGCTCGAGGAGGTCGTGGCGGCGGGCGACCGCGCGCTCGTCTTCACGCAGTACCGCCAGATGGGCCACCTCCTCGTCGCGATGATCCGGCAGGAGCTCGACACCGACGCGATCTTCCTGCACGGCGGCACGCCGCAGGCGCGGCGCGAGCAACTCATCGAACGCTTCCAGTCGGGCGACCCCGCGTGCCCGATCTTCGTGCTGTCGCTCAAGGCAGGCGGCGTCGGCCTCAACCTCACCGCCGCGAACCATGTCTTCCACTTCGACCGCTGGTGGAACCCCGCGGTCGAGAACCAGGCGACGGACCGCGCGTTCCGCATCGGCCAGCACCGCACGGTGAATGTGCACAAGATGATCAGCGAAGGCACGCTCGAGGAGACCATCGACCAGATGATCGAGCAGAAGACCGAGCTCGCGCAGCAGATCATCGGCTCGGGCGAGCAGTGGCTGACCGAGCTGTCGACGACGCAGCTGCGCGACCTCCTCACGCTGCGCCGCAGCACGATGGAGGACGAGTCATGAGTCCCGACGACGGAACTCCGAACGAGGCCGCGAAGCCCGCCGTGCAGGGCGTGCCTGCGGTACAGGGCGCGCCTGCGCCGCAAGGCTCGCTGTCGTCGGGTCAGGGCCTGCGCCCGATGCGCCGCCAGGACACCCCGCGCCGCCTGAAGAACGGCATCCGCTTCCGCCGCCGCGAGGGGCTTGAGGTGTTGCCATGGCCCGCGGAGGCGTGGAGCGCGCTCCTTTTCGAGGGCGTGGGCGACACCGCGCGCGAAGAAGGGCTCGACTACGCGCGCGCAGGCCAGACCGCATTCCTCCAGATCACGCCCGTGGGCGGCCGCCATCTGGTGCCGACCGATACGAAGGCGATCGCGCGCTCGTGCAGCCACTGCCATGCCGAAGGTGCGACCGCGCCCTGCAAGCACATCGCGTGCGTCGCGGCGCTCGTCGTCGAGCGGATCGCGGCCGATCCGCTGATGGCGTTCACGCTGCGCGGCCTCGACGGCCAGCGCCTGCTCGAGCGCCTGCAGGAGGCGCGCGCCATCGCCACACGCGGCGTCGCGCGCGCGCATTCGACGCCGCCTGCCGCCGAGCAGGTGCCCGAGGCGATGCCGCTCGACCGCTGCCTCGAGAACTTCTGGCGCCCCGCGCGCGCCGCATCGGAAGGCGCCGCCGAGGCCGAGCAGCCCGTGCCGCATGCGCTGCTGCGCCGCCTCGGGCAGTCGCCGCTGCAGGGCAAGTTCCCGCTCGTCGGTCTGCTCGCGTCGATCTACGACTCGGTCGCCCTGCACGGACGCGAGCTGCGCGAGCGCGAGACGCCTGCGCCGCAGCCTTCCGACGACGCGTGACGGCGCGCGTTCAGCGCGGTCGCGCCACGAGCTCGATGTAGTCCTCGATCGCGGCCGCGACCACGCGGTGCGCGTGCGCGACCTCGTACACGCCGTCGATCGTGACGCGCAACGGTTCGCCTGGCATCGCCTTGTACGACGCGAAGTAGTGGACGAGGCGGTCGACGAGGGGGCGCGGGATGTCGGCGAGGCTGGCCGCGCCGCCGTAGACGGCGTCGCTCGCGAGCACCGCGATGATCTTGTCGTCGGCCTCGCCCGCGTCGAGCATGCGGATGCCGCCGACGACGCGCGCCTCGAGCAGCACCTCGCAGCGGTCGATCGGGCGCTCGCTGAGCACGCAGATGTCGAGCGGGTCGCCGTCGCCGCGCTTCGACGCAGGCGACAGAGCCGCCACGCGCGCGCCGCAGAAGGTTCGCGGTACGAAGCCGTACAGCGCGGGCGGCACCGAGCTCGAGCGCTGCGGCCTGTCGACGCGGAGATAGCCCGAGCGCTTGTCGGTCTCGTACTTCACCACATCGAAGGGCGTGATCTCGACGAACGCGTGCACAAGAGACGGCGGCTCGGGCCCCACGGGAAGACCGTGCCACGGATGCGGCCTGAACGCGCTGAACTCTGGTGAATCCTCGGGCACGGCGGGCTCCGTTCAGCGGCGCGGCAGGTCCTCGAGCAGTTCCTTCACGGCGCGCTCGAGCTGCGCGTCGAACGCACGCGACTCGTCCTCGGGCGTCTGCGGCACCACGATGTCGGGCATGGCGCCGTTTTCCTCCATGTCCTTGCCCGTGTCCTGCACATACCAGCCGCGGAACGGCATGCGCACGGTGGTACCGTCGACGAGCGACTCGGAGCCCGTCGAGATCACGCCGCCCGCCGTCTGCTGGCCGATCAGCGGACCGCGCTTGATCGACTTGAACGCATGCGAGGTGATCTCGGCGTTCGAGAAGCTCTTCTCGTTGCAGAGCATCGCCATGGGCATGGTGTAGCGCTGGATATACAGGCGGTCCTGCGGATACGAGGTCGTGCGCGCGCGGTCGCCTTCGCGCGGAATCGCGTAGGCGTGCGGCGTGACATCGATCGACGACAGCAGGCGGTCTGCGGTGAAGCCGCCGCCGTTGTTGCGCACATCGACGATGAGCGCCTCCTTGCCGTGCGCGGCCGCGTAGAGGTCGCGCTCGAAGCGGTCGAGCGACGCCTGGTCCATCGCCTGGATGTGCAGGTAGCCGATGCGGCCGCTCGAGAGCTGCTCGACCTTGCGCGCGTTGTCGAGCGTCTCGGCGGTGTAGCGCAGCGCGCGCTCGGTGCCCGACGACATCGGCACGATGATCGACGAGCGCTCCTCGGGCGCGGCGCCCTCGGTCTTCGCGGCGCGGCGGAACGCGACGACCGTCTCCTGCCCGATCTTGCCCGAAAGCAGCATCTCGAGCGGCTTCGCGGGGTCGACGGGCTCGAAGTCGATCGACACGATCACATCGCCCACCTCGAGCTTCGGGTTCGCAAGCGCTGCGGGCGAGTCGCGCAGCACGGCGACGACCTTGCGGCCGCCCTCGGCGGGCTCGGTCGCGACGCCGAGCCTGCCCTGCGCGCGCGGCGAGCTCGACATGCCGCCGCGGGTGCCCGCGCCACCCGAGCCTGGCTCGGGCGAACGCACGCCGAGGTGCGACGCGTCGAGGTGCCCGATGAACATGTTGGCGATGAAATCGAACTCGTCGGCCGTGCGCGCGCGCGAGGCGAGCTCGGCGTAGCGCGCGGTGAGCGCGGGCCAGTCGAGGCCCTTCTCCTTCGGGTCGACATAGAACTTGCGGCCCATGATGCGCGAGATCTCGTCGAGCTTCTGGCGGTTGCGCGCGGCGAGCGAGATCTCGCTCGTCGCCGTGATGTCGACCGTCTTCGGGTCGCCCGCGAGCCCGATGGTCTGGCCCTGCCCAGCGCCGATCGCGACCACGCGGTCGCCCGCGAAGTTGAGGCCGACGACGCGCACCGCGGGGCCGAGCTTCTTCTGCTCGCTGCCGTCGAACTTGATCGAGTAGAGCGCGGAGTCCTTGCCTTCGGAGCCCGTGAACACGAGGCGGTCGCCCGTGGGAAGGAGCTCAAGCGACTCCTCGTTGCCGAGAAGCGTGGTCACGCGGCGCACGCGCAGGTACGCGTCGTCGAGCTCGAGCCCCTCGAACGGATCCTTCGCGGGCTTCGCCGCGTCGGGCTTCTGCTCAAGCTTCTGTTCGGGAGTCTTCGCATCGCCGCCGTTCGCCGCCGCGTCGGCGGAAGGCTCAAGGATGCGCTTCGGCTCCGCGGGCTTGCGCTTCTTGTTCGCCTCGGCGGCGTCCTTGAAGTACTGGTCGAGGTCGCGCGACGACATGCCCTCGAGATCGCGGTCGAGCATCACGATCCAGCCGTCGGTCTCCTCGTTGTTGCGCTCGGAGAGGAAGGCGAGGATCTTGCCGTCGGCCGAGAATCGCGGGTTTCCGTCGTTGTCGGGGTGGCGCGTGACATTGACCGCAGGCTTCGAGCCGTCGGCGGCGAGCACCCAGATGTCCTTGTTGAAGTCCTGGTCGCTCTGCGCCAGCGCCACGAGACGGCCGTCGGGCGAGAAGACGAACTCGAACTCGTCGTCCCAGCCTTCGTGGATCACCTTCACCTCGCCCGTCGCGAGGTCGAGCCGCGCGAGGTCGCCGAGGTTGCGCGCGAAGAGCAGGAACGAGCCATCGGGCGACGGCACGGGGCGGCGGTCGTCGTCGGGGCCGCTCGTGAGCGGCTTCACCTCAAAGCGCACCGCGTCGGCCCAACGCGCGGGGTCGAGCGAAGGATCCTTCTTCTCTTCCTTCTTCTCGCCCTTGGCGTCGTCGTCGGAGACGCTCTTCGGCGCCTCGGGCGCGGGCGCCGCGGGAGCAGGAGCGGCGGGGTCGGTCTTCGGCGCTTCCGCAGCGGGAGCCGCGGGCTTCTCGGTTTCGGGCTTCGGCTCGGGCTTCTTCTCAGGCTCGCCCTTCTTCTTCACATCGGCGCGCGTCTCGGCGACGGTCGCGAAGTAGAGCGAGTCGCTGCCGTCGCGATCGCTCGCGAAGAAGAGCGCAAGGCCGTCGGCGCCCCATGCGATGTCGCGTTCGCGCGCCTCGCCTTCGGTCACGCGGCGCGTGGGGCTCTTGTCCTCGACCGCGCGCACGAACACATCGCCGTTCGCGACGAACGCCATCGTCTTCCCATCGGGCGACAGCGCGACCTCGCTCACATCGCGGCCGACCTGGCGGAACTCGCGGTCGGCGAGGCCGTCCTCGGCGGCGGTGAAGGCGAGCTTCTGCGGCTTGGCCGACGCGTCGGAGAGGTCGAGCCGCCAGAGGTCGCCGAGCACGCCGAAGACCGCGGTGCGCCCGTCGAGCGACACCGCAAGGCCGTGGATGTCCTCGCCGTCAAACGCGGTCAGCCTGCGGCCGCTGTCGACCGACTCGCCCGTGCGCGCGCGGAACAGGTTCATCGAGCCCGTGCCGCGGTCGGAGATGTAGACGAACTCGTCGGCGCCGACGAACCGCGGCAGGCCGTCGTTGCCGTCGTACCTGGTCAGCTGGCGGAAGCGGCCCGTCGCGGGCTCCCACTCCCACACATTGCGGTTGTCGGGGCCGTTGTAGCCGCGACGCGCCCACGACGACGCACCGCGCTCGAAGAGCACCTTGGAGCCGTCGGCCGACGCGTTCGCCGCGCTGCCGAAGGCGTCGTGCAGGCGCACGGGCATGCCGCCGTCGAGCGACACGACATAGGGGCGCGGGGCGCGGAAGAGATCGCCCTCGATCGTGGTGTCGACGAACGCGACGGACTTTCCGCCGAGCATGCCGACCGACGCGAGGCCGATCGCGGCGTCGATCTCGGTGAGCTGCTTCAGGTTGGCGCCATCGGCGTCCATGACCCAAAGGTTGCGCGAGCCCTCACGGTCGCTTTCGAACACGATCCGCGCCCCATCGGGGGTGAAGGCGCTCCGCGTCTCGTTCGAGGGGTTTGCGGTCAGGCGGGTGGCGGCGCCGCCCGCCGCGGGCGCCTTCCAAAGGTCGCCGCGCCAGCTGAAGACCACGGTCCGACCGTCGGGCGAAAGCGCGGGGTGCCGCGGCAGGTCGACCGTGGCGGCAAGGGCAACGGACGGAACGGCGCAACCTGCGGCCACGGCAAGCGAAAGGACATGCGTCTTCATGGGGGACCTCGAAGGGGTCTCAGTGTAGGAAATCCCGCGTCAAGACATGGCTGCAGGGCCGTCGCGGCCACGCACAGGCGGTCTGTGCGGGCAAGTCCGAAGAAATGCGGGAAGTTCGCCAAACCCGTGTCCTTTATGCGCCGATCTGTCCCATGCGGGCGACCCGACGACCCGCCGCGTGCGTTCCATGGGGGTACGCAACCGCACGAAGGGTGAACGACATGAACTCACCACGACCGAACAAGAACGCCGAGCAGGTCCGCTCGATCATCCAGAACATGAGTCGCTCGATCGATGAGGCGCGCAATCGCCGCCTCGGACCCGTCGCGGCTCCCGTGTCTGCTCCCGCCTCGGCGCCCGTCCGCGCATCCGAGAGCCATCAGGCCGTCGCGCCCGCGGCGGTCTCGCCGGCGCAGCGCGCTTCGCATTCGTCGTCCTCGCCGCCGCCCGTCCGCACGGCGAACGAGATGTTCGCGCAGGGCGGCGATCGCCTGAAGGCCCGCCCGAAGCGCGCTGGCTGAGCGCCGCGCCCCACACGACCACGCACCACGACATGCGCGGAGGGTTATCCTCCGCGCATGTCTCTTTCCGCCACCGTCGACGCCGTCCGCCCCGAGAGCCTCGCCTTCCTGAAGGAGCTGCTCGACACGCCGAGCCCTTCGGGCTTCGAGCGCGACGGGCAGCGCGTGTGGATGAAGTATGTGCGCGGATTCGCGACGAAGGCGTGGAACGACCCGTACAACAACTGCTTCGCGTCGTTCGGCCCCGAGGGCGCGGGCGTGCCCACGCTCGCCGTGTGCGGCCACGCCGACGAGATCGGCCTGATGGTCAACCACTTCGACGACAAGGGCTTCGTCTACTGCAAGGCGATCGGCGGCATCGACACGGGCTCGATCGTCGGCAAGCGCGTGCGGTTCCAGTCGTCGGTGCCAGGGGTGCAGAACCCTGTCGTCGGCCTGATCGGCGCGACCGCGATCCACCTGCAGGACAAGACCGCCGAAGGCAAGGTGCGCAAGATGCACGAGCTGTTCATCGACATCGGCGCCGCGAGCGCCGACGAGGCGAAGCAGCGCCTCGCGGTCGGCGACGCGGGCGTCTTCCTCGATGGTTTCATGCAGCTGACCGACGACCTCGTGGTCGCGCGCGCGCTCGACAACCGCATCGGCACCTGGATCGCCGCCGAGGCGCTGCGATTGGTCGCGGCGCATGCTTCGGACCTCAAGGTGCGCGTCGTCGCCGTCTCGACCGTGCAGGAGGAGGTCGGCCTGCGCGGCGCGCAGATGATCGCGCGATCGCTTGCGCCCGACTGCGCGCTCGTGACGGATGTCGGCCACGCGACCGACAGCCCTGGCATCAGCCACGCGCAGCACGGGCAGTTCAAGCTCGCGGGCGGGCCGAAGCTTGCGGTCGGCGGCGCGATGCAGCCCGAAGTGGTCGCGCGGCTCGCGGAGACCGCGGCGGGGCTGTCGATCCCGCTCCAGCGCGCGGCGACCCCTGGCGGCTCGGGCACCGACACCGACGCGATCTTCGTGAACGGCGGCATTCCGTGCGGCCTCGTGTCGCTGCCGATCCGCTACATGCACACGACCGTCGAGATGACGAGCCTGCGCGACCTGAACCGCATCGCGCATCTGTTCGCGGGCTTCGCGCTGTCGATGAAGCCGGGCGAGCGCTTCAGCGCCGCGCTGTGAGCGCCTTCGCGGGCGTCAGGCGGGCTTCTTCGCGCCGCGGAGCTTGTAGGCGATCGCGGGCGGGAAGTTCGCAAGAACGAGCTGCTTGCGCCCCTCGTGACGCCGGCGCAGCGACTTGCCGATCGTGTCGATCTTGCGCAGACGCGCGCGCGCGGCGCCGTTGACGACGGGCGACTTCATCACGCGCACGCCCGCGTACTCGAAGTAGGCGATCTCGCCGCCTTCGTTGAGCAGCGCGAACATGCGGCGGAAGATCTGCCGCATGAGCTTCGGCGGGAAGTTGTTGAACGGCAGGCCGCACACGATGAGGTCGTAGCCGCCGCCGAGATCGGCCTCTTCGATCGGAGCGCAGTGCAGATCGACCCTCACCTGCGGGTGTCGCGGCCGGTACTTCGAGAGGATGTCACGCTCGAGGTTGCGGCAGAACTTCTCGTTGATCTCGACGAGGTCGAACTGATCGCCCGCGCGCAGGCGCCTGAGGATCGCCTTGGTGAACGGCCCTGTTCCAGGGCCGACCTCCAGGATTCGCCGGCGACCCTCGAGCCGCTCCATCGACGCGGTCATCGCCTTCGCGAGCGCGGGCGACGACGGCCACACCGCGCCGGTGTTTCGGAAGTTGCGAATGGCCTCGGACAGGAAGTCGATCACGGGTAGGACATCCTACCGCGACCCCCGCGGGTCGGTCGCGCGGGCCGCGCGCAACACGGTGAATTCGCCGTACATTCACCGCCTCCCAAGGAGCGATTGCATGGCTTTCGTCAACGAGAACTACCTGAAGCTTGCGGCCGGCTACCTCTTCCCCGAGATCGCGCGGCGCGTGTCGGCGTTCGCCGCCGAGCAGCCAGACCTTGCGAAGGAGATCATCCGCTGCGGCATCGGCGATGTGACCGAACCGCTGCCGCCGAGCGCCGTGCAGGCGATGCACGCGGCGAACGAGGAGCTCGCGAACCGTGCGACCTTCAAGGGCTACGGGCCGGGAACGGGCTACGACTCGGTGCGCGCGGCGATCGCGCACGGCGACTTCCGCTCGCGCGGGCTCGAGGTGGCCGACGACGAGATCTTCCTGTCCGACGGGTCGAAGGGCGACTGCGGAAACATCCTCGAGATCCTCGGCGCGGGCAACCGCATCGCGGTGACCGACCCGGTGTACCCCGCGTATGTCGATGCGAATGTGATGTTCGGCAACACGGGCGCCGCGCTTGCAGGCGGCGGCTACGACGGCATCACCTACCTCGAGTGCACCGAGGCGAACGGCTTCCTCGCCGATGTCCCCGCCGACGGCGCGCCCGCGCCCGATGTGATCTACCTCTGCTCCCCGAACAACCCGACGGGCACGGTGATGGACCGCGCGCGACTCGAGAAGTGGGTCGCGTATGCGCGCGCGCACAGGTCGCTTCTCTTCTGGGATGCCGCGTACGAGGCCTACAACCGCGACCCGAACGCGCCGAAGTCGGTGTACGAGGTCGCGGGCGCGCGCGACTGCGCGATCGAGTTCCGCAGCTTCTCGAAGTCGGGCGGCTTCACGGGCGTGCGCTGCGGCTACACGGTGCTGCCGAAGAGCGTGATGGCGTACACGCGCAAGGGCGATGCGGTCGCGCTGCACGGCCTGTGGACGCGGCGCTGGAACACCCGCTCGAACGGCGTGAGCTACGCGGTGCAGCGCGGCGCCGAGGCGCTGTACACCGAGGCAGGCCGCCGCGAGGTGGCGGCGCTCGTCGACTTCTACATGGAGAACGCACGCATCCTGCGCGAGGGCTGCCGCGCGAACGGCTGGAAGACCTGGGGTGGCGAGCACGCGCCGTATGTCTGGTGCAAGACGCCAGGCGGCGCGGACAGCTGGTCGTTCTTCGAGCGGCTGCTGCGCGACGCGCGCGTGGTCTCGACGCCAGGCGCGGGATTCGGCCGCTGCGGCGAGGGATACTTCCGCATCAGCGCGTTCAACTCGCGCGCGAATGTCGAGGAAGTGGTGCGGCGGCTCGCGCGGATCTGAGCGGCACACGAATGGCGACGGCAAAACGCATCGCGCCGACGCTCAGGCGTCGGCGCGGTGCGTTGATGAGGAGAGAGAGAAGTCTGCACACGGCGCCGTGTCCCTTCGGCGCGCTGACATGAGAACGCATGACCCCCGCGGTCGGTTCGTCCATTTCGGGAGGTCTCTTCCCCATTCGGACGGGCGGCGCGCAGGCTGCGTGCACGGCTTCCGAGACGGTGAGACGGCGGAAAATCGCGGGTCAGCCGGCGGTTCTCGGGCCGTTAGCGGCGCCTCGGCCCAAAATGCGAACGGCCCACGGCATCCTGCCGCGGGTCCGTTCAGCGTGGAAATCGGTGGTCGCGGCTCAGGCGCGCGCCGCAAGCACGCGGCCGCTCGACTCGGGCGCGCCGCGCTCGATCGAACCCGCCTGCATGTACTTGCGCACCGCGCCGACATTCTGCAGTTCGGGCGCGCCGCGCATGCCCGCGAACGCCTCGAACCAGCGCTTCGCGAAGGCGCCCGTGGCCGAGCCCGGCTGGCCGTCGCGGAAGCGCTCGAAGCTCTGCATGAGCGCGTCCATCAGCTCGTCGCGGTTCACGCTGCCGTTGCCGTCGAGGTCGATGCGCTTGAAGAGGCGCTCGTTGCCGTTGAAGTCCTTCGCGGTGAGCACGCCGTCGCTGTCGGAGTCGCGCATCTCGAAGGCGGCGTCGGCGATACGGCCGGCGAGTTCCTTCGGCGACTCCTCGACGCGCGCGGGGTTGCCGAGCGACATGGCGAGGTCGACGGCGTTCACCGTGCCATCGCCGTTGTGGTCGCCGCCTGCGGCGCCCTGCCACGCGGCGGCCTGCGAGGAGGCGGCCTGGCCGTTCAGGGAAAGCGCAAGGTCCTGCGCATCGATCGTGCCGTCGCCATTCAGGTCGTTCGTGCCGCCCTGCTGGCCCCAGGAGCCCGTGATGGCGGTCGTTCCCGTGGTGGGCGAGGCCGACGCCATCGCGAGGTCCTGCGCGTCGACGATGCCGTCGACATTGAGGTCGGCGAGGGCGTTCGAACTGCCCCAGTACTGCATGATGGTCGCCGCGTCGACGGGCGCCTGCGCGGTGCCGCCCAACTGGCCGGACTGGTCGGCGACTGGCTGGATCTGCTCGACGGGCACGCTTGCCACGGGTGCCAGGCGCGGCATCGGGCGGATCGGGTTCATCGAGATGGAGGGCGCAGAAATGTTCATGTGGGGCTCCTTCGCCGAGCGGTCGCAAATGGCATTCCTTCGATTCGGAACGCTCGGCTGCGGCGTAGGGCAAGACCCGTGCCCGCGGGGCGCGGTGCCCCGTGCAGGCGGTTTGTGCGCGCGAAGGGTCAACCGTGCGCGGTGAGCGCGCAACGAGTGCCGACTGCGGTCAGGACCAGCCCTTCGAGGGCTTGCGCTTCGGCAGGATCGCGTCTTCGGCGGTCGGCACGCGGCCGTCGTTGCCGCGGTAGCCAAGGCACACCACGAACATCTCGACGCTCTCCGCCCGCGAGGCGCGCGGCTTGTAGCCCTTCGCTTCCTCGAACATGCGCGAGGCGCGCTTCAGGAGCTCGGGATACTCGGCGCCCTCGAAGACCTTCATCACGAGGTTTCCGCCCTTGCGGAGCCAGGTGGTCGAGAGGTCGAGCAGGTCGTGGCAGAGGCGCGCCGAGCGGAAGTGGTCGCCCATCGGGTCGCCCGTGGTGTCGGGCGCCATGTCGGACAGCACCGCGTCGAAGGGCTCGCCGCCGAGATCCTCCAGCGTGAGGTCGCGCAGGTCCGCCTGCAGCAGCCGCACATTGGTCGGGTACCCCCCGCCATTGATCTGCTTCAGGTCGACGCCGATCACCTCGCCCTTCGGCCCGATGCGCTCGGCCGCGACCTGCGACCAGCTGCCGGGCGCCGCGCCCGCGTCGAGCACGCGCGCGCCTCGGCGCAGCACGCGCTTGCGGTCGTCGATGTCGATGAGCTTGTACGCCGCGCGAGAGCGGTAGCCCTCTTCCTTCGCGAGGCGGAAAAAGTGATCCTGGACTTCCTTCAAGGGAGTTTCCTAGGAACGCACTGTAGCGGAGAGGCGCGCCGAAGGCCGCGTCACGGATCGCGAATCACGATGCCGACCGCGGTCGGATCGGGCACCACCGCGACGCGGATGTTGCCTTCGGTCGTGCGCAGCACGATCGGGTTCGTGCCGTCGTTCAGCGTGGCCAGGAAGCGGTCGTGGTCGTTGCCGTCGTTCATGTACGCCCACTTGCCGAACTCGCAGCGATGGCGCACCTCGCCGCCCACGGTCTCGCAGTCGAACGCGCCCTTCGACTCGCCGCGCACGCGGTAGTCGATGGTGCCGTCGCTCGTCACGATGGTCACGGGGCCCGTGATCGGCCATGGCGTCATCATGCGCACATCGCCGCGGGTCGTCTCGATGTCGACGGCGCCCTGGTTCTCGATCACGGTCACATCGCCCTTCTGCGTGCGGATCTTGACGGCGTCGAGGGCGGGCGTGATCACGAGCACCTGCATCTGGTGGAAGTGCTTCTCGGGGTTCGGCGTGTCGGTGCGCACGACGAGGGTCTGATTGCCGCCCGCGCGCGGTTCGAGCGTGGCGGTCCACTGCGCGTCGTCGAGCGCCTCGTAGCCTTCGTACCAGCGGCCGATGCCGTGCTTCGACACGCGGCGGACCTCGACGAAGGTGCTGGTCACATCGCGGTCGGCGCGCACGACGACGCTGCCCGAGAAGTTGTCGATGTCGACGGCGAGAGGGCCGTTCGTCTTCAGCTCGACCGCGTCGTCGGTGTGGAAGGTGCGACCCATCATGGCGTCGCGGAAGTTGCGGTCGTTGTGGAGGACCTGGTCCTCGACCGTGCGGTGGCTGCGGCAGCCTTCGCCAAGGGGAACGAGCACGGCGGCGAGGGCGATGGCGGCGGCGGCACGCATGGCGGTCGGACGGTCGATCATGGCTTCGGGTCTCCAACGGCCCTCGCACGGCAGGCAATTCGCGCGCAGCCGATCGGGGTGCCCCCTGTATCGGCGTTCGGAGCGGGTATCAATCAGCCCGTCGGCGCAGCGCGCCGCGATCCGATGCCTCGAACGACCCGCTCCATCCTTGCCGCCGCCGCCGCGAGTTTCGTCGCCGCGGCGCTGCATGCCCAGAGTGACCTTGGGCTCGACCGCGCGCTGCAGCCCGAGCCGCCGAAGCAGGACCGATATCTGGTCAAGCTGCCGCCGCGCGAAGTCATCGAGGGCAGCCCTGCGCCGAGGTCGGGGCGCGTCGTCCTGTTCTTCCTGCGCGACGACGCGCGGGCCGCCGAGCGCGAGCCGATGGACGGCCCGTTCTTCGAGCGCCTGCAGCCCATCGCCTCGGTGTCGCTCGAAGGGGTTTCGGACGACCTCGTTGTGATCGACGACCGCACCGCGACCGTGTTCGGCGGGCCGCTCGACCTCCTCGACGGCGCGTGGCGCGTGCAGGCGGTGCTCGACCAGGACTTCACCGAGCGCGGCTTCCGCGGGACAGGCAACCGCGCATCGGAGCCGACCGCGATCGACCGCGCGCCCGACTCGGCCGAGGAGACCGTGCTCGAACTCACCCGCGCGATCGCCGACGAGCCCCCGCCCGCGCATCCGAAGGTCGAGTGGATCGAGCGGCGCAGCGCGCTCCTCTCGGCGCACTTCCGTCGCGAGGTCGTGATGCGGGCGGGCATCGTGCGGCCGTTCGGCTACGACGATCTCTCGTTCCCGCGGCGCATGTGGCCCACGGTGTATGTGGTGCCCGGCTTCGGCGGAACCCGCGAGATGGCCGCGCAGCAGGCCGACGGGCTCGCCTCGCGAAGCGCGCGCGACGCGGTGCCGCAGGCGGTGTGGGTGTTCCTCGACGCCGAGACGCCGTGGGGCCACCACGGTTTCTGCGATTCCGAGACGAACGGCCCCGTGGGGCGGGCGCTCGTCGAGGAGTTCATTCCATTCCTCGAGGAGCGCATGCGGCTTGTGGCGAAGCCCGAGGCGCGGCTGGTCACGGGGCATTCAAGCGGCGGATGGACGGCGATCCACCTCGCGCTTGCGTATCCCGACACCTTCGGCGCCTGCTTCGCGAGCGCGCCAGGCCCCGTCGACTTCACCGCGTTCCAGCGCACCGACCTCTACCGCGACAAGAGCTTCTTCACGGGGAAGGACGGCGCCGAGACGCCGAGCTACCGCGGCATCCTCGGGCCGAGCGACGACCGCGTGTTCATGACCGTGCGCGACGAGATGGCGACCGAGCGCGCGCTCGACCCCGATGGCCGCAGCGGGCAGCAGTGGGACGCGTGGGAGGCGATGTGGTCGCCGTTCGACCCTGCGCGCAACGCGCCGCGGCCGATCTGCGACCCCGAGACAGGCGACATCGATCTGGTCGTGGCCGAGGAGTGGACGCGCCACGACATCGCGCGGCGCGTCGAGCGCGACGGCGGGCGCACGGCGCGGCTTGTCGCGGAACGCGTGCGGCTCCTGTGCGGCACGCGCGATTCGTTCTACCTGAACGAGGCGGTGGCGCGGCTCAAGGCGAAGGTCGAGGCTTGGCAGGCGCGCGAGCGCGCGGCAGGGCGCGCGGCGCCTGCGGGGCCTGGGTTCATCGAGCTCGTCGAGGGGCACGACCACGGGTCGATCACGCCGCTGGCGCGGATCCGCTTCCATCAGGAGATGCTGGCGCACCTGAGGGCGCACGGGCTTGCGGACCCTGCACCGTCGGCAGCACCCGAGGAGACAGGTCTTCCTGGCGCCGAGCCCGTGTCGCCGCCCGTGCGCGACGCGCGGCCCGCCGAGCAGCCCCGCGATCGGGCGCAGGGCCTGTGAACATCGCGGAATGCGCGAAAAACCGCTGACGGGCGCGGCGTGTTCGCGCATCATGGCGGCTTCATGACTTCGACCACGACCTTGCGTTCCCGTGCCGCCCGCCTGCTGCGCCCGCTCGCATCGCTTGCGCTTGCCGTCGCGCTCGCCGCACCGCTTGTGGCGGCTGCGCCCGCGCACGCCCAGTTCATGCGCAACCTGCCGTCGCCCGTGTCGGCGCAGCAGCTCGAGGGGTTCATCAAGAGTGCGGGCCTCTCGGCCGCCGCGCGCGACCAGCTGCTTCGTCTGCACGAGGCGTACTTCGAGCGCTTCCGTGCGTTCGAGGAGCAGGAGATCGACCCGTCGCTGAAGACCGTGGCGCCGCGCGAGCTGTCGATGACGCGCACGGTGGACGATGCGCGCCGCGAGGCCGACATGCGGCGACGCGCGCTGCAGCGCGCCGCGCAGATCGACGGACAGCTCGTCGACGAACTCCTCGGCATGGTCGGAGGCGACGATGCGGTGCGCGCCGAGAAGCTGCGCTCGGCGCTGGCGCGGCGCAGGGCGACCAGCGTGATGCCGCCGCTTGGGTTCGCGGGCGACGCGGTGCGCTTCGACCTGCGGACGGCGGCGGTGCTCGCCACGGTCGACGAGGCGACGCGTCAGGCGCTCGCGCCGTCGTTCGACGCGTACGACGCGGAACTCACGCGGCTCTGCGAGCGGTACGCCGACGATGTGATCGCACGCGGCGTGAAGTCGGCGCAATTGCGCGAGGAGATGGGCCTGGGCGCGCCGCCTGAGGCGGAGCCTGGCCAGGAAGGCGCGGGCGACGGCATGCAGCGCTGGTTCGAATCGCTGCAGGAGATCCAGCGCCGCGCGGGTGAGGCGGCGGGCGAGACCGCGGATCGCATCCGCCGGCTGCACCGCGACACGCTCGCGCAGGTCGAGCCGCTGCTCTCGACGCGCGACGCCATGGCGCTGCGCACGCATCTCGCGAGCGGCGTCTACTCGGGCACGCTGTCGAAGAACCGCTTCGAGGAGGCGGTCGCGCGCCTCGACGCGAAGCGCAAGTCGGGCGACATCGACGCGGCGCGCTGGAGCACGGTCGAGGACGCGCTGCTCGCGCACGCGCCGACGCTGCGCGCCCTTGGCGACGAGGTGATGGACGCGCGCGACAAGTCGCGCGGGTTCGGCCTCGACGATGCGGTCGTGGTGTTCCCGTCGGGTGCGCCCGACTCGGAGTCGCCCGAAGCCGCGCGCCTGCGCGACGCCAAGCGCCGCTACGACGAAGCCAGCGACCGCGCAGCCGACGCGCTGCTTGCGGCGGCAGGCATCGACGCCGAGACGCAGCCGCAACTCGCGACGCGCGAGATCGACGGCGTGGGCGGGCTCGCCATCACGGGTAGCGTCGAGATCGGCGCCGTGGCCGTGATGGTCGGCGGCGACGGCGAAGCGGTCGTCCTGTCGGGCGATGATCTCGAGGGGCAAGGCTTCATCACCTCGGTGGGCGGCGGTTCGTCGGTGCCGCGCGCGATGACGCGCGATGCGCTCGACGCGCTTGCCGCGCGCATTGGGCTCGATGGCGCAGGGCGCGCGGCGTTCGACGGGATCGTCGAGGAATGCACCGCCGCGCGTGCGGCCGCCGAGGCCGACGCGGGTTCGCCGGCGGAGCAGGTCGAGCTCGGCGGCGAGGGAAGCATGGCGGTGAGGATCACCATCGGTGCCGACGGCGAGGCCTCGATCGGGGCGCCCGACCCCGCGAAGCAGGCCGCGCTCATCGTGGCCA
>JAJTGK010000072.1 GCA_021297815.1 Planctomycetaceae bacterium
GCGGCGTTTGCGTTCGGGCTGCCGAAGGGCGTCATGCTCGCGTCGCTCGCGGCCGCGGTGCTCGGCGGCCCCGCGTCGCCGCGCGCGTCGGCGGCGCGCGGCGAGCCGTTCGGCTTCAGGCTCGCCATGTTCGGGCTTCTGCTCTATGCGTACGGCGCCGCGTTCGCGATCGGCTCGCGCTTCGATTGGGGCGTCGGGTGAACGACACCGCCGCCGAGATCCTGCGTGTGTCGCTTGCGTTGCGCCCCGAGGCGCGGCGCATCGTCGGCGCCGACGCGCGCGAGGTCGCGTTCCTGCGCGTCGTCGACGAGGTCACGGGCCGCGCGGGATACGGCGAGTGCGCGCCGCTGCGGGGCCTGCATGCCGAATCGCTCGACGAGGCGTGCGAGGCGCTCGAGGCCTGGTGCGACGGCGCGTGCACGCTCGAGGAACTTCCGCCAAGCGCCGCGTTCGCCGCATCGACGGCGACCGAGATGCTCGACGGCTTCGGCGCGCGCCCGTGTGCGGCGGCGCAGTCTGCGGGGTTCTTCGCGGGAACCGCGGCGGAACTCGACGAAGGCGAGATCGCGCGCCTCGCGGGAGCGCGCTCGGTCAAGCTCAAGATCGGCCGCGCGTCGCCCGCCGAGGATCGCGCGCGGATCGAGCGTGCGCTCGAGGCGCTTCCGCACGCACGGCTCCGCCTCGATGGAAACCGCGGCATGTCGCTCGCGTCGTGCATCGAGCTCCTGCGCGGCATCGATCCGCGGCGCATCGAGTATCTCGAGGAACCGATCGCCGACCCGCGGCAGCTCCCCGAGCTTTCCTTCTCGACGGGCATGGTCGTCGCCCTCGATGAACTCATCGTCGACCCGTCCGACGACGCGCGAGCGCTGCGCGCGGAGCTTGCGCACGGAGGAAAGCTCGTGCTCGCCTGGGTGCTGCGCATGTCGGCGCTCGGATCGCTCGACGCGATTCGCGCGCGCGCGGCCGAGGCGGCGGCACTCGGCATTCCCCAGGTCGTCCTCTCGAGCGCCTACGAGAGTTCGTTCGCGCTGCGCGTGGCCGTGCATCTCGCCGCGTCGCTTCCGAACGCGCGCTGCGCGCACGGCATCGGCACCGCGGCGATGCTTTCCGAGGATTCGTGCGCGCCTGCGCTTCCCGTGCGCGGCGAAGTTGCGGGCGATCCGCTTCCCGTCCCGTTCGCCGAGGCGTGGACATGACCGCCGCGCGCACGATCGCCGTCGCATGCGGCGCCGACGACGACATGCGGCCGTGGCTTCGCGCGGTGCGCGACCGCGGCGTGCGCATGCTGGTGCTGCCGCGCGTGTATCCAGCGGCCCGCCGCGGGGAGCTCGAGCGATCCGCGCAGGTTTCCGACCGCGCCGACGCGCGCGCCGCGCCGCCCGCGGCTGGCGACGGCGAAGGCTGCGTGCTGCTCGCAACCAGCGGTTCGAGCGGCACGCCGCGACTCGTCGAGCTTTCGTGGCGCGCGCTCGAAGCAAGCGCGCGTCTCGGCGCCGAGCGCATGCCGTTCGGCTCGGGCGACGCGTGGCACGGTTCGCTCTCGCCCGCGCATGTCGGCGGGCTGATGATCCACGCGCGCGCACTCGTCCTCGGCGGCGAGGTCCGCGTCGCGCCGCCTCCGCGCCGCTGGCGCGATCTCGACGGCTGCACGCACTGCTCGCTGGTCGCGCCGCAGCTTGCGCGTCTCCTCGAGGACCCTGCCGACCCGCCCGCAACGCTGCGCGCCGTCATGCTCGGCGGCGGCCCGAGCGCGCAGGCGCTGCACGATGCGGCGATCGCGCGCGGCGTGCCGCTCTACTCGACCTACGGCATGACCGAAACCGCGTCGCAGGTCGCGACGGGACGCCGCGCGCAGGGCGACGCCGCGACGCTTGCGGGGCTTCCGTTGCGCGGCGTCTCGATCTCGATCGATGCGGCAACCGGCGAGATCCTCGTCGACGGCCCCATGCTTGCGCGTGCGATCATCCGCGATGGAGGGCGCTCGCCGCTCGCCCGCCCGCATGCGACGCGCGACGCGGGCTTTCTCGACGCCGCGGGCCGCCTGCATGTCGTCGGCCGTCTCGACGCGATGTTCATCTCGGGCGGCAAGAACATCCACCCCGAGGAGATCGAGCGCGCGCTCGGCTCGCTTGCCTGCGTGCGCTCCGCATGCGTGGTCGGCGTGCCGCACGAGAAGTGGGGCATGCGGCCTGTCGCATTCGTCGACCTTGCGTCGCCACCTGCGCAGCCGCTTGCGACGGCGCTGCGCGACACGCTCGAGCCGCACCTCGTTCCCGACGCGTTCCTCGCGATGCCAGCCGACGAAACCGCGTCGACGAAGCCTGCGCGCGCGCGGCTCGCCTCGCGCCTCGCGAGCGGCGAACGCTTCGAAGAGCTCGCGTGACTCAGTCGCCTTCGGGCGCGCCCGTCTTCGCCTGCGACGAAAGCAGCCACGCGCGCAGCTTCTCAGGAAGGTCGATCGACTCGCCCGCCACGGGGTCGATCGCGACGCGCTTCACCACGACGCGCATCGCCAGGTCCGCGCCGCGCGAGAAGGTCCACTTGAGCGTGTAGCCGCTGCGCCCGACGCCCACCGCGGCGAGCCGCGCCGTCAGCACATCGCCCGTCCGCACGGGCAGCCTGTAGTCGGCTTCGCAATGCACGATCGGCGTCGGCGCCAGCTTGCGCTCGAGCATCTGCCGCACCGAGAACCCGCCGAGCTCGAGCCAGCGCTCGAAGAGCTCATGCTCGAGGTCGAAGATCCGCGGGTAGAACAGCACGCCCGCCGCGTCGGTGTGCGCGAGGCGAATCGCCAGGTGTTCACTCAGGGTCGCGGGATTCATGGGGGGCAGGATATGGCGCGCCTCGCGCAGGCGCGGAAACTCGGGTACAAGACGCGCTCCAAGGAGAACCCCATGCGCATCTGCCCGCTCTGCACCGTCGTTCCCGTCCTCGCGCTCGTCGCTGTTCCCGCCGCGCTCCTGCTCGGGGCGGCACCCGTGTCGCAGGACGCCAAGCAGGGCGCGAAGAAGGAGTGGCAGGTCCACGACAAGGACCGCCCGCAGCCCACGATGGTGACCCCTGGTGGCCACGGCACGGCGCCGAGCGACGCCATCGTCCTCTTCGACGGCAAGAACCTCGATGCGTGGACGGGGGGCCAGTGGGAGGTCAAGGACGGCTACTTCCAGGTGAAGGCGGGCACCGGCAACATCCGCACGAAGGAAGGCTTCGGCTCGTGCCAGTTCCACATCGAGTGGATGGTGCCCGAGAGCTGCAACTGCAACGGCCAGCAGGGCTGCAACAGCGGCCTCTTCTTCATGGACCGCTACGAGCTGCAGATCCTCGGCTCGAACCCGAACAAGACCTATGTCGACGGCATGGCGGGCGCGATGTACGGCCAGTACCCGCCGCTCGTGAACGCGTGCAAAACACCTACGATGTGATCTTCCACGCGCCGAAGTTCAACGCCGACGGCAGCCTCGCGAAGGCTGGCACCATGACGGTGTTCTTCAACGGCGTCCTCGTGCAGGACCACTCCGAGATCTGGGGCGCCACCGCGCACGCCGCGAAGGCGAAGTACTCGGCTCACGAGCCGAAGCTCCCGATCGGCCTCCAGGACCACGGCGACGCGCTCTGCTTCCGCAATGTGTGGCTGCGGCCACTCGCCGACTGAGCAAGGGCAGGGGGATTCGATGGGCTTCTACTTTCGGCGCTCGCTCAACCTCGGGCCGTTCCGCGTAAACCTCTCGCGCGGCGGCGTCGGGTGGTCTGTCGGCGGCCGAGGCTTCCGCACGGGCCGCAGTGGCCGCGGTCGCAAGTACACGACCGTCTCGATTCCAGGCACGGGCATGGGCTACCGCACCTCGTCGCGCGGGTGCCTGCTCGCGCTCGCCGCCGTCCCAGCCGCGATCGGCGGCGCCTTCCTCTGGAGGACCCTCGCATGAGCACGCTCGACCGCATCCGCTGGAAGCGCACGCTGCGCACGCCGTCGAGCGAGCGCCTGCTCGGGGTGCTCGATGGCCGCGACGCCGTCGCCGTCGACCTGCACTTCATGCCCGACGGCAGCGCCGCGGGCACCGTCACGCTGGTCGATGGCGCAGGGATCGCGGAAGGGGAGATCCCCGCGCTCCTCGATCGGATCGACGACGACTTCCTGCCAGGGGTCGACCTCGATGAGGGCGGTGTGACCTTCACGGTGGTGCTGGCCCGTGGTGCCGAGAGTTAC
This sequence comes from Planctomycetaceae bacterium, assembly GCA_021297815.1. Classification (GTDB taxonomy): domain Bacteria; phylum Planctomycetota; class Phycisphaerae; order Phycisphaerales; family SM1A02; genus QWPT01. The sequence goes on from JAJTGK010000072.1 coordinate 4,208, forward strand.
GAGAGCGCGCGGTCCGAGGGCGCTTGAGCGGGGGTGTCCGCGGACGGGTTCTCTGCCATGCCCTCACAGGCCGCAACCATTCGCGGACGCGGAAGTTGTGGCAAACGCCAAACTCAGGCCGATTTCCAATGGCCCCAATGACGGCGTGGGTTAGGATCGCTCGCCGTTCTCGGCCGCCTCGTGCGGCTTCGCACGGATGCAGAGACGACCCTGAGTCAGGAAAGATCTTCATGACGACGCTCTCGACGAAGAACATCGGTTCGCTCGCCGTTTCCGCCGCCACGCTCGCCGTCCTGTTCGCGGGCGATGCCTTCGCGCAATCGGCGCGGCCGGGCGTGGGAGCGATTCCGTACAACTCGCCGCTTCCTGCGGGCACCACCTTCCGCGTGTGGGCGCCGAACGCGACCGCCGTGCGCGTCGCGGGCACCTTCAACAACTGGAACGCGACCAGCCACCCGCTTGTCAGCGAGGGCAACGGCTACTGGTCGGCCGACATCAACTATGTCTACCAGGGCACGCAGTACAAGTTCGTGATCACGGGCCCCTCGGCCACGGTCTGGAAGAACGACGCGCGCGCGGCGCAGCTCACCAACTCGACGGGCAACTCGATCGTCGTCGACCACTCGTCGTACCAGTGGCAGGTGAACAACTTCCAGATGCCGAGCTGGAACGAGCTCGTCGTGTACGAAATGCACACGGGCACCTTCGGCACCGCCGCCGACGGCGTGCTGCCCGCGACCTTCGACGAGGTCAAGCTGAAGCTCGACCACCTGAAGGACCTCGGCGTGAATGCCATCCAGATCATGCCGTTCTGGGAGTTCCCGCAGAACATCTCGTGGGGCTACAACGGCGCCCACCCGTTTGCGGTCGAGAGCTCGTACGGCACGCCGACCGACCTGAAGGAACTCGTCGACGCGGCGCACGCGCGCGGCATCGCGGTGTTCTCCGATCTTGTCTTCAACCACATCGGCCCGAACGATGTCGATCTCTGGCAGTACGACGGCTGGAGCCAGAACAATGGCGGCGGCATCTTCTTCTTCCAAGACTTCCGCTCGGTCACGCCGTGGGGCAACACGCGGCCCGACTATGGCCGCGGCGAGGTGCGCCAGTACATCCGCGACAACGCGCTGTACTGGCTCGACAAGTACCGCATGGACGGCCACCGCATGGATGGAACGAAGTACATCCGCAAGGTCGACCAGTTCGGCCCCGAAATCCCCGAGGGTTGGTCGCTGCTCCAGTGGATCAACGACTCGGTGAACCAGCAGTTCCCCGCGAAGATCTCGATCTGCGAGGACCTCGACAACAACGCGTGGATGACGAAGACCACGGGCGCGGGCGGTGCAGGCTTCGACAGCCAGTGGGATGCGCAGTTCTACTGGCCCGTGCGCGGCAACCTGATCACGCAGAACGACGCCGATCGCGACATGTTCGCGATCAAGAACGCGATCCTCGCGAACTACAACGCCGACGCCTTCCAGCGCGTCGTGTACACCGAGAGCCACGACGAGGTCGCGAACGGCCAGTCGCGCATGCCCGAGGCGATCTGGCCAGGCAACGCCGCGAGCTGGTTCTCGAAGAAGCGCTCCACGCTCGGCGCGGCGGTCGTGATGACCTCGCCTGGAATCCCGATGCTCTTCCAGGGCCAGGAGTTCCTCGAGGACGGCTGGTTCCAGGACACCGACCCCGTCGATTGGTCGAAGAACGCGACCTTCGCGGGCATCAAGAGCCTGTACAAGGACCTCATCAAGCTGCGCCGCAACCTGACGGGCGTGTCGCGCGGCCTCACGGGCCAGAACACGAATGTCCACCATGTCAACAACAACTGGAAGGTGCTCGCCTTCCACCGCTGGATGAACGGCGGCGACCTCGACGATGTGATCGTCGTGATGAACTTCTCGTCGACGCCGCGCTACGGCTACCGCATCGGTTTCCCGCGCGACGGCCGCTGGAAGGTGCGATTCAACAGCGACTGGAACGGCTACGACGCGAGCTTCGGCAACACGGGCACCTATGACCTCGATGCGTCGAACGCGACGCCCTGGGATGGCCTGCCCGCGAGCGGCATCTTCGACATCGGGCCGTACAGCTGCGTGGTCTTCTCGCAGGGCGACCCGCCGGTCGAGACGAACCCCGCCGATGTGAACGGCGACGGCCTTGTGAACGGCGCAGACCTCGCCTCTGTGCTGAGCGCGTGGGGCACGGCGAACGCCGCGGCCGACATCGACGACAACGGAGTGGTGAACGCGTCCGACCTCGCCCGCGTGCTGAGCGCGTGGGGCTGGACGCCCTGAAACCCGGCTCCGAGGCCGGGTGTGGGGCGCGCGGATCGTCCGAGTTGTCGGACGAAGGTCCGTAAAGCAAAGGCATGTGCGCTGATTTGCGAAATCACTTCGCCAACGGCAGAAATTGGTCTAGATTCATCTGCCCCGGGGTGTTCCGCCGCGGGCCCTGTCAGAGTCCCCCGTCAACCAAACTAGAGAGAGGAAGTCATGCAGAAGCTGATGTTTGCAGCGGCGCTCGGCGTCGCGTGTGCGGCGCAGGCCCAGGTCGTGCTCGATGGCGTCGCAGAGAAGTCGTATGGCGCGGCGATCGCCGTGCAGAACACCCAGACGCAGTTCGGCGATTCGAACCTTGCGGTGGTCGACTACGCGAACGGCAGCGAGATCGACGCGGTCTACGCGAAGATCGAGTCGGGCGTGCTCTTCCTCGTCGTCGCAGGCAACCTCGAGTCGAACTTCAACAAGCTCGAGGTCTTCATCGACGGCGTCGCGGGCGGCCAGAACCAGCTCCGCGGCAACAACCCCGATGTCGACTTCAACGGCATCAACCGCATGGGCGACGACCTCAACACCACGAAGGTGGTCGAGGGCCTGGCCTTCGACAAGGGCTTCGCGGCCGACCTCTGGGTCAGCGCCACCTGCGGCGGCGCGCCGTTCGCCTTCTACATGAACTACTGCGAGCTCCTGACCAAGGGCGCCGGCTTCGGCACCTACCTCGGCACGGGCGGCGCCGGCGCCGCGGGCGCCGCTGAGTTCACCCAGACTGCGGGCGTGTTCGGCCTCGGCCTCGACAACTCGAACGCCGCGGGCGTCGTCGGTGGCGTCGATCTCGGCGACGGCACGGGCGTCCGCTCGGGCGTCGAGATGAAGATCCCCCTCGCGGCCATCCAGGGCTACGCGGGCGGCGACCTGAAGGTCTGCGTCTTCATCAACGGTGGCGGCCACGACTACCTGTCGAACCAGGTCATCGGCGGCATCGGCGGCGGCCCGAACCTGGCCGAGCCGCGCCTCGTGAACTTCGCGAACATCCCTGGCGACCAGTTCTTCGTCGTCTCGGCTGGCTCGGGTCCTGCCTGCCCGGCCGACTTCGACAGCAACGGCTCGGTCGACGCGGCCGACCTGGCGTCGCTCCTGGGCTCGTGGGGCACCGCGGGCGGCGACCTCGACGGCAACGGCACCACCGACGCGGCCGACCTCGCGGCCCTGCTCGGCGCTTGGGGCAACTGCCCGGGCTGATCGGAACGCCAAAAGCGGCATTGGTTGACGCGGCGGCCGCGCCTCTTGGCGCGGCCGCCGTCTTTTTGCCGAAAAACGCACCCACGCCCCCGAGGCGAACGAACTCGTCCCACGCTCGGCGGTAGCACCCGTTCCACCCGCGCCCGTTGGGGCCGCGAGTGCGCCGCCGTACAGTGCATCTTTCCGCCCGAACGCGGGCACCCACCTCACCGGAGTCCAGAAGTCCGATGGCCACCCCGATCAGAACCACCGCTGCGATACTTCCACTTCTCGCCCTTGCGGCAGCAGCATCGGCGCAGTCCGACCTGCCGCCGTTCCCCGAGGTCTCGAAGGAGTACGAGAAGGTCGTGAGCACGCCCGATGGCGCCTCGCTCTTCGGCCTCTACATCAAGCGCAAGGACGACCAGCTTCTCGCCGAGCTCCCGCGCGGCTGGGACAAGATGAAGTTCCTCATCGCCGCGACCCCCGCGGGCGGCGTGATCTTCAGCGGCCTGCAGGGCCCCGACAAGTATGTCTTCTGGCGCCAGTACGGCAACCGCCTCGCGCTCGTCCAGCCGCAGCTCGATGTGCGCTCGACGGGCGAGCAGATCTCGAAGGACTCGGTGAAGCGCATCTTCACCGACAATGTGCTGCTCGAGGTTCCGATCGTGAGCATGGGCCCGAGCGGCCAGCCCGTGATCGACCTCGACGCGATGCTCGTGGGCCAGTCGGCGCAGCTCGCAGGCGTGCCGCTCAACGGCCGCCTCGCCAAGATCGCGAAGGCGAAGAGCTTCCCGCAGAACCTCGAGGTCGCCATCGAGGCACCCGATCCGAGCGGCAACTTCAAGATCGTGCACTACTCGATCTCGATGCTTCCTGAGAACTCGGGTTACAAGCCGCGCGTCGCCGACGACCGCGTGGGCTACTTCCTCACGGGCTACCGCGATCTCGGCCTGTACGGCACCGAGACGAACGCGACCCGCTACATCAACCGCTGGAACCTCGAGAAGCGCGACCCGAAGCTCTCGCTGTCGCCGCCGAAGGAGCCCATCGTCTTCTATGTCGAGCACACGGTTCCCGTGCGGTACCGGCGCTATGTGAAGGAGGGCGTCCTGCAGTGGAACGAGGCCTTCCGCAAGATCGGCATCGACAGCGCGATCGAGGTCTACCAGCAGGACGAGGTCACCGGGGCCCACATGGACAAGGACCCCGAGGATGTGCGCTACAACTTCGTGCGCTGGCTGAACAACGATGTCGCCACCGCGATCGGCCCGAGCCGCGCGCACCCGATCACGGGGCAGATCCTCGACGCCGACATCGTGCTCACCGACGGATGGATCCGCGCGTTCTACTCGTGGTACGACGACCGTCCCACCGAGATCGCGCAGAGCCTCTCGCCCGAGACGCTCGTGTGGCTCGAGGCGCACCCAGAGTGGGATCCGCGCATCCAGCTGCTCGATCCGCTGCAGCGTCAGGAAGCGCTCGCCGAGCGCACCCGCCGCGCCGCTGCGGGCGACGCCGACCCCGCCGACAGCCGCAAGGACCCTGCGATCGCCGCGCGCCCCGAGCTGCGCGAGCTCTCGACCTGGTACGCGATGGCGAACGGCCATGACCACTCGAAGTGTGGCGCCATGTGCTTCGCGGCGCAGGGCCTCGCCAGCGAGATGGCCATCGCCAACATGTCGTACGAGATGTTCGGCACCATCGGCGTGAACGCGCAGAACGCGCCCACGGGCGATGTGCTCGACGGCGTGCCCGAGTCGTTCGCGGGCCCGCAGCTCGCGCACCTCGTGGCGCACGAGGTCGGCCACACGCTCGGCCTCAGGCACAACTTCAAGGCGTCCAGCCTCTACACGCTCGACGAGATCAACTCGGACAAGGTGAAGGGCAAGCCCCTCGCCGCGAGCGTGATGGACTACATGGGCACCAACTTCAATGTCGACAAGGACAACATCCAGGGCGACTACACCATGGTCGGCATCGGTCCCTACGACATGTGGGCGATCGAGTACGGCTACACCTTCGACGACCCCGCGAAGGTCGCCGCGCGGTGCGGCGAGCCCGGCCACATGTACCTGACCGACGAGGACACGGGCGGCCCCGATCCGCTCGCGCGCCGCTACGACTTCTCGAAGGACCCGCTCGACTTCGCGATGGCCGACATGGAGCTCGTGAAGATGCTCCGCGCGGCGATCCTCGAGAAGTATGTGAAGAACGGCGACAGCTGGGAGCGCGCGCGCAAGGGCTACCTGAAGACGCTGTCCAAGCAGCGCCGCGCGATCGACATGATGGCGCCGTGGGTCGGCGGCACCTATGTGACGCGCGCCAAGAAGGGCGACGCCAACACGGGTGATCCGCTGGTGCCCGTCGAGGTGGCCAAGCAGCGCGCCGCGCTGAAGTTCATCGTCGAGACGGCGTTCCGCGACGAGGCGTACGGCCTCACGCCCGAGCTCGTCAACAAGATGACGGTCGAGAAGTGGATGGACAGCCCGATGGGCATGATGGCCGAGAGCGCGTGGCCGATCAACGCGCAGATCGCGGGCACGCAGGCCATGGCGCTGACCATGCTGCTCAACCCGAGCACGCTCGGCCGCGTCTACGACAACGAGCAGCGCGTTGCCGCCGACCAGGACGCGTTCACCATTCCCGAGCTCATGAACGCGCTCACGGACGAGATCTACAGCGAGATCTCGACCTCGAACCTCGGTTCGTCGAACGAGCGCAAGCCCATGATCTCGACCTTCCGCCGCAGCCTTCAGGCCGACATGACCGACCGCCTGATCGTGGTGGCGACGGGCAAGGCGAACATGCCGCGCGTGGCGCGGCAGCTCTCGGCGCAGGAGCTGCGCGAGCTCAAGGCGAAGCTCGACGCGGTGCTTGCCAAGGCGAGCGGCAGCAACATCGACGACTACTCGCGCGCGCATCTGGCGGACCTCAAGGCCCGCACCGACGCGGCGCTCGAGGCCATCGTCGTGATGGACTGACGCACTCGATGACGGAACCATCCGCCGCCCCGCCTTGTGCGGGGCGGCGGTTTTTTTCGCGCGTGCGACGGCCATGCGCTCGGAAGGCGGCGCGGCGCTGCATCGCGCCCGCGCGGAAGAGCGTCTACCGCGCCGCGTCGCTCTCGGAATGCTCGATCGGCGTCGCGTCGCGTGGCTCCGTGGGGCTGCCGTCGTCCTCGAGTTCGTCGAGCGGGCGCGTCGCGCGGCGGAGCAGATAGGCCAGCCGCTCGAAGAGCGTCGTCGCGTACTGAATCGAGGCCTGCTCCCGCGCGTTGCCGAAATCGGGCTGCGCCGCGATGCGGCGGATCGGCTCCATCTGGCTGTGGCGGTCGTCGAGCATCGACTCGAGTTTCGCCCGCTCGGCATGGGCGACGGCAGAGCTTGCGATCGCCTCGCGCAGCGTCTCTTCGGTGCTCTCGCCGATCAGCCCGCCGAGCATGCGTGCGGTCGATCCTTCGGGCAACGCGGCGATCTCGCGCACAAGGCGCGCAAGGTCGGCGGCGATCTCGCCAAGCGCCTGCTGCCTGTCCCCCGCATGGAGATAGGCGTGCGCGGTCGCGGGTTCATTGGCGTGCTCGAGGACCTCGACGAGGAAGCCCGTCACCTCGCCGTGCAGTGAGGTAAGGCTCTCGCCAAGGGTCTCGGATTGGCGCAGGGCCGCCTGCAGTTCGGCGGGGCCCTGCGCCGTGAGCGGCGCGAGCAGCCCAGGCATCGCGGCCAGCATGCGGTGCTGCTCGGCCGAAACGAGTCCGAGCGCCGCTTCCGCCGACTCTGCGGCGGACTCCGAGAGGTAGCGGGGCTTCGCGAGGCTGACGGCCTCGGACTCGGGAGCGAGCCGCTCGAGAAGTGGAAGCGCGTGTCGCCCGAGCAGCGCGCCCGCGAGCGGGCAGACCAGCATCTGCACCAGGAATCCGAGCGCGAGCGTCGACTTCAGCCCCAGTCCGAGCGCCCCGAGCAGGTCGAAGGTGTCTGGAAGCGAGAGGAGGTTGGCTCCGAGCATGAACGCGGCCATCACGAGGCCCGCGACGATGTTGACCAGCGCCTGGTAGTAGCCGATGCGCAGCGCCTCGCCGTGTGCGCCGCGGCCGAGCAGCATGATCGAGAGCGCGATGCCGATCGAGGTGCCGTGGATCGTCATCAGTGCGTAGTCCGGCGTCAGCAGCCCCGCGCCGCACAGCGTGATGAGGATCACCGCGATGCCGCTCGAACTCTGGATCACCGTGCGCAGGACCACGCCGATCGCGAATGCGAGCACGAACGACGAGCTGAGGAAGCCGCTGATCGTCGCGAACCACGCCGCGTCCTGCGCGGGCGTCGCTGCGTCCTTCAGCTGGCTCAGGCCGAAGAGCATGCACCCGACGCCGAAGAGCGCCGTGAGCGCGGGGCGGATGCCCGCGGAGGCGCGGTTGCGCAGCACGAGGGCGACGAGACCCACGATCCACATCGTCGCGATGCGCAGGTCGATGGCCGCGAGGAACGCGAGCGCCGCCGTGCCAGGGTTCGCCCACGCGACGATCGAGAGGCCGCGGCGCAGCGCGAGCACGCGGGTCGCGACAAGGCTTGCGACTACGAACGACACTGCGGTGGCGCTTTGCGTGACGGCACCGAAGCCGAGTCCAAGGAGCCCTGCACGCAGCGGGCTGGCGGTCGCGCGCGCGGCGCGGCGCCGCATCGAGCGCGAGGCGAGGCCCTGCAGGCTCGACTTGATCGAGTCGAGGCCCATGAAGAAGAATGCGAGGCCCGCGAGGAAGATGGGGAGCGCGTCGAGGAACTTCATGGCGGTCGCACGACGCGGAACGCCGCGCCGCGGCGGCGAGGATAACCCGCGGAAGCGGCCTTTGGCTCCAAGAGCGCGCTGCCGAGGCTTGAGCTATGTTCAATGTTGGTTAGACTCGCCACATGCGCGTTGCCGCGTGGATGCTCGCCTCCTCCATCACCGCGCTGCTTGCGGGCGGCGGAGCGATGCATCGCGCGGACGAGGCGTTGCAGCGGCCGACGCGCGTCGATTTCGCGAGCGAGGTCCTTCCCGTGCTCGCGTCGCACTGCTTTCGCTGCCACGGCGGCGTGCGCGAGATGGCGGGGCTGAATCTGTCGGATCCTGCGCGCGTCAAGTCGGTGCTGCGCAGCGGGCATGCGGCGGTGGTGGAGGGCGACCCTGCGCGGAGCGAACTCCTGGCGCGGGTGTCGACCGACAATGCCGACCTGCGCATGCCGCCCGAGGGCGCAGGGCTCTCCGTGCGCGAGGTCTCGCTCATCGAGCGGTGGATCGCCGAAGGCGCCGCGTGGGGCTCGCACTGGTCGTTCGCGCCGCGCGAGGAGCCCGCGGTGCCCGAGATCGCGCGCGACGGCTGGTCGCAGCGGCCGCTCGATCGGTTCGTGCTCGAGGGGCTTGCGCGTGCCTCGCTCGACCCTGCGCCGCGCGCCGACCCCGAGACCCTCGTACGCCGCGTGGCGCTCGACCTCACGGGTCTTCCGCCGCGCGACGAGGTGCGTGCGGCGTATCTGGCCGACCCGTCGCCTGCGGGGTACGCGCGACTGGTCGACGCGCTGCTTGCCGACGCGGCGTACGGCGAGCGCTTCGCGCGCCTCTGGCTCGACCTCGGACGCTACGCCGACACGCAGGGCTACGAGAAGGACAGCCGCCGCGACATCTGGGCGTGGCGCGACTGGGTGGTCGACGCGCTGAACGCCGACATGCCGTACGACCGTTTCGCGGTGCGCATGCTGGCGGGCGACATGCTGCCCGAGGCCACCGAGGCCGATCGCGTGGCGACGGGCTTCCACCGCAACACGCTGACCAACACCGAGGGCGGCACCGACAACGAGGAGTTCCGCATGGCCGCCGTGTTCGACCGCGTGTCGACGACATGGCAGTCGTTCCTCGGCGTGACCTTCCAGTGCGTGCAGTGCCATGGGCACCCGTACGAACCGATCTCGCAGCGCGAGTACTACGGGTTCCTCGCGTACCTCAACCAGACCGCCGACGAGGACCGCGACGACGACCAGCCGCGGCTCGAGGTCGAGCGCGCGGGCGTGAAGACGAGCGTGCCCGTGCTTGCCGAAGTCGCGGCCGAGCGGCGGCGCACGACGCGGCTGCTCGTGCGTGGCGCGCTGTCGGCGCCTGCGGATGCGGTCGAGCCGCACCTGCCCGCGGCGCTCGGCGCCGTCTCGGAGGTTCCGCGCGACCGCCTCGGGATGGCGGAGTGGGTCGCCGATTCGGGAAACCCGCTGTTCGCGCGCGTCGCGGCGAACCGCGCGTGGGAGACGCTCTTCGGCCGCGGCATCGTCGAGACGAGCGAGGACTTCGGCGTGATGGGGTCGGGCGCGTCCGACAGGCGGCTGCTCGACCATCTCGCGGGCGTGCTCGTCGCGAAGGGCTTCTCGATGAAGGAGCTGCTGCGCGAGATCGTGACGAGCGCGACCTACATGCAGTCGTCGGTGGCGTCGGATGCGGCGCGCGTGCGCGACCCCGACAACCGGCTGTGGTCGCGCGCGCCGCGGCTGCGGCTCGAGGCCGAGCAGGTGCGCGACCAGGCACTCGCGGTCAGCGGGCTGCTCTCGCGCAAGTTGGGCGGACCGCCCGTGATGCCGCCGCAGCCTGAAGGCGTGTGGCAGGTGGTCTACTCGGGCGATGCGTGGCGGACGAGCGAGGGCGAGGACCGCTACCGCCGCGCCATCTACACATTCCTGCGGCGCTCGAGCCCGTATCCGAGCTTCATCGCGTTCGACGCGACGAGCCGCGAGACATGCACCGTGCGGCGCACGCGCACGAACACGCCGCTGGCGGCGCTCGTGACGCTGAACGACCCTGTGTACCTCGAGTGCGCGCAGGCGCTCGCGGTGGCGGTGCGCGACGAACGCGACGACGCGCGCGCGGTGCGCGACATGTTCGCGCGCGCGCTTGGCCGCGCGGCGCGCGACGACGAGGCGGCGGTGCTGCTCGACCTCGTGTGGGGCGAGCGGGCGCGCTATGCGGGGTGCGATGAACTGGCGCGGGTGTTCGCGGGCCGCGCCGCCGATGGCTCG
>JAJTGK010000073.1 GCA_021297815.1 Planctomycetaceae bacterium
AATCCTCCCGCGACACCGAGCGTCTCGCGCGCTCGCTCAAGCCGCGCGACTTCGAGGTCGCCGGCCAGAAGGCCGAGTCGCTCCTCGTCGTTCACTACCACCGCCCCGGCGGCGACTACGCGGGCTGGAACCTCTGGTGCTGGCCCGAAGGCGGCGAAGGCGGCGCGTTCGGATTCGACCGCGAGGACTCCTTCGGCCGCACGGCGGTCATTCCCTTCGCCAACACTCCGCCGCGCGTGGGATTCCTCGTTCGCCGCGGAAACTGGGAGGAGAAGGACTTCGACCAGGACCGCTTCGTCGCGCTGGCGAAGGGCAAGGTCACCGAGATCTGGGTGAAGTCTGGCGACGGCGCCTTCACCGAAGACCCCGCGAAGATCGACCTCTCGCTGCGCATCGAGGGCGCGTTCCTCGACGGCGCCGATGTGGCGACGCTCGCGTTCTCCCGCCCGCTCAGCGCGAAGGAGCGCAAGTCGCTCGGCTTCGGAAGCACGATCGACCCGCGCCTGAATCCGCGCATCCGCGAGATCGACGACGCAGGCACCGTCGACGGCAAGCGCCTCTACCGCGTGCGTTTCGCGAAGCCCATCGGCGAGCAGGACATCGCGACCCTCATGGTCGGCTTCGGACGCGAGGCGTTCGAGGACTCGACGCCACCGAAGCCCGCCGTCGTCTACGCGCGCGGCGTGCTCGAGGCACCTGAGTTCTCACCCACCGAGACGCGCTTCGGCGCCTTCTGCACGCCCGAATCGACGCGCTTCGCGACATGGTCGCCCGTCTCGCAGTCGGTCGACCTCGTGCTCTTCGACCCAAAGTCAGGCGCCTCGACCCGCACCGTCGCGCTCAAGCGCGGCGACAAGGGCGTATGGGAAACAACCATCGCCGGTGACCTGCACGGCACGCCCTACCGCTACATCTTCCGCAACTACCACGAGTCGCGCGAGGTGCCCGACATGTGGGGCTTCGCGGCGAACGCCGACAGCAGCCGCACCGTGGTCGTCGACCTCGCGCGCCTCGAGCCCGAGGGCTTCGCCTCGACCCCCGCACCCACCATCGCGCGCCCGACCGACGAGATCCTCTACGAGATCCATGTCCGCGACTACTCGCAGCGCGACGACCGCTGCCCCGCCGACGCGCGCGGCACCTACCTCGGCCTCGTCCACCCAGCGCCCGCGACGGGCACGACGCCCTCGAGCGGCATCGACCACCTCAAGGACCTCGGCATCACCGCAGTGCATCTCCTGCCGATCCACGACTTCACCGCGAAGGTCGGCGAGTACAACTGGGGCTACTGGACCACGCTCTTCAATGTGCCCGAGTCGAACTACGCGACCGATCCGAACGACCCGACGAGCGCGATCCGCGACCTCCGAAGCGCCGTCACCGCGTACCACCGCGCGGGCATCCGCGTCATCCTCGATGTCGTCTACAACCACACCTCGGACGCGGGCCCGAACTCGCCCTTCAACGCGCCCGTGCCCTACTACTTCTTCCGCACCACCGCCGCAGGCCGACTGACCAACGACTCGGGCACGGGCAACGGCTTCGCCGACGAGCGCCCCATGGCGCGCAAGTACATCGTCGACAGCGTCGAGCACTGGCTGCGCGCCTACAAGATCGACGGCTTCCGCTTCGACCTCCTCGGCTGCCACCGCCCCGAGACCGTGCGCGCGATCTGCGAGCGTGTGAAGGCGATCCGCCCCGACGCGACGCTCTACGGCGAACCATGGACCGGCGGCGGCACCACCTACTTCGGCAAGGGCGCGCAGAAGGGCCTGCCCATCGCGGTCTTCAACGACCACCTGCGCAACGCGATCCGCGGCGACCTCGATGGCGCCACCATCGGCTTCGCGACGGGCGCGGGCGGCGACTCGGGCGCCATCCGCCGCGGCGTCGCGGGCGCGATCGACGACTTCACGCTCGAACCCACCGAGACGGTCAACTACGCGAGCGCCCACGACAACCTGATCCTCTGGGACAAGATCGTGAAGACCCAGCCCGCGGCGAGCGACGCCACGCGGCGCGCCATGCAGAAGCTCGCGCTCGGCATCGTGCTCACGAGCCAGGGCATTCCCTTCATCCACGGCGGATGCGACTTCGCGCGCACGAAGCAGGGCAACCACAACTCGTACAACGCGGGCGACGACATCAACGACTTCGGCTGGCGCCGCAAGGCCGAGTACTCCGACATCCACGCCTTCACCGCAGGCCTCGTCCGCCTGCGCCGCGAGCACCCTGCGTTCCGCATGGCCGATGACGCCGACATCCGCCGTGCCCTGCGGTTCTCCGAGGGCTCGCGCACCGTCGCCTTCACCCTCGACGGCCGCGCGGCGGGCGACCCGTGGGCCCGCATCTTCGTCGCCTACAACGACGAGCAGGATCCCCTCACCATCGAGCTCCCGAGCGGAAACTGGAACATCGTCGTGAACGCGCAGCGCGCGGGTACCGAGACCATCGCGGTCGCGCGTGGCGGCATCGTGCTTCCCCCGTACTCGATGCTGGTCGCACACACGGGGCCCTGACTCGGACGGCCCGGCACCACCGAAGCTGACGCGGCTCTGCAGACGCCCTGCGCCATCTGTCGCAACCCCCGCGTGCAGAGATGCGGAGCCCGCCTCTTCCGCCAACCCAGCGGCCGATTGTCATCGATCGCGCAAACCTCTGCCCGATTCGGCATTCACCCCATACCGAGTCGGCACACCATCCCCGTAGTCTGCGGTTCCTCCGTCCGACACGAGGAATCCACCATGCCGACCACAGACCTCTCCGAGCCCCGCGCGGCGCACCTCTTGCCGCTCACGCCCGACGAACTCCTCGAACTCGTCGACGGCGTCGCCGACCTCGTGCAGAGCGTGCGGCCCGACGGCACGATCCGATTCGTCAACTCGACCTGGCTCGAGCGCCTCGGCTACCAGCGCGGCGAAGTCGAAGGTGGCAACATCTTCGAGTTCATCCACCCCGACAGCCAGGAGCACTGCATGCACTACATGCAGCGGCTCCTCATGGGCGAGGATGTCGGCACGATGGAGGTCGCCTTCCGCGCACGCAACGGAGGAGCAGTCCATCTCGAGGGCCGCGTCACCGTGCAGTTCGTCGACGGAAGCCCGCATGTGACCCGCGGCGTCTTCCGCGAAACGACCAGCCACGCCCGCCACGAAGCGTCGCTGCGCCGCCTCCGCGAGCAGCGCAAGCTCTTCCACTCCGTCCTGTCGATCCTCCGCGCGAACACAAGCCGCGACCGCCAGGAGTTCCTCGGCCTCGTCACCCGCAAGGTGTCGCAGGCGCTCGAGGTCGACCGCGTCAGCGTGTGGATCTTCGACGAGGGCCACGACAAGATCTGCTGCGAGCACCTGTTCTCGGGCGGCAAGTCGCAGGGCAAGCTCGACATCTGCCTCTCGCGCCTCGACCACCGCGCCTACTTCGAGGCGGTCGACAGCAAGCTCCCCGTCCGCGCCGACGACGCGCACACGCATGTCGCCACGCGCAGCTTCCGCGAAGGCTACCTGAAGCCGCTCGGCATCACCTCGATGCTCGACGCGCCCATCCGCCTCGGTGAAGAGATCGCGGGCGTGGTCTGCTGCGAGCACACGGGCCCCGCGCGGCGTTGGTCGAACGAGGAGGAGGAATTCACCCTCGCCGTCGCGGCGATCGTGCTGATCTTCCTCGAGAGCGAGCGGCGCATCGCCGCAGAGAGCAAGCTCCAGGAGCTCAACCACCGCCTCGAGGCGATGGTCGAGGAACGCACCGCGAAGCTCGCCGCCAGCGAGGCACGCCTGCGATATGTGCTTACCGCGGGTCCCTCGGTGATCTACACCTGCGAGGCGGGCGGCGACTTCCGCAGCACCTACCTCAGCCCGAACATCGCCCGCATCTTCGGCTACGACGGCGACGAGTTCCTGAAGGACCCGATGTTCTGGTCGAACCGCATCCACCCCGAGGATCTCCCCGAGTCGCGGCGCAAGCTGCACGAGGCGCTCGAGACGGGCAACGCCAGCTACGAGTACCGCTTCCGCTTCCCCGACGGCCACTACCGCTGGATGCGCGACGAGTTCATGGTGCGCTGCGGCAGCGACGGCAAGCCCATCGAGATCGTCGGCTCGAGCATCAACATCGACGCGCGCCGCAGCGCCGAGAACGCGGCGCAGGCCGCGGCGCTCGACCTGCGCCGCCTGATCGACCGCGCGAACGCGCCGATCTTCGGCAAGGACATCGCGAACCAGGTCAACGAGTGGAACGAGTGCGCCGAGCGCATCACGGGCTACACGAAGTCCGAGGTCATCGGCCATCGCCTCACGGACTTCGTCGCGCCCGAATTCAAGTCGGCGGTGAAGGAAGTGCTCGACCGTGCGCTTCGTGGCATCGAGACGGCGAACTTCGAGTTCCCGATCGTGACCAAGGACGGGCGGCATGTGCTTCTCCTGCTCAATGCCAGCACGCGGCGCGACGCCGCAGGAAACATCACGGGCATGGTCGGCGTGGGCCAGGACATCACCGAACACCGCGAGACCGAGCGACGCAGCCTGCGCGCGCAGCGCCTCGAGTCGATCGGCACCCTCGCGGGCGGTGTCGCGCACGACATCAACAACGCGCTTTCGCCGATCCTGCTTGCGACGGGCCTGTTCCGAAAGCGCCACCCCCAGTCGAGCGACCTCATCGATGTCATGGAATCGAGCGCGCGTCGCGGCGCCTCGATGGTCCAGCAGCTGCTGACCTTCGCGAAGGGCGTCGATGGCAAGCGGGCGCCCGTCGAGCCGCGCGCGCTCCTTCGCGAAATCGAGCACATCGTGTCGAGCACCTTCCCGAAGAACATCGAGGCCAGATTCTCGTGCGGCGAGGGAGTCCCCCCCGTCGTCGGCGATTCGACGCAGCTCCATCAGGTGCTCCTCAACCTCTGCGTGAACGCACGCGACGCCATGCCCGCGGGAGGCACGCTCGATGTCGAGGCCTCGCTCGTCCGCATCGCGCCCAACGATCCGCTCGCGCAGGGCGAGGGCTCGCCCGGCGACTTCGTGTGCCTGCGCGTCGCCGACAGCGGCCAAGGCATGGCAGGCCACATGCTCGACCGCATCTTCGAGCCGTTCTTCAGCACGAAGAGCCCCGAGCAGGGCACAGGCCTCGGCCTCTCGACGGCAAGCGGCATCGTGCGCAGCCACGGCGGATTCATGAAGGTCGAGTCGCGTGAGCGCGAGGGCTCGGTGTTCTCCGTCTACCTGCCCGCTTCCGTCGACGCGCAGATCCCCGCGGACGATCCTGCGGAGTTCTCGACCTTCCGCGGCAACGGACAGACCGTGCTCGTCGTCGACGACGAGCCCGCCGTGCGCGATGTGTTCCGCCAGATCCTGCAGGCCTTCGGCCTCAAGGTCCGCACCGCGCAGGACGGCCGCGCCGCGCTCGAGGTACTCGCCGACCCGACGGTGAACATCGCGGGCATCGTGACCGACCTGCACATGCCCGGCATGGACGGCATCGAGCTGATGCGCGAGGTGCGCAAGTCGCGCCCCGAACTGCGCTTCATCCTGTCGAGCGGCCGCGCAGACCGCGCCGACACCGCGGCATTCAAACGCCTCGGCGTCGTGGCGCAGCTCGACAAGCCGTTCAGCATGGAGTCGCTGTCCGAAGCGCTCAGGAACCTTCTCGCGCCTCCGTGACCGCACCACGGTCGCGCATCACGACCGAAAGCACGAGCGGCACCAGCACGATCGTGAAGATCGTCGACACGAGCAGTCCGCCCGCGACCACCGCGCCGAGGCCGCGGTAGAGCTCGCTGCCCGCGCCAGGCGCCAGGATCAGCGGCAACAGGCCCGTCACGCTGGTCAGACTCGACATGAGGATCGGCCTGATGCGCGTGCGCACGCTTTCGGCGATCGCCGCCGCGGCAGGCAGTGCCACGCCCTTCCCGACCCGAGGCGCGCCAGGAAGCCCGCGGAACGCGAGGTCGGACGGCGTCTCGTCGCCCTCGCCGCGCATGAAGTTGCGCGCCTGGTGCACGATCAGGATCGCGTTGTTCACCACGACGCCGATCAGCACCACGAACCCGAGCATCGTCAGCACATCGAGCGTCTGCATCGGCATGAGCGGCTCGCTCAGGCTCCACAGGAACACCGCCATGAGCGCCGCGAACCCGCCCACGCAGGCGAGCGGCACGCTGAACAGGATGACGAGCGGCAGCAGGAAACTCTGGAAGAGGACCACCATCACGAGGTAACAGACGAGGAGCGCGAGGAACATCGAGCTCGTCAGGAATCCCGTCACGGTGCCGTCGCCGAACAGCGTGCGCTGGATCTCGGCGAGCTTGCTCGCGCTGCCTGCGAGCTCGGTGCGCACCCCCGCGGGAATCGTGCCCTGCCGACGCCCTTCCTCGAGCGTCGATTCGATGGCGCGGATCGCCTCGCCGAGCGCCATCGTGGCCGGCGCCGTGACCTGCAGGCTCACCGCGCGCTGGCGGTCGACATGGTTGATCTGCGTCGGCGCGGTGCCGCGCTCGACCGAGGCGAGCGCCCCGAGCTGCACCGCGCGGCCCGACGGCGTCGCGACGGGCGTGTCGGGCAGTTCGCCGAGATCGCGCGAGGCCACCGCCGCGGCGGCCTCGGCGGCATGGCGGTCGACGACCTTGAGGTCGATCGATTCTCCACCAAGGCGGTACTCGCCCACGATCGCGCCGTCTCCCGCCGCAAGCACCGCGGTCGCGAGCTGCGCGGGAGAAAGTCCCGCCTCCGCGAGCGCGCGATGATCGGGCACAAGCCGCACTTCGGGCCCAGGCAGGTTGAAGCTCGGCGGATCAGGCTGCACCGACCCAGGCCCGAACGCGCCTGACAGGCTTCCGAACACGGCGCCCGCGGCGTTCGTCACCGCGTCGAGGTCATCGCCCTTGAAGTCGACGCGCACGGCACTGCCCGACGAGCCGCTCGTCCTGAAGAGCGGAACCTGAAACGCGAACGCCAGCGTGCCGGGCAGCACCTCGCCACGCGTCGCATGGTTGAGGAGGTACTCGTTCGCGCCCGCCCGCGCGGGGTCGGTCGACACACCGCCATGGAACATCGCGCCAGGGAAGCTCACGACGAAGTAGTTCTCGACGGAGCCAGGCTGGATCGTGGGTCCGACCTTCCACGCCATCCACGGCGCGACAGGCACGCTCGGCAGCGCCGCCTCCGCAGCCTCGCGCTCCGCCGATCCAGCGGGCAGCCGCCCCGCTTCCCAGTACGGGCGGATCGTCTCCTCGACGCGCTCTGCCATCACGGTCTGCTGCTCGAGGCTCGTGCCAGGTGGCGGCAGGATGAGGCCGAAGACGAGATTGCGGTTGCCGCGCGGCAGGTAGTCGCGCGGCGGAACCAGCGCCACCGAGCCCGCGACCGAGAGCAGCGTGAGCACGAGCGCTCCGCCCAGCGAAAGCGCCCGTCGCCGCGAGACGCGATAGATGGTCCGCGCCGTGAAGGTCGAGAGCCGCCCCAGCCAACCCTTCTCGGTCAGCGAGGTCGCGCCCGCGCCAAGTGGCTTCAGCAGCCGCGCCGCGGCGGCGGGCACGACGGTGACCGCGACGAACATCGACAACAGCACGCTCACGCTGAGCGCGACCGCGATGTCGCGGAAGAGCTGCCCCACCTCGTCCTCGATGAGGAGGATCGGCACGAAGACGACGACCGTCGTCAGCGTCGAACCGAGGATCGCGCCCCACACCTCGCTCGTCGCGTCGATCGACGCGCGCACGGGCCCCTTCCCCATCTCCATGTGGCGCCAGATGTTCTCGAGCACCACGATCGCGTTGTCGACCAGCATGCCCACCGCGAACGCAAGGCCCGCGAGGCTGATCACATTCACCGTGCGTCCGAGCGCGAGCAGCACCACCACCGTCCCGACGAGCGAGATGGGAATCGCGATGCTGATGATCGCGATCGCGCGCCACGAGCGCAGGAAGAGGATCAGCGTGAGCGTGGCCAGAAGACCGCCCTGCCAGATGTTGTCGCGCACGAGCGCAATCGCGTCGTCGATGTAGGTCGTCTGGTCGTAGACGAGCTTCAGATGCAGCGCCTCGGGCAGCCCGCGCCGCGAGGTCTCGGCGGCAAGCAGCCCGCCGTCGCCGTTCATCTCGGCCACCGCGGCGCGCACGCCGCGCATCACCTCGACGATGTTCGTGCCGACCTCCTGCTGCACATTGATGGCGATCACAGGCCTGCCTGCGCTGCGCACGAAGCCAGACGGCTTCTTGTAGGTCACGACCGCCTCGGCGACATCGCCGACGAGGATCGGGCGGCCCTCGCGCGTCGCGACCACGACGGCCTCGACCGCCTCGGTCGACTCGAACTGGCCGACCGCGCGCACCGAGACCTCGTTCTTCGCCTCGCGCACGCTGCCCGCGCTCGCGTTGCGGTTCGCGGCGCCGATCGCCGCGACGAGGTCATCGACCGTGAGCCCGCGCTGCGCGAGCCGCTCCGCGTCGAAGCGCACCTGCAGCTCGCGCTCGCGGCCGCCAAGCACATTGATCTCGCTGACGCCCGGCACGCGCTCGAGCGCGGGCTTCACGCGATCCTCGGCGAAATCCTGCAGCAGCACGATCCAGGCGATGTAGTCCTTGTTCTCGGGGTCGCTCGCCTCGACCACGGGCTGGTCGACATTCGGCGGATACGACTGCACCTGCCGCAGCTTGTCGCTGACCTCGCGGATCGCGGCGTCAGGGTCGGTGCCCACCGCGAATTCAAGCCGCACGCGCCCCGTGTTCTGGGTCGACACGCTCGTCATCTGCACGACGCCCGCGACGCCCTGCAGCTTCTCCTCCTGCTTCTCGACGATCGAACGCTCGACCTCGGACGGACTCGCGCCCTCCCAGAAGGTGCTGACGCTCACCACGGTGCTCGCCACCGTCGGCGTGAGCTGGATCGGCAGGCGCTGCAGTGCGATCAGCCCCGCGAGGGCGACGAGCAGCACGCCCACGACCACGGTCACGGGCTGGCGGACGCTTGCTTCGACGAACTTCACTGGCGCGCCTCCGTCGAGGCGGGCGCCGAGGCGATCGGCGCCACAGTCGCGCCTGGCATGAGCCGCTCGTTACCCTCGACGACGACCTGTGCGCCCGCAGGCAGCGCGCCTGGCTCGACCGCGACCTCATCGCCGATCGGGAACGCGACGCGCACCCCGACGGGGACCGCCTTTCCGTCGACAACCATGTAGACCGAGGCGTTCACGCCCTGGTAGACGAGCGCGTCCTTCGGCACGATGGTCCACGGCGACGGCGCGCCCTGCGGCACGAACGCGTTCATCGCAAGTCCCGCGGCCAGCTTCCCGTCGGCGTTCGCCACGACCGCGATCGCATGGAAGGTGCGCGAGCGCGGCTCGATCTCGGGCACGACGCGCACCGCGTCGGCCGCGATGCGCGCGCCGAGCGTGGTGCGGATCTCGATCGCCCGCAGCCGTTCGCCCGATGCGGCGCCAGCCTGCGCGAGCGCCTGCGCCGCCTCGAAGAGCTCCTGCGGAATGTCGAACCAGCCTTCGAGCGTCGCGGTGTCGGCAAGGTCGATCACCGCGCCACCCTCGGCCACCCACGCGCCGATCTCGGTGTGCCTGATGGTGGCCACGCCCGCAAAGGGCGCACGAACCTCGAGATCGGCGACGCGCTTGGCAAGCATCGCCCCCTGCTCTTCGATCACGCCGACCGCGGCGACCGCCTGCAGCGTCTGCGCCTCGGCGACCGCCAGGTCGCTCTGCGCGTCGGCGAGCTCGCGCGGGTTCGTGCCACCTTCAGCCGCCGCCCTACCGAGGAGCTCGAGTTCGCGCGCCGCGCGGCGTGCCGCCGCCTCGCGCTCGGCGACGGTCGCTCGTGCCGCAGCGAGGCTCGCGGCGTTCGCCCGGACCTCGAGTGCCAGCCGCGAACCGTCGAGCCGCGCCACGACCGCGCCTGCAGCAACCGTGTCGCCCGCGCGCACGAGGAGCTCACGCACGATTCCGTTCTCCTCGGCCGCGAGCGTGGTACGGCGGCTCGCCCGCAACTCGCCGAACACCTTGCGGCGCGGCGCCAACGGCTCCTCGCGCACCTGCGCCACGCGCACGGGAGTCGGCGGCGGCCCTTGCGGCGCACCATCCTGGGCGCGCGCCGCCGCTGAAGCACCGAGAACAAGCGAAAGAGCCACGAAGCGGAGCGCGCGATGCATAAGGCGCGCATGGTAGACGCGCCCGCACCACGCGAGGCAGGGTCGGGTACCATTCTCCCCCTTCGGACCTCGCAAGGAACCACCATGGAAGCAGGCATCGTCGGACTCCCGAATGTTGGCAAGAGCACGCTGTTCAACGCCCTCACCGCGGCGGGCATCGAGGCGGCCAACTACCCCTTCTGCACCATCGAACCGAATGTCGGCGTGGTCAATGTGCCCGACGCGCGCCTGCAGCGCATCCAGAAGCACATCAAGACGCAGAAGGTCATTCCCGCAGCCGTGCGACTCGTCGACATCGCGGGCATCGTGAAGGGCGCGTCGACGGGCGAAGGCCTCGGCAACAAGTTCCTCTCGCACATCCGCGAGGTCGACGCCGTGCTGCATGTGGTGCGCTGCTTCATCGACCCCGACATCACCCATGTCGAGGGCACGGTCGATCCGCTCCGCGACATCGGCACGATCGAGACCGAGCTCCTCCTCGCCGATCTCCAGGTCATCGAGGGCTCGCTCGACAAGGCCCGCCGCAACGCGAAGTCGGGCGACAAGGAGGCGGTGCTGCGCCTCGGAGTGCTCGAGCGCTGCTTCGAGTGCCTCAACAAGGGCAATCCCGTCCGCTCGATCTCCTTCGAGGGCGACGAGGCGAAGGTGCTGAAGACGCTCGGCATGATCACCGCCAAGCCCACGCTCTATGTCGCCAATGTCGACGAGGCGCAGATCGCGGGCGAAGGCCCGCTGGTCGCGAAGGTCCGCGAGCATGCGAAGGCGACGGGCGGCAATGTCGTCGTCGTCTGCGCCAAGATCGAGTCGGAGCTCGCCGAGCTTCCCGAAGGCGACCGCAAGGAGCTGCTCGACTCGATGGGTATGGCGGAACCCGCCCTGAACACCGTGATTCGCGCGGCCTACGACCTGCTCGGCCTGCAGAGCTACTTCACCGCGGGCGAGAAGGAGATCCGCGCGTGGACGATCCACAAGGGCTTCACCGCCCCGCAGGCGGCGGGCGTGATCCACACCGACTTCGAGCGCGGATTTATTCGCGCCGAGATCTTCACGCTCCCCGATCTCGAGCAGCTCGGCAGCGAGAAGGCGATCCGCGAGGCGGGCAAGCTGCGTGCCGAAGGCAAGAGCTATGTGATGCACGACGGCGACATCACGCACTTCCTCTTCAACGTGTAGGCGTCCGCACGGGCTCCGTTGGAAAAATGGCGCAGCCGAGGCCCTGCTTCAGGGCCCCGGCTGCTGGTCGTCCCGTGGTGTTGGCGCCGTTCAGCGCCGACGGCGGCCGACGAGACCCGCGACAGCGAGCAGCGCGAGCGCGCCAGGTGCGGGAATCACGGCGATGTTCATGTTGTCGAGCGTCGGATAGACGCCCTGCGTGCCGCCAGGACCAGGCTGCGCTGTGATGGTCACATTCGTGATCGCGGCGGTCGTCGAGTAGAGACCGACCCACGCGGTCGACGCATCGACATACGCGAAGTACGAGCTGCCGTCCTGCAGCTGGATCTGCATGACCGCGGGGATGACATTGAAGTTGATGTCGGTGCCGAAGATGTTGCCCGAGAAGCCACGGACATCGGTGCCCGTGAAGGTCAGCGACAACGGCTCGGGAAGGTTCGTCGAAAGAACCTGCGAACCCGCGGCGGGGCCGACATAGATGCCGCCGGGAGCGTTCGCCGACCAGTTCACGCCGATCGCCGAGAGGGACCCCGTGAGCGGGCTCGAGTAGGGTCCGTTGAACGAGTTGAAGTTCTCCGTCTGCGAGATGGCCCCCACGCCCGCGAGATAGTTCTCGTAGACGAACTGGGTTCCGAAGACATAGACCTCGGCCGAGGCGGCCGAAGACATCGTCGCGGCGAGGGCCGCGACAGCCAGGGTGCTGCGCATGTTCACTCCAAGGGAAACGGGACGACGGACCACACATCCCTCAGGAGCCGTGTGCACCGTGCACACGCGACCCGAGGGCCCAAATACCTCCCTGCCACCGTCATCCGCGCGGATCCCCGAGGGGGGACCTTGGAGGAAAAACTGGACAGAGACCTGACAGCGCAAAGCGCTCCCAAGTCCCGCCTCCATGATCAAGGTGGCTCCAAAGCCCTCTTCGTCAAACCCGATCCGAGTTTTTCTCGGAATCGACGGCTTCACGCGCGAACCTGCATCGATCGTTGGTCAAGTTCCTCGAAAAGTAGCCAAGCCCCGCGTGAAAGCGGGGCTCGGCGGAAGATCCGGAGGGTCAAATGCGCCAGTCGGGGTCAGCGACGGCGGCGGCCAGCGAGGCCAGCGAGGCCCAGGAGGGCGATCGCGCCAGGGGCGGGGATCGGCATCGCGGCGATCTGGAAGTTGTCCACGGTCGGGTAGACCGAGCCGGAGCCGCCGCTCGACATCGCACCGATCGTGACGCTCGTGATCGAGGCGCCCGTCGAGTAGAAGCCGAGGAAGGCCGACGAGCTCGTGACTTCGCCGAAGTACGAGGTGCCGTCGTTCAGGCTCACGAGCATGTAGCTCGGGACCACATTGAAGTCGATGTCGGTGGCGAAGAAGTTGCCACCCACGCCGCGGACCACGCCCGAGTCGAAGCTGAAGGTCAGACCCGTCGGGTTGTTCGTCGAGAACAGGCCGCTCGAGGCGTAGATGCCGCCCGTGGCGGTGGCGAGCCAGTTGACGCCACCCGAGTTGCCTGCGAGCGGGCTGTTGTAGTAGCCGTTGTAGGCGTCGAAACTCTCGCTGACCGCGTACGAGTCGGTGGCGCCGACATAGATGTTGTACGCGGCGAGCTGGGTGAACACGATCACATCCGCCGAAGCGGCGGAGGCGGCGACGGCCGCAGCGAGGGAACCAAGAACGAGGGACTTGCGCATGACACTCTCCGGAATGGGAAACGAGAGAACAACCACAGCGACCCTGACCTGGGTCGTTGTCCCGAAATCCCATCTCCGAAACTCGGTGGCCACGGACGCGGCGCACGAGGACAGATGCACAACGGCACACGCATCGCCCCTTCAGCGATGCCCCTCAACCAGCAAACAACGCGCTGGGAACCCTCCGTCCAAGGAGAAAGTACTCCTGAAGACAGTGGGTGCAAGTCAAACCGCTGGAGTTCCAATAGAAACTTCGGAGGAGAGATCTGAAAGAAAGCTCACTGCTAGGGCGTTCGCATATGCGAAAAGCCGCTTTTCTCGGACTCACCACTTCGGCGAAGTCTCCAGAGCCAGTTCCATCCGCTCCAGGTACTGCTCAAGGTCGATCGTCTCGCCTCCGAACTGGGCCATGTGTGGGTTCGCTTCCTGGCTGTCGAGAAGGCGGAATCCCTTCTCGACGAGCAGCCGGTCGAGTTCGACCAGGCACACCTTGGACGCTCCGCCGCCGCCGAGGTCGGCACGCGTGAACATGCTCTCGCCGAAAAACGCCGCGCCGAGCGACACGCCGTACAAGCCACCCACAAGCACCCCGCCCTGCCACGCCTCGACGGAGTGCGCCACGCCCGCAGCGTGGAGCTCGCAGTAGACATCGATCATGCGGGGCGTGATCCACGCGAGATTCGTCTCGCTGCGCGGCCGCGCGCACTGCTCCATCACACGGCGGAACGCGGTGTCGACCCGAATCTCGAACGGCCGCCGCCGCACGAGCCGCGCGAGCGATTTCGGAACATGCAGCGCGCCGATCGGCAGCACGAAGCGCGGGTCCGAGGTGATCCAGTGCAGCGAGCCGTCGTCCTCGCCCATTGGGTAGTAGCCGCGGCAATAGGCCTCGATCACGGTTTCGGCCGTGAATCGACGCGCTTCGCCAACATAGTAGTACGCCACGGAAGTGCTACCTCGCGCGCGAGATGACGCGCACCTGCGCGAACTGGCGATGGCCCTCGGGCCCCGAGTGGAAGCCGTAGCCCGACTCCTTCACGCCAACCCAAGGGCAGCCGTCCGCGCCACCGCAGCCTTGGTTGATGCCGACCATGCCCGCGTGGATCCGCTCGGCGACCGACGCCGCGCGCGCGAGGTCGCGCCCGAAGACCGCGGCGCCAAGCCCGAAGGGCGTGTCGTTGGCAAGGCGCACCGCGGCGTCGTCCGAATCGAACGCCTGCACGCAGGCGACGGGGCCGAAGGTCTCCTCGCGCATGATCTCCATCGCATGGTCGACATCGGAAAGGATCGTCGGCGCGACGAAGTTCCCGTCGCGCGGCTCGCCGCCTGCGATCAGGGTGGCGCCCGCCGACACGGCGGCGTCGATCTGCGCGACGACCTTCGCCTTCTGGCGCGCGTTCACCATCGGGCCGACCGTCGTGCCCTGCTCGCGCGGGTGCCCCTGACGCAACGCCGCGGTATTATCAGCCATTTTCCGCAGGAATTCCTCGCGCACCGACCGCGCCACATAGATGCGCTCCGTGCTCACGCACACCTGCCCCGCATTGCGGAAGCTGTTGCGCACGGCGAACGCGGCGGCGGCCTCGAGGTCGGCGTCGTCGAGCACGACAAGCGGATCCTTGCCACCGAGCTCGAGGATCACGCGCTTCAGCGAAGGCGCGGCGTCGGCCATGATGCGCTTACCCGTCTCGCGCGAGCCCGTGAACACGATCAGGTCGACATCGGCGAGGACGAGCGCGCGGCCCTGCGCGCCGTCGCCGACGACGGGCGTGAGCACGCCCGCAGGCAGGAACTCGTTCAGGATGCGCGTGTACTCGACCGCGACCAGCGTGGTCTCTTCGCTCGGCTTCAGGAGCACGGTGTTGCCTGCGACAAGCGCGGGCAGCACCGATTGCTGCGGCATGAGCAGCGGGAAGTTCCAAGGCGTGATCGCCGCACAGACCCCAAGCGGTGCGTGGCGCAGCGTGCTCTGCGTGCGGGCGTCCTCGCGCACGATGTCGGCGAGCGCGGCGACGATTTCGTCGAGCTCCGCCGCGAAGCCGTCGGCGCAGTAGTTCGCCTCGCCGACCGCCTCGGGCAACGGCTTGCCCATCTCACGCGAGGCAAGTTCGCCGAGCCGACGCGCCTCGGCCTTCAGCCTCGCGGCTGCGGGGCGCAGGACCTCGGCGCGCTGCCCATGGCTCAGCGCCCCCCACCCCCGCTGCGCCTCACGCGCCTGGAACACAAGCCGCGGGATCGCATCGGTGGGCGTTCGCGGAAGCGAACCGACCGTCTCGCCTGTGGCAGGGTCGATCGAATGAAGAAGGCCCGAAGCCGGCTCGAGGTCGCGCATCTCCTGAGCGTATCAGCCGCATTCTCCGCGTCCAAAGGCACTTATCAGCCGCTGGAGATGCGGCGCATGGTTGATCCGCCGCGGAGGCTTCGCTACATTGCCCGACCCTCCACAGATGGGCCGTCGAGGACTGCTGCACCAGCGCAGGCCTCGCATGGAGCACCGACGCGGCCACGCAGGTGCCCCAGCCTCGGAGGAACTGGCCGCGAGAGGCGCCCTGCCCCGTCGAACTGAGGTTCGGCGAATCGGGACCTCGCCGCGGACGCGCTCGCCATGGTGGTGGGTGCGGCGTCGAGAGTCCACGATCAGAGGAAGCGCCCCCACCGACCTCAGCACAACGAAGCGAACCCGAACCCTGACGGGCGAGGGCAGCGAGGTGCGGCGACGCTGCACCGATCGCGCGCAAAGCGCCGATCTCTCTCCTGCCCGACTGGCGATTGGCCCGTGGTGTAATGGTAGCACAAGTGGTTTTGGTCCATTTAGTCTTGGTTCGAATCCAAGCGGGCCAGTTCAGGGTTCTTTCGCTTCGCATGCCGAGTTCCTCGCGGCGCACGCGCCGAGATGACGACCGCATCGAACAGCAACCAACGCGGACTCGTGGCGGTGATCCTTGCCGCAGGCAAGGGCACGCGCATGCAGTCCGACCTGCCCAAGGTCATGCATCCAGTCATGGGGCGCCCGATGGTGCACTGGGTCGTCGACGCGGCGCGCGCGGCGGGTGCGACCAAGGTCGTGCTCGTGGTCGGACATGGCGCCGAGCTCGTGAAGGCCGAGTTCGCGGGGGCGGCCGATGTCGAGTTCGCGCTCCAGGCGCAGCAGCTCGGCACGGGCCACGCCGTGATGATGGCGAAGGGTGCGATCGAGGGTGACGCGGCGTCGACCGACGCGTTCGTGCTGTGCGGCGACGGCCCGCTCATCCGCGCCGAGACCCTGCACGCGCTGCTCGCCCTCCACCGACGCGAAGGCGCGGCCGCGACGCTGGCCACCAGCGTGATCGCCGATCCGAAGGGCTACGGCCGCATCGTGCGCGATGCGCAGGGCCGCCTCGCCCGCATCGTCGAGCAGAAGGATGCGACCGACGCCGAGCGGGCGATCCGCGAGGTGAACCCGAGCTACTACTGCTTCCGCACCGACGACCTGCTCGACGCGCTCGCCCGCGTCGGCAACAAGAACGCGAGCGGCGAGTACTACATCACCGATGTCTTCGAGATCCTGCGCCACGCGGGCCGCGTCGTGGCCGCGATCGACGCGGTGCCGCCCGAGGATGTCCTCTCGATCAACGATCCCGTCCAGCTTGCCGAGGTCGACGCGATCCTCCGCAGGCGCCACGGCCACACCGCAGGAGCACCTCGATGAGCTCGTCCGACCGAGATCACCTGAAGATCTTCGCGGGCACCAGCGCGCGCGAACTCACCGCGGGCATCTGCGCGCACCTCGACCTGCCCGTGGGCGCGGGAACGGTCACGCGCTTCCCCGACGGCGAGACGATGGTCAAGGTCGACGAGGATGTGCGCGGCCGCGATGTGTATGTGGTGCTCTCGACCTGCGAGCCCGTCAACGACAACCTGATGGAGCTCCTCGTCTTCATCGACTGCATGAAGCGCGCGAGCGCCAAGCGCATCACCGCCGTGATGCCCTACTACGGCTACGCGCGCCAGGACCGCAAGGACGAGGGCCGCGTGCCGATCACCGCGAAGCTCGTCGCGAACCTGATCGTGGCCGCGGGCGCGAACCGCATGCTGTGCATGGACCTGCACGCCGCGCAGATCCAGGGCTTCTTCGACATTCCCGTCGACCATGTGAGCGCGTCGCCTGTGCTCGCCGACCACTTCCTGCGCCTGCGCCCGACGCTCGGCGACATCGTGGTCGTCTCGCCCGATGTGGGCAATGTGAAGGTCGCCAACATGTTCGCGAATGTGCTGCAGTGCGACCTCGCGATCATCGACAAGCGCCGCCAGTCGGGCTCGAAGGTCGTCGTCAAGAACCTGATCGGCGATGTCGAGGGCCGCACGGTCCTGATGTTCGACGACATGATCTCGACCGCGGGCACCGTGTGCGAGGCGGCCAAGCTCGTCGTCGAGCGCGGCGCGAAGGATGTGGTCGCGGCCTGCACGCACCCCGTGCTCGTCGGCCTCGCCATGCAGCGCCTGCTCGAGAGCCCGATCTCGAAGGTCGTCGTCGTCGACACGATCCCCTGCGGCGCGCGCACCAAGCAGCTCGAGCCGAAGCTCGAGGTCCTCACCGTCGCGCCGCTCCTCGGCGAGGCGATCCACCGCATCCACCACGACCAGTCCATCTCCGCCCTCTTCCGCCACGCAGGTGGCGCGAAGCGATAGGCGGTCTTTCCTCAGCTCTTTCACCCCTTTCAGTTTCTGGAGTACATGCAATGGCAAAGGAAGTCCCCACCATCAAGGCCTCGCCGCGCGACAAGACCGGCAGCCGCTACTCGAAGCGCCTGCGCGCCGCAGGCCGCCTGCCCGCCGTGATCTACGGCCACGGCAGCGACCCGCTCTCCGTGCATGTCGACGAGCACATCACCGTCGGCGCCCTGAAGCAGGGCCTGCATGTCATCAACCTCGAGATCGAGGGCAAGGGCACCGAGACCTGCCTCGTCAAGGACCTGCAGTTCGGCTTCCTCGGCGACAATGTGATCCACATGGACCTCGCGCGCGTGAACCTCGACCAGGTCGTCGAGGTCATGGTGTCGATCGAGTTCTTCGGCGCGCCCGAGGCCGCGAAGAAGTCGGGCACCGTCGTCGTGCACGAGATGGCCGACCTCAAGGTGTCGTGCAAGGTGCGCGACATCCCCGACCACATCCGCATCGACCTCACCACGATGCAGGGCGAGACCTTCACCGCGGGCGATGTGAAGTTCCCTGCGGGCGTGTCGCTTGCAAGCGACCCGCACGGCGTGATCGTGCGCATCCAGACGGTGAAGGAAGAGGCTGCTGGCGAGGCCGCGACTCCCGCTGCTGCTGCGAGCACCGCCGCGGCCGCTCCTGCCGCCGAGAAGAAGGAAGAGAAGAAGTGATCCTTCCCGTCCGCGGGACCGTTCCCGCGGGCGTGCTCCGTTGATCCCGAAGGAACCAGTCCAGCCGCAAGGCAACAGCAAAGGTACGACCCGTGAAGCTCGTCGTCGGACTCGGCAACCCAGGCCTCGAATACCAGCGAACCCGGCACAATGTCGGCTTCGACTGCATCGATCGCCTTGCACGCCGCGTCGCCGACCCTTCCCAGACGGCGAAGGCGCGTTTCCAGGCGCTTTCGCTCGAGGGCGAGGTGGGCGGCGAGAAGGTGCTCCTTCTCAAGCCGATGACCTACATGAACCTCTCGGGCACGACCGTCGCCGAGGCGTTGCGCTTCTACAAGCTCGACGCGACGCGCGACCTGCTGGTGATCGTCGACGACATCGCCCTTCCGTGCGGAGCCATAAGGCTCCGCTCGGACGGCAGCGCCGGCGGCCACAACGGACTGGCCGACATCGAGGCCAAGCTCGGATCGAACCGTTACGCACGATGCCGCATCGGCATCGATGCTCCCGGCCAGATCCCGCAGCGCGACTATGTGCTCGGCAAGTTCCGACCCGACCAGCAGCCGCTCGTGGAGGAGGCCCTTGGCCTTGCCTCCGACGCCGCGGAATGCTGGGCGAAGTCGGGGATCACGGAGGCGATGAACCGTTTCAACCGCCGCACGGAGCGGACTCCTGCGGCGAACCCCAAGCCGGCCCAGGGCGCCGACCAGCGCCCGAAGACCGGCGAGACGAACTGACAGACACGCAACCAACCAGCAAGCGCCTGCGCGACGCGCGCACAACACGATTGGAAACAACCATGGCAGAAACCCGTATCCACGCCTATGAAGGCATGTTCCTCTTCCCGCAGACGGTCGCGGCCGACCTTCAGGGCGCCGCAGACCATGTCCTCGAGGTCCTCTCGAAGGGCGGCGCCGAGCTCGTCAGCATGTGCAAGTGGGACGAGCGCCGTCTCGCGTACGACATCCAGGGCAACAAGCGCGGCGTCTACTTCCTCGCGTACTTCAAGTGTGACACGCAGAAGCTCAGCGCCATCGAGCGCGACGCGCGTCTCAGCGAGAAGCTGCTGCGCTCGATGATCACGCGCGCCGACCACCTCACCGCCGAGCAGATGCTCGCGATGGAAGGCCGCCAGCAGCTCGCCGACGAGATCGCCCTGCGCAAGATGCAGCCCGCGGCCGCGGCCGCCGAGTCGACCGAGTCCGCCGCCTCCTCGGGCGGCGAGGCCGAGTCGGCCGAGTGACGCTCGCCTTCCAGCGACGCACCTGACACCACCCCCCCCCCCGCCGCCCGCGGTCCCCGCGGGCGGCGGCCTTTTTGCCCCCCTCACCAAAGCAAGCAAGGACGGCGGACTCGCGACAAAGCCGCGAACCGCTGTCCGTTGCTCGCGCTCAAACACACCCCCGCCAAAGCAAGCAAAGACGGCGGACTGCCGCTGTCTTCGCGCGCATAATCGCCGCCGCCGCCACCACCACCACCGCCGCCGCTGCGGCCCTCGACGAACTGGAAGTCATCGACGACGACGCGCAGCTTGGAGCGCTTCTGGCCGTCCTTGTCTTCCCAGCTGTCGAGCTTGAGACGGCCTTCGATGAAGATCGGCTTGCCCTTGGAGAAGTACTTCGCGATCACCTCGGCGCGAGGGCCCCAGCACTCGCAGTCGACATAGGTGACCTCTTCGCGGTCCTGGCCGTCCTTGGTCTTGTACTTGCGGTTGAGCGCAAGCCCGATCTCGGCGACCGACTGGTTGCCCGATGTGCTCTTCAGCTGCACATCGCGGGTGAGGTTGCCCATGAGGAGGACCTTGTTGTAGCTCGGCATCGTTCGTCTCCTTCGACCGTGCGGCGCGCGCGGCGACACACGGGTTGCCCAGTCCGCGGTTGTGCCACGGGGGGCGGGTTCAGGCGCCGGAGATCGTCCCGACGCGGGCCATGAATGGTCTTTCCCACATGTTCCGTGGCTCCCCTCGCCATCGACCTTCGCAAGACCGCGAGTGCGGACTTGCGAGTGGCGTTGGGCACGGGGCGTGCACGAGCACGCCCAACCACGGTCCTTTCCCGACAAACACACGCGTGACTTGGAGCGGCGGCCCCGAGGTGGTTTGGAACGGCGCCAACCCGACGGAAACCGACACCCCAGACGACGCGGCGCCGCACGCTGGCGGAACCGCGCTGTTCGGATTCTATCAGGGTCCGCCATCGGCATGCCCGCGAGGAACCTTTTTTCGTGGAGATTCTCGGCCGTCTCTCCTCCGCGGATCGCAACCCCCGCCTCGTGCCTGACTTGAGCCCTCGGCGGCGAGCGTGCGCTTCCCTTCCGATCGGATTTGAGCGATACTGCGCGGCTCGCCACTCGTTGGGCGCTCTCGGCCGCGTTGGTCGACCGCGTCCTAACTCACGGGGCCCACCGCCCCAGGACAGCGACTCATGGCACGCCCAGTCGAACTGCTTCTGCTCCGCAATGTTGAGAACCTCGGCATCGTCGGTGACATCGTCACCGTGCGCGCC
Source organism: Planctomycetaceae bacterium (assembly GCA_021297815.1). GTDB lineage: Bacteria > Planctomycetota > Phycisphaerae > Phycisphaerales > SM1A02 > QWPT01. The sequence goes on from JAJTGK010000073.1 coordinate 20,856, forward strand.
GGCTACGCCCGCAACTTCCTCCTGCCGCACGCGCTCGCCGAGCACCCGACGGCGGAGAAGGTCGAACTCCTGAAGGAAGCGCGCGCCAAGGCGCTCGCCGAGATCGCCGCCCTGCGCCAGCGCCGCGAAGAGACCATCGCCAAGCTCGAGGGCTTTGCGATGAAGCTCGTCCGCAGCTGCAACGACCAGGGTGCGCTCTACGGTTCGGTGACCCAGCGCGACCTTGCCGATGCACTGGTGAACGCGGGCTTCCCGGTCGACGAGCGCGCGGTGCGCCTCGCGAACCCGTTCCGCCGCGTGGGCAGCTACGCGTGCACGATCCAGTTCGACCGCGATCTGAAGGTCGACATCGCGATCGAGGTCGTCGCCGACCGCTCGCTGGTGAACGCCGAGGAGGCCGAGGCCGCGGCTGCCGCGACCGAGGAAGCCCTCGCCGCCGCCGAGAAGGAAGACGCCGACGAGATGGCCCGCAAGGGCCGCCGCAAGCAGCGCGACTGAGCGCAGCCCGCACCGCAGAAATGAACGGAGGCCCGGCATCGCGCCGGGCCTCTGTGTTTCTGCGTGATCGTGTGCTTGCGCGACGCGGGTGGGGCCGTTCGCGAGGCGCGCGGATGCGCCCGTTCAGCGTCCGCTGCCGAACTCGTGCAGCAGGTAGTTGGCCACATAGTCGAGGATGCTCGAGCACTCGGGCACATCGGGGTTCGAGGTCATGCCCAGCGGCTCGAAGCGCATGCCGCGGAAGCGCTGGCAGGCCTCGGAGAGCGGCAGGCCATGCTGCAGGCAGAGGCTGAACGCGCGGCAGAATCCCTGCATCAGGCCCGAGAGCGTCGAGCCTTCCTTCGACATCTTCACGAAGATCTCGCCGGGCCGGCCGTCCTCGAACAGGCCGACCGTGAGGTACCCCTCGTGGCCCGCGATCGAGAACTTGTGGGTCACGGAGCGACGGGTCTCGGGGAGAACTTCGCGGCGCGATGCGGTGGTCGAGGTCATGGGTTCCATCCTTGGAATGTCGATGGTGCGGGATGCGAACAACGGGTCGCGGGCTCCGCCCGCGGGGCGCGATGGTACAGCGAGGCCCCGTGCGGCGGACCGCTTGAAACGCCGTAATTCCTATCGTCACACCGCGAGACGCTTCCGCAGGATCGGGACGAGCGTCTTCGGCTCGAGGAACGCCTTGGTCGGCGGTCGGAAATAGACATCGGTGAGGCCGTCGTCGCCGGGGCTTCCGACGACGCGCACCGTGCCCTGCACCCCTGCGAAGAGGCGCTCGAGATCGCGCGGGCGCGTGGTGCGCAGGATCACATCGGCATCGGTGCGCGCGATCGAGCGGATGCCGAGCGTGGCCGCCCGTAGACGGACCTCGGCGAGCTCGAGGAGCGCGCGCGTCTGCGGCGGCGGCTCGCCGTACGCGCTCGCAAGATCGGCCTCGACCTTGGCGAGCGCCTCGAGCGTGTCGGCCTGGCCGATGCGGCGATACGCCTCCATGCGGCGCGCGTCGCTCGGGATCCACGACTTCGGCACCGAGCCCGCCGCGCCGAGGTCGAGGATGGTGTCGAGCGGCGACACGCGCACATCGTTGCGCAGCGCCGAGACGGCCTGCTCGAGCAGCTGGCAGTACATCTCGTAGCCGACGGCGGCGATGTGGCCGCTCTGCTCCTCGCCGAGCAGGTTGCCCGCGCCGCGGAGCTCGAGGTCGCGCATCGCGATGCGGAAGCCCGCGCCGAGCATCGAGAACTCCTCCACCGCGTGCAGGCGCTTCATCGCTTCGTCGCGCACGGGTCGGTCCTTGGGCAGCACGAGATAGCAGTACGCGCGGTGCTTCCAGCGCCCCACGCGGCCGCGCAGCTGGTGCAGCTCGGCGAGCCCGAACATGTGCGCGTTGTTGATGATCATCGTGTTCGCGGTCGGGATGTCGATGCCCGACTCGATGATCGTGGTCGACACCAGGATGTCGGCCTCGCGGCGCATGAAGCGCAGCATGGCGTCCTCGAGCTCCTTCGGCGGCATCTGCCCGTGCCCGACCACGACGCGCGCGTCGGGCGCGAGGCGGCGGATGTCGTCGGCCACGCTGAAGAGGTCGCTGATGCGGTTGTGGACGAAGAAGACCTGCCCCTCGCGCGCGAGCTCGCGCAGGATCGCCTGCTGGATGCGCCGCTCGTTGTGCGGAATCACCTCGGTCACGATCGCGCGTCGGTCGGCGGGCGCGGTGGTGAGCGAGCTGATGTCGCGGAGGCCGAGCATGGCCATGTGCAGCGTGCGCGGGATGGGCGTCGCCGAAAGCGTGAGCACATCGGCGGTGACGCGGAACTCGAGCAGCCGCTGCTTGTGCTCGACGCCGAAGCGCTGCTCCTCGTCGACGACGACGAGCCCGAGATCCTTGAACACCACATCCTTCGACAGCACGCGGTGGGTGCCGATGATGATGTCGACCTCGCCGCGCGCGAGCGCCTCGAGCGTCGACTTCTGCTCCGCGTCGGTCTTGAAGCGGCTCACGCTCTCGATGCGGAACGGATAGGCGCGGAAACGCTCGCGGAAACTGCGCTCGTGCTGCTCGCAGAGGACGGTCGTGGGCACGAGCACCGCGACCTGCCGCCCCGCGTCGACCGCCTTGAACGCCGCGCGGATCGCGACCTCGGTCTTGCCGAAGCCGACATCGCCGCAGACGAGGCGGTCCATCGGCCGCGCGCTCTCCATGTCGCGCTTGGTGGCGGCGATGGCGGTGAGCTGGTCCTCGGTCTCGTCGTAGGGAAACTGCGCCTCGAACTCGCGCTGCCAGTCGCTGTCGGCGGGGTAGGCGATGCCGCGCGTCGCCGCGCGCGCGGCCTGCACGCGAAGCATCTCGCCTGCGAAATCGCGCGCAGCGTCCTCGGCCTCTTCCTTCGCCTTCTTCCAGCGGCGGCCGCCGAGCGTCGAGAGCTTGGGCTTCGCGCCGCCCGCGCCGACATAGCGCTGCACGAGCTCGATGCGCGACGCAGGCACATGGATCTTCGCGCCCTGGTCGAACTCGAGGGTGAGGAACTCCTGGTCGACCCCGTCCTGGCGCAGCGTCTGGAGGCCCGCGAAGCGCGCGATGCCGTGGTCGCGGTGCACGACATAGTCGCCAGGCTCGAAACTGAGGAACGCGTCCTTCGCGCGGCCGCCCGACAGCGTGCGGCCGCGGCGGCGAACGGGCGCGCGGTGCAGCACCTCGCCCGCGGGCGCGACGAGGAACGACGCGCCCGCCGACTCGAGGATGAAGCCGCGCGCAAGGTGGCCGATGGGCCGCGCGACGGTCTCGGCGCGCATATGCGCGGCGAGAAGCTCGGTCATGCGGGCGCGCTCGGCGTCGCTCTCGCAGACGATGGCGCTCTGGCGGCTGGCCAGGCCCGCAAGCGCCGCGAACTCGCCTGCGGCCGCGCGGGCGTTCTCGTCGAAGGGCGGCAGCACGCGTGCGCCGAGCGACCCGACCGCGGCGCCTGCGTGACCGAAGGCGTGCAGCTCGAGCGTGGCGCGCGACTTCCGCGCGAGGAGCGACAGCGTGGCGGGCGGCCCGTACACGCCGCGCCCGTCGCGCACGCGGTCCCAGTATGCGCGGGCCTGTTCGATGATCTCCGACATCTCGGCGAGCACGGTCACCGTGCCCTCGGGCAGCGTCTCCGCGAGCGGTTGCGCGCCCTTCCCCGTGCGCGCGTCGCCGAGCGCGGCGTCGAGCGAGACGGCGACGAGCTCGACCGTGTCGATGCGGCGGTCGGAGGCCTGCGTCGCGAGGTCGATCTCGAAGATCCGCTCGACCTCGTCGCCGAAGAAGTCGAGGCGCACCGCGGGTGCACCGCCAGGCGGCGCGATGTCGACGATGCCGCCGCGCACGGCGACATCGCCAGGCGACTCGACCGCGTCGACGCGGCGGTACCCGCCCTCGACGAGCCATGAGACGAGTTCGGTCTGGTTGACGCGCGCGGCGGTGGCGATGGTGCGCACAAGCCCCGCAAGGCGCGCGGGCTCGGGCACCGACTGCATGAGCGCCGCGATGGGCGCGACGATCGCCGCGGGCGGGCGACCTTCGGCGAGGCGGCGCACCACGCCGAGCCGCGCGACCGTGAGCTCCGCGCTCGGGCTCGACTCGCCGGGAAGCACCTCGAGCGCGGGGAAGAGCTCGGCCTCGACGCCGAGCATGCGGAGTTCCTCGACCGCGTCGTCGGCTTCGTCGAGGTGCGCGACCACGAGCACCACGGGCGCCGCGGACCGCGCCGCGACCACCGCGACGAACGACGGCAGGCTGCCTGCGCTGCCGTCGAAGGCGCTCGTGCCGCCGCGTGCGATCGCGGGCTCGATCTGCGGCGCAAGCGCCACATCGCAGAGTGCGCGCAGGAAGCCATCGCCGCCCTGCCCGCTCACGGCGTGCTCGCCCGCGCGGCGTCGCGCAGCGCCTCGATGGTCGCCTCGCCGATCCCCTCGATGTCGCCGAGTTCGTCGACCGAATGGAACGGCCCATGCACCTCCCGATGCGCGACGATGCGCGCGGCCAACGCAGGTCCGATGCCCTCGAGCAGGCAGAGTTCGCCGAGCGAAGCGCGCGAGAGATCGATGCGACGCGCCTCGGGCACGATGCGGTGCACCACGCGCGGCTCGCGCGGCAGGCCCGCGACCGCGACGCACCCGATGGCAAGCGCCAGCGCCACGACCGACGCCTGCGACGGCCGCGCGAAACGCACGGGCACGCGGCTCATGCGCCCTCCGCAGCCGCCGCGCCGAGCGGCGTCGAGATCTGCTTGCGCACCGAGAGCAGCCTGTTCAGCAGCGCCTTCGGACGACCTGCGGCGTCGAGCAGGCCGTCGGCGCGCTCCCCAGGAACATCCTGCAGGTTCGCCCACCACGCGCCCTCGACGAACGGGCGCGACAGCGCGATGCGCAGCATCGAGACGCCCCACGAGGCCTGCGAATCCTCGGTCCACGCCGCTGCGCCGAGCGCAGTGCTGGGGGCGGCGCGCCAGGCGCCGCGTTCAATCCCGTCGCCCGCGCTCGGCACGCCGAAACCGCCGACGAAGATGGGCAGTTCGCGACCGATGTACTGGTCGAGCAGCATCGCGGTCGTGAGCAGCTCGCGCGCAGGGTCGCGCGACGGCCCCTGCTCGAACCGCACGCTCGCCGCGTCGAAGCCGATCGCCTCGCCCACGATGCGCTGGAGGAACGCGATCGGCCACGCCGCGCCCTTCGCGCCCTTCCACGCCTCGGCGCCTGGCGAGTGGATGTCGAGCACGAGCTTCGCACCACGCTTCGCATCGCGCACCGCGACGGCGGTCGTGCGCACGAGCTCGACCATGCGGTCGATGCCTTCCTCGCGCCACGCCGCGGTGTTCGCGCCGCCGATCGGGATGAAGAGGTTCGCCGCGCGCTGGTAGTGCTCGGCCATTCGCCGCGCATGGTTCCACACGAGTTCACGGAAGCGCCGCGAGTCGCCGCGCGCGGCCAGCACATGGTCGGGCAGCGCGCTCGGCGCGTCGCCACCGCTCGC
>JAJTGK010000074.1 GCA_021297815.1 Planctomycetaceae bacterium
TGACCGTCGCGGCCTGAGCGGGGTTTCGTTGTGGCAATCGGCGGCGCGAAGCCCGTGACGGGCCCGCTCAGATGCTCTCGGCTTCGCGAGCCAGGGCCGCCGAGGCCTCGAGGGCCACGATCAGGTCGCGGGTCGATGTGATGGCCGACTCGAGGCTGCTCACGCCTGTGACCTGCCGGATCGGGTCCTGCCGCCTGTCCTCAGCCAGCTTCGCCTCGACGACCCGCAGGTTCGCCTCGAGTTCGACGAGGACCGCCTTCGCCTCGACCAATGCCTGAGCCGCCTTCGAAGGCGGCATCGCGGCCGCAACAGTCGGTCCGTCGGCTGTCAGCCGAAGCGGCGCCGAGGCGGTCGCGTTCGGGTCGCGTTCAGAAAGGGTTGGCCGGCGGGAGACGCGGTCCATCGGAAGGCGAATCATGGCAAGGAACGGCGGGGGCGGCAAGTGACTCGACGCCCGTCGGGGCGGTCTGAGAACAAAAACCGCGCTGTGCGGTCCTCGAGCGGCCGACTACGGGACGGCGTGCGACGAAGGGCGGCGCATCGTCCGCAGAATGGCGCCTCTCCGCAGGTCACTTGGGGTCGGACTCGGTCGATGCCGCTCGCCCGAAAGGCGCTTCTTGGCGTAGCGCCGCATCCAGTTCTCCACGACTTGCCGCTGGCCGCGTCCTGGCCCGTCCGTCCGATCGAGGCGATCGATGCGGGTTCGAGTTCGATGCACTCGGCCGAATCGGTGGGCGGCATGCGCAGCGAAGGCCGCAGCGCTTCGAGGACCGCGCCGAACGCGTACCCCTCGCAGCACCACCGTGACATCGCCCCTGCAGTCGACCGTGCGACGCGCGTCATCCGCGATGGAACGGCCTGCGCCGCCATCGTCCTCGCGGCCGTTCAGCGCGCGTCCCCATCGTCCAAGTCGTCGTCCTCGTCGTCGCGCACGGCGGGGTACACGAGGCCCTCGCTCTGGTTCACGAGCTGCCAGCCGCGCTGGCGGACTTCCTTCGCGAGCTTGCCCGGGCGGTCCTCCTCGGTGCCGAGGAACAGCGCCGAGAAGAGCTCCTCTTCGGTCACGCGGATCGCGGCCTGCATGACGGGGTCCTGGTGCGGCGGAAGCTGCACCTCGATGCCTGGGCCGAAGAGGTCGTCGCCACCCGCGCGCTCGGGCGCGGTGTTCATGCGGGCGAAGGCGGCCAGCACCTCGGCGCGCGAACCGAGCGGCTGCGGCTCGGAACCGCCGCGGCGCGGCGTCGGTCGCTGAAGGATGTAGAGGCTCATCGACATCACGCGCGATGATAGCGGAAGGCGCAGGGTGCCTCAGCGCGCCTTGAGCAGCTCCTCGGCGGTCTCGAGCAGGCGGGCAAGCGACAGCGGCTTGAAGAGATACGCGCGCGCGCCAAGGCCGAGCGCGAACTCCTTGTGGCGCTTGCCGAGGTTGGCGGTGACCATGATCACGGGCATCGTGACCGCCTCCTCCTGCATCTTCTCGAGGACGAGCAGGCCCGAACTGCGCGGAAGCATCATGTCGAGGACCAGGAGGTCGGGCCGCGCGCCCCGTTCGCCGCGGACGAGCGCCAATGCGCCCAGCCCGTCGCCTGCGACGAGCGTGCGCGCGCCCTCGTGACGGAACGCCATCTCCATCGACTGGAGGATGTCGGGGTCGTCGTCGACGAGCGCGATGGTGCGGTCGAGGAAGCGGTTGTTCATCGCGAAGCGCTTTCTTCGCGCGGCGATGGCCGCGTCTCGACACGGTAGCGCGGGTCGATCGCGATCGGTGCGCCGGGCGGGCAGGTCGCCGCGGGGTCGGTCGGCGCGTCGATCGGGCGCGCGAGGTCCTCGAGCAGCGCATCGGTCATCCATGGCAGCGCCGCGAGCTTGCGCCGCAGGCGGTCGGGCATCGGCTCGCCCTCGCGCTCGTGCTTCGGACGCGAGTTCCAGCGGCGATGCACCCAAAGGTACTGGTCGGGGCTCTCGCGCACCATCCACTCGATCGCACGGTTGAAGCGCGCGCCGATGTAGAGCATCGCGTCGTCGGCGCCGCTCCAGTCGGCGGGCTCGATCACATCGGTCACGCGGATCTCGTAGCGGAACGCGCCGCCGACCCGCCGCGCGTACCCGCACACGATCGGAAGCTCGTAGCGCATCGCGAGCAGGGGAATCGACTTGTAGGTCGACGCGAGGCGCGAGAAGAACGGCACGAACAGCCCGTCGTTGCCCGCGTTCTGGTCGGCGATGAAGCCGATCTTTCCGCCCGACTCGATGACGCGCTGGATCTCGTCAGTCGCGCCGAACTTGGTGATGACGCGCAACCCCGTCTTCTGCCGCACGCCGAGCAGCCAGTCGTTCAGGAAGCGGTTGTCGAGCGGGCGCGCGAGCGCGGTCATGCGGAAGCCCATGAGCGCGAGCACATAGCCGAGGATCTCCCAGTTGCCGATGTGCCCCGTCACGAAGATGCATGGCTTGTCGGCGACGAGGTGCTTCATGGCGCGCTCGACCCCGCCGATCTGCACGCGGTCGGGCCAGCTCTCGCGGCCGACCACCTGCGGCATGGCGAACGCATCGACCATGAAGAGGCCGAACATGTGCCCGATCGACGCGTCGACGATCGCGCGCTGCGTGTCGAGGGGCAGCGTGGGGAAGGCGCGGGCGACGCCAGTGCGCGCGCGCTCGCGGCGCTTCGCCGAGCAGCGCGCGTACAGCCGCCCGAACGCGCGCGCGGTCTCGAGGTTCTGTTCGGCGTCGAACGGAGAAAGAAGCGCGGCGACCGTTCTGGCCGCCGCGTATTGGGAAAGTTCGATGGCGATCGACACGGGCTGGAATCCTCGAACGGAGCTCCGCCGCGAGGCGCGCAGCCGTCGGTCAGCGATTCACGGTGCCGGTCAGGGCCTCGAACCGCGTCCAGTTCAGGACGGGGATCTCGGCATCCGACGCGGACTGGAAGAGCGCCACATACAGCTCGCGCGCGGCACGCGCATCGGTGTACGCCAGCGTCTGGGTCTCCGAGGCGTCCGAGGGGAGCGGCGCAGGCTCGGTCGGCTGCGAGCCGAGCACGAGGAAGTCGAGATCGCCCGTCAGGGTGCTGCCCTCGACGACCTCGCCGCCCCATTCCTTCACGCGGGCGCGCACGACATCGGCCTCGGCGTCGGTCGACCTGCCGTCGCCGTTCACATCGAACTTGCCGTGCACGAGGAACTTGAAGCGGTAGTCGGGGTTGAACACCGCGTTCGCGACCACATTGTCCTTGACGACGGGGCGCGCGGCGGCTCCGCGCACGATGCGGCAGGTCGAGGTCGTGTCGCCGACCTTGATCACCTGCACGCTGGCCTTGCCACGGGTGCCTGCCTCGGCGGCCGCCACGATCGACGGGGCGTCGTCGAAGACCTCAAAGGTCATGCCGGGCACGACGCGCTTGTTCGAGCCGATGTCGATGAACAGGGTGTTCGTGCGGGCGTCGACATCGACCACGCGTGCGTCGACGAAGGCCGCGGGGTTCGAGGCCTTGAGCGAGGTCGCCTCGACCTTGCGCTGCAGGGCCGCGACGCGGTCGTCGAGGCGCTGGCGCTCCTGGCGGAGACCATCGACCTCGGTCTGAAGCGCCGAGATGACCGAGGTGTACTGCGCCTCGTTGTCGGCGCGCACCTGATCGAGCTCGGCCTTGGCATCGTCGAACTGCTTGCGGTAGCCGTCGGCGGCGTCGCTGTAGCTCTTGATCGACGCGCTGACCTGGGCAACCGCCTGCTCGCGCGCCTTCTCGGCGGCGGCGATGCGTGCCGTCAGGGCCTCGATCTCCTTGCCGAGATCGTTCGAGCGGGTCTTGAGCGTGCCCGCCTCCTGCGTGCGCGCGTCGCGCTCCTGCGCGAGCTTGCGCATCGCGTCCTTGATCGTCTCGTTCTCGCCAAGGCCGAGCGAGGCGCGGATCTTGGTCGGGTCGGCGGTCGCGTCGCCGATGGCGAGCGTGCCGAGATCGGCGTTCTGCTTGGTCAGGTACGCGAAGAGGCTCTCGCCACCCGCGGCGTTGCGCAGGGTGGCCGTCTCGCTGCGATCGCGTTCGGTCGCCGAGATGAAGGCGTTGAGGTCGGCCTGGGCCTGGCTCTCCTTCTTCTGCGCGTCGGACATGTTCACATACAGGATCACCGAGGTGGACAGGAAGGCCACGCAGAGGACCACGAAGACCACGAGAGCAACAAGAATGCCGGTACCGCCAGATCGAGACGCCATCTTCAGATCTCCGTGAGCCCTAGGCTCGAGGCGCGGAGTATCGGGTCTTTCCTCAGATCCGTCAATGCATGGGGAAACGCGGGGTTTCGGGGCAGCGGACCTCGGCCGGGGCGGGTCGAGCGGCCCGTCGCGAAGGCGCGGGGCCGCGCGAGCTAGATGGCCTTCACCGCGGCGATCGCCTCGCTGGTCGAGGTGATGCGCCGCGCGACCAGATCCGACGCCGAGTCCCGCAGGCTCGTGAGGCCGCCGGCCGCGACGGCGGCCGCGGAGACGCGGTCGGCGCTCGCGCGCGCCATGATCTCGCGGCGGACCGATTCGTCCAGGAGCAGCAGTTCGTAGCAGCCGATGCGGCCGCGGTACCCCGAGTTGCGGCACTCGCGGCAGCCGCGCGCGTCGGCCACGACGCCGCCTTCGCCGCCGAAGCCTGCGCGGATCTCGTCGGGCGTGGCGGCGCGCTCGCCCGCGCAGACCTTGCACACGCGCCGCAGGAGCCGCTGCGCGAGCACGCCTTCGACGGTGCTCGCGACCAGAAACGGCTCGACGCCCATGTCGAGGAGCCGAGTGGCCGCGCCCGCCGCGTCGTTCGTGTGCAGCGTCGACAGCACGAGGTGGCCCGTCAGCGACGCCTGCACCGCGGCGTTCGCGGTCTCGGCGTCGCGGATCTCGCCGATCATGATGATGTCGGGGTCGTGGCGCAGGATCGCGCGCAGGCCCGCGGCGAAGTCGAGGCCGACCTGGTGGTTGACCTGGATCTGGTTGACGCCGGGCACATGGTATTCGACGGGGTCTTCGACGGTGATCGCCTTCACCTCGCCGCTTACCACCTCGCGCAGCGACGCGTAGAGCGTGGTCGACTTTCCGCTGCCCGTCGGGCCCGTGACGAGCACGATGCCGTGCGGGCGCTCGACGAGCGACCGCCACGGCGCAAGCACGCGCGGCGGCATGCCGAGTTCATCGAGGCCCGAGAGCACCGCGTTCTTCGCGAGGATGCGCAGCACCACGCCTTCGCCGAACAGCATCGGGATGACCGAGAGGCGCAGGTCGAACTCCTGCGGCTTCTGCCCCGCCGCGCGGTGGTGCAGCGTGATGCGGCCGTCCTGCGGGCGGCGCTTCTCGGCGATGTTGAGGTTCGCCATGATCTTCAGGCGGCTCGTGATCGCGTGGCGGAAGCGGTGGATGGTCGCGGGCACGCCCGCGTCGCACAGCACGCCGTCGATGCGGTAGCGCACATGCAGCTCGTGCTCGTAGGGCTCGATGTGGATGTCGGTCGCGCGCTCTCGGATCGCCTCGAACAACAGGTCGTTGACGAGGCGCACCACGCTCGCCTCGCTCGCGTCGTCGGCCTCGGCGGGTTCGACGCGCGTGTCGGGCGTGCTCTCGGCGCCCGCGCCGAGGGCCTCGAGCACATCGCCCGCGACGCCGAAGCGCGTGCGGATCTGCGCCGCGAGGTCGCGGTCCTCGGCCACCGCGAGGTCGACGGGCATGCCTGCGGCCACGCGGAGTTCGTCGAAGCTGTCGAGGCGCAGCGGGTCGCTCGTCGCGACAAGCAGCCGCCCCGCGTCGATGCGCACGGGCAGCGCGCGCAGCTTGAACACCGCGCGCGGCGGAACGCGGCGCACGGCCTCCTCGTCGATCTCGGTCTCGTCGAGCCGCAGGAACGGGAGCGCGAGTTCGTCGGCGAGCGCGCGCATGACCTGCTCGGAACTTGCGATCCCGAGGCGGGCGAGCGTCTGCTCGAGCCGTTCGCCCGCGCGCGACTGCTCGCGCAGGGCGAGCTCGAGCTGCTCGTTCGAAAGAATGCCCTGGGAGACGAGGATCGCGCCGAGTGCCACGGGGGCAAGCGTAGCGGACGCGGGGCGCGGAACGAAGCGCGCCCGCGATCCGTCGCGCAGAACCTAGCCGCGCGGCGGCGAATGGTCGTCGACAGGTCTGAAAACCACGCCCGTCGCCGAGTGGTTGTGGACGAGCGAACGACCCTCGATCGCCGCGAACTCGCCCGCGCAGCGGCAGCCTGCGATCGGCACGGCGAGCCTGCGCGAGAGCATCGATGCGTCGTGGCTCGGCTCGGCGAAGAGCCGCGGCCCGCGCGCGGTGCACGAGAAGAGGAGCGCGCCCGCGGCGGGCCCGCGCACCTGCTCGCGGTCGAGGAGCATCGAGAGGTCCTCGCTCGCGATGTCGGGGTCGCGCACATGGAACTGGATCGTGCTCCCGACCGCGACCGTTTCGGTGAGCACGATCGCGGAGTGCTCGGGCTCGATCGAGACCGCGGGGCGCACGATGAAGTCGCCGCGCCCAAGACGCGCCTTGCCCGCGTGCACGGCGACTCCGACGAGGAGCCCCGCCTGCAGCCTCTCGCGCTCGAGAAGCGGAAGTCCGTCGGCCATGTCGGCGAGCGCGGCGAGCGCGTTGCGCCCGCCGATCTCAAGAATGCGCGTGCCCGAGGCCTTCGTCACCACCATCGGCGTGCCGACGGGCTGGCAGCCTTGGCTCGCGAAGCCGTCGAGCTGGATGTCGCCGAAGATCGAAAGCCCGACCGCGCCCGTGTGCGCGGTGCGCCTGTCGCAGGCGAGCACATTGAGCCCGGGCAGGCTTGCGCCGCTCGCGACGCCGCCGTGGATCCGCGCACCCGCGGGGCCTGCGGCCGCGTCGAGCGCCGCGCAGACCTGCGTGGCGTTCACCGAGAACGGATCGGTGAGCATGATCATGCCGCGGTGGGGGAGCGGACCGGCCGCGCCCGTCACCGACCCGGGAAGCGCGACGCGCTCCGAGATGAAGCCTGCCGACCAGACCGCGGGCGGGCCGTCCTCGAGGTCGAATCGAAACGGTTCGATGACCGTGCCGGGCAGGGACACGGCGAGTGCGCACAGGCCTGCGGTGTGCTCGGTCTCGCTGTCGTCGAGGATCGTGTTGGCGACGGTCGTGCCGAGGACATGCGCGGGGTGGAGCTCGGCGCGCAGCATTTCGATCGCGTCCGAGAACATCGCGCGATGATGGAACGAGCCGAACACGAAGAGGGCGTCCGGCCGAACCGAAAGGCCTGCGGCAAGGGAGCATGCGACTTCCCGCGCCGCGACCCGAGTCTCGGTCACGTCGGAACCCGCGCTGCGGGTCACCGGATTCGCAGTCTTTCGCACGAACGGCACTATGGAGCCAAGGCGGGGTCGAAGGCGCGTCTTTCGGTAGAATTCAGAACTTTCGGTCGGATCGACACCGTGGGCGCCCGTCAGGGGAAGCCCGCGCGGCCCCGAGACTTGCAATCCGCCCGCCGAGTCGGCATCATGCTCGATCCAACTCAGGTCATCTCGAAGGAATCACCGTGCCGAACACCGAATCCGCCAAGAAGCGCGTCCGTCAGTCCGCCAAGCGCAACGCCCTCAACCTGTGGCGCAAGCGCCGCATCAAGACCGACCTCGGCGACTTCCTGAAGGCCGTCGCGGCTGGCGACGCCGCCGCCGCCGAGAAGGAGATGCAGAAGGCCGCGCGCACGCTCGACCGGATCGCGGCCAAGGGCACGATTCACAAGAACAACGCTGCGCGCCGCAAGAGCCGCATGGCGGCGAAGGTCGCTGCGCTCAAGAAGAGCAAGTGACGCGCCCTGCGCCTGAGCTGCGCTGACACGCGAACGGTCGACGCAAGCGGCCGACGCGCAGGAGGCGGCCTCCCTTGACCGACCGCAGCAGGAGAACCACACGACCCGACCGAGCGGATGCACCGCAGGTCGGGTCGTCGCTTTCGGCGTTCGCCGCGCAGGGCTACTTCGCCGCGTCGCGTCGGCCGCTCGAGATCCTCTTCTTCCTGCTGCCGTTCATCGCGTTCTACGAGTACGAGCTCGTCAAGGTCCTGCGCTCGGAGCGCGGCCTGCTGACCAACGAGGCGCACCGCGGGCTGCTCGACCTGTTCGGCGCGTTCGGCCTCGACGGCCTGGCGCTGTCGCTGCCAGGATTCCTGCTCATCGCGATCTTCCTCGCATGGCATGCGCTTTCGCGCGGCCCGTGGATCGTGAACCTGTCGGTCGTGGGGCGCATGTTCGTCGAGAGCCTGGCGGCCGCGGTGCCGCTCCTCGTGTTCAGCCAGGTGGTGCTGAAGGCCGTGCCTGCGGCGGGCGTCGACGACTTCGCGTCGCTCACCCTCGGCGAGCAGGTCGCGGTGTCGGTCGGCGCGGGGCTCTACGAGGAGCTCGTCTTCCGAATGGCGCTGATCGGCGTGCTGCTCGTCGTGTTCGGCGACTTGCTGAAGGCGCCCAAGCCGTGGGCGTCGGCGATCGCGATCGGGCTGAGCGCGCTTGCGTTCACGGTGTACCACCCGCTGCGCGGCGCCGAGGGGGTGTTCGTGCCGCAGCGCTTCGTCTTCTACTTCGGCGCGGGCGTGTACTTCGGCATCCTGTTCGCGGTGCGCGGCTTCGGCATCACCGCGGCCACGCACGCGATGTACGACATCGCGACGGCGCTCCTCGTCGCGGGTGCGGCCGCGCCCGCGGACGCGGCCTGACGCGTTCGCCGCGCTCGGGGTACGCTCCGATGCATGCTCCCGACGCGTGCGCGAAAGCCCTCTTCAGACTCCGCGCTTGCGACACCCGTGCTCCACGGGCTGCGCGTGGTGCAGACCGCTGTCAACCAGAACCAGACGATCCGCGAGGCGCTGGCCGACCTCCGCACGCGCGCGATCGACCATCCCGTGGTCTATGTGTACGCCGTCGACGACGACGATCGGCTCGTCGGGCAGGTGCCCACGAAGGCGCTCCTCTTCTCGCCGCCCGATGTGCTCGTGCGCGATGTGATGCGCGGCGACCTCACCACCATCAACCTCGAGATGTCGATGGACGAGGCGCTTGGCGTGTTCGCTCGTCGGCGGCTGCTCGCGCTGCCCGTCGTCGACCACGACGGTCGGCTGATCGGTGCGATCGATGTCGAGCACTACGCACGGGAATCGCTCGAGAAGGCCGAGCGCGCACGGGTGCGGCAGGTGTTCCAGACGCTCGGCCTCGATGTCGAGCACGCCGAGGACCTGACCGCCTGGGAGGGCTTCCGCATGCGGATGCCGTGGCTTCTCTGCAACATCGGCGGCGGCATCCTGTGCGCGATCGTGGCATGGCTCTTCGGCGAGCTGCTCGAGAAGGTGGTGCTGCTCGCCTTCTTCCTGCCGCTGGTGCTGACGCTTGGCGAGAGCGTGGCCATGCAGGCGCTGACCATCGCGGTCGGCACCGACCCAGACCGCCGCACGATGAAGATGGCGCTGCGCGGGATGCGGGTCGAGGCGGCGACCGCCGTGCTGCTCGGCATCGTGTCGGGCGGGCTCGTCGCGGGCGTCAGCCTGCTCTGGGGCGGTGGTGCGGCAGGGGCGACGACCATGTTCGCCGCGGTCGCGTGCAGCATGGTGTTCGCGGCGGTGGCGGGCGGCACGATTCCCCTCGCGCTGCACGCGTTCAAGCTCGACCCGAGCGTTGCGGCGGGGCCTGTGGCACTCGTCCTCGCCGATACGGCGACCACGGCGATCTACTTCACGCTCGGGCTCCTGATCCTCATGCCCGCCGCGTAGCGCGGCCGTCGGGCGGAACTCGGGCGCGGTACACTCGCCGCGTGGCGCTCGAACAGATCAAGCTCCTCTGCCTCGATGTCGACGGCGTGCTGACCGACGGTGGCATCTCCATCGACGACGCAGGCCACGAGACGAAGCGTTTCCATGTGCGTGACGGCGCGGCCATGCGCATGTGGTCGAAGCTCGGGCTCGAGATCGCCGTCATCACGGGCCGCAACGGCATGGCGCTGCGCCATCGCCTGCGCGAGCTCGGCGTGCGCCATGTGATCGCGGGCTCGAAGGAGAAGGGCGCGTCGTTCGACGCGCTCGTCGCCGAGCTCGGCCTGGCGCCGTCGCAGGTCGCGATGATCGGCGACGACCTTCCCGACCTGCCGATCCTGCGCCGATGCGGGCTGCCGATCGCGGTGCGCGATGCGTCGCAGGAGGTCCTCGACCTTGCGCGCTTCGTCACGGCGCGCGCGGGCGGCTCGGGCGCGGTGCGCGAGGCGGTGGAGCACATCCTGAAGGCGCAGGGGCGCTGGGACGAGGCCGTGCGGCATTTCGACCCCGAGTTCGGCGGGGGGCGCGCATGAATCTGCGCGAGTTCTTCGCGCGCAACCGCGGTTTCCTGTTCGCCGTGCCCGCGGGTGCGCTTGCGGTGCTTGTCGTCGTCGCGGCGATCAACTTCGACCAGGGCAGCGCCGCGCCGCGAAGGCAGAGCCGCATCGAGGGCGCCGAGGAACTGCTCGCGCCGCGCACGGCGTCGGCCGAGGAGCTGGCGCGCGCGTCGGGGTCGATCGCCGACCAGACCGCGGTCACGCTGGCCGCGGGCGCGTGGATCCAGGTCGCCGACGAGGAAGGCCGGCTTGCGCAGCAGTACAGCGCGACCAAGCTCGACCCGCTGGCAGGCAGCCAGCTGTCGATGGCCGAGCCGCGCGCGGTGATCTACATGAAGGACGGCCGCGTGCTCGCGCTCGCCGCGCGCAAGGGCGTGGCGTTCGTGCCGCGGCGCGCGCTCGAGTCGGGCACGCTCGAGCAGGATGTCGAGGTGCGGCTCTTCAAGCCCGTCGACGGGCAGCGCGTCGACATCGACCGCGACACGCCTGCGGTCGTGGTCACGGCCGATCAGGCGCAGTTCGACGGCGTGCTCGGCGAGGTGCGCTGCGAGCGCGCGGTGCGCGTGGCGACCGATGCGGGCAGCTTCGCGGGCGAGGGGCTTTCGCTCGTCCTCGATGGCGATGGCGACGGCATCGAGCGGCTGACGGTCGACCGTGCGCTCGAGCCGATTCGCATCGATCGTGCGGCGCGCGCGATGGCCGCGAAGCGGCGCGAGGAGCGCGAGGGCGTGAGGCCTGCGCCTGCGCCAGCGGTTCCGCCGGCAGATGCCGCGGCGACCGCGGCACCGCGCGCACAGCCTGCGGGCCCCGCGTTCTACAAGCTGGTGCTTTCGGGCGGCGTGCTCGTCGAGCGCACGCGCGACGGCGAGCTCGTCAACAGCGTGCGCGGCGAGGAGCTGCTCGCGGTCTTCAGCCTTGAATCGAAGGGCCTCGATGAACTGGCGTTTGCGCCTGTCCACGAGCTGCCGCAGCCTGCGGCGGGTGCGGTCGACCCGCGCATCGCGCCCGTCGCGCTCGCGTTCGCGCAGAGTGCGGGCGATACGCCCGCGGACGGCGTGACCGTGACCTTCGGCGGCCGCCTCGTGATGCTGCCTG
>JAJTGK010000075.1 GCA_021297815.1 Planctomycetaceae bacterium
ATCAAGCCCCGTCACGCGGAGTCCGGGCGCCCGCAGCGCCGCGAGCGCCCGCGCGATGTCGCCGCTCCCCGTGCCGACATCGAGGAGCGTCAGGCCCTGCCCGCGCCCCTCGGCCTGCGGCCCGAGGCGCGCCGCCGCCGCCACCGCGCGCCGCGACAGCGCCGTTCCCGACAGCAGGCGGTTGATGACGCGCAGGTACCCGAGCTCCCGCTCGAGCTGCTCGCCGCCGCACGAGCCCTGGTCGAGGTACTCGTCCGACAGGAGTCTGCCCGTCCAGCGCTGCGGTCGGCGGCGGTAGGGTGCAAAAGCACCATCGGACGCCACGGGGGCGTCCGACGGAAGTTCGCTTTGCTGTTCCTCGGTCCGCGGCGCCATCGCTCAGTGCGACTTGCTGCTCTCGCGGGTGCCCTCGGGGCTCGTCATCGTCTGCTCGTGCGGCAGCGACTTGCGGGCGGGCTCGTCCTTCTTCACATCGTCCTCGACATCCTTCAGGCCCTTCTTGAACTCCTTGATGCCCTGGCCGATGGAGCGGCCGACCTGCGGGAGGCGGCTTCCGAAGAGCAGGAGGCCGATGACGAGGATGACGACCCACTCGGTGCCGCCGGGCAGGCTGATGAACGCGAGGGTCGTGGGCAGGACGGTCGACACCATGAAGGGCCTCCTTGGGCAGCGCAGTATAGCCCAGCCCGCGCGCGCCGCTGCATGGTTTCGGCGGCGAAGGCGGGTGGGCGGGCCGCCGAAATTCGCTGTGGAAACCGCGCACCGTTTCCCGATAACCCACGAACCATGCAGGACGCTCTCTCTTTCCGCGGCACGCTGCGCGCAGCAGCTCTCGCCGCCTCGGTTCTCGTTGGCCTGGCAGGATGCCGCAGCCAGCAGGAAGTCCCCGTCAGCGCCGATCGCCCGACCGACGGTCCCGCGCTCGTGAAGCTCGGGCCCGGCGACCCCATGCCCGATGTCGCGGCGGCCTACGGGCGCAAGACCTTCTACCTCTCGCGCTCGATCGACGAAAGCGTCGGCTGGTTCCAGAAGCCGTCGAGCAAGCAGTGGTTCCCGTTCAAGAACCAGGGCACGAACGAGGAGGTCTGCACCCACGAGCAGGCCGCCGCCAGCGTGCTCGCCTTCAAGGACCTGCTCGCCAACTCGTCGGGCGCCGAGGACTTCCGCGACAAGTTCCTCGCCATGTTCGATGTCTGGCAGTCGGTGGGCTACAACGAGGACCGCGAGGTCCTGTTCACGGGCTACTTCTCGCCGACCTTCCCCGCGAGCAAGTCGCCCGACGCGCGCTTCAAGTACGCGCTCTACACCCGCCCCGCGGACCTTGCCACCGACCCCGCCACGGGCCAGCCCCTCGGCCGCCGCATGGCCGACGGCTCGCTGCAGCCCTGGCCCACGCGCACCGAGATCGAGTCGAGCGGCATGCTGAAGGGCACCGAGCTCGTCTACCTCGAGAACCCGCTCGATGTGTACATCGTGCAGGTGAACGGCAGCGCGAAGCTCATCATGCCCGACAACTCGGTCATGTATGTGGGCTATGCGGGCAAGACCGACCGCGCGTACTACGGCCTCGGCCGCGCCATGATGGAAGCGAACCTGATCCCGAAGAACCAGCTGTCGCTGTCGGCGATCCGCCGCTACTACAAGACGAACCCCGAGGCCGTCGACGAGCTCATCAAGAAGAACGAGTCGTATGTGTTCTTCACCGAGTACGAGAGCGGCCGCTGGCCCGCGGGTTCGCTCGGCACGCGCGTCAACGAGGACGCGTCGATCGCCACCGACAAGTCGATCTTCCCGCGCGGCGGCCTGGTGATGGTCGACACGCGTGCGAACACCTTCACGCGCGGCCTCGTCGAGTACAAGAACTTCATGCTCGACCAGGACACGGGCGGCGCCATCCGCGCCGCGGGTCGCGCCGACCTGTACATGGGCACGGGGCAGGCGGCCGAGCTCCTCGCGGGCGGCCAGTACGCGAACGGCAAGATGTACTACTTCTTCCTGAAGCCCGAGCATGTGGCGAAGTACCCGCTGCCCGAGCCCGTGAAGAAGTCCGCGGCCAAGGGCGTGGGCGTGCGCGGGCCGTCGACCGACCCGAACTTCGGCGACATGAAGCGCACGGCCGCGTCGGCGGACGACTCCGACAAGTAGGCGCGGAAGCGGAACGAAAGCGAACCACGGCGCGTGCCCTAGGGCGCGCGCTGTGCTTTTTCGGCCGCCTCGCGTTCGTCGGCCTCGGCCTTCCAGCCGATTCCGCGCGGGCGGCGCGATTCGTCGCCGCTCTGCCACGAGCGGTCGCGGTCGAAGTCGGGCCACGCCTCGCTGTGGAGTGCACCGTCCTCGTCGCACGACATGCGTGCGAAACCCGTGGGAAACGCCCGCGCGCGCGTGTAGGGCCCCGCGGCGCCGCGCGCCTCGACCACGAAGCGCGACTCGTCGAGGCGGCACCACGCCTCTCCCGCGACGCAGCCGACGACGAGCGCGGGCACGAGCACGGCCGCCAGCCTGCGCACGGGCCGCGCGCCGAGCGCCCATGCGGGCAGGGGCTCCGTGCTTCGCCCGCATTCGGTGCAGGTCGCGCGCGATTCATGCGGATAGCCGCAGTGCGGGCACTGCGCCGCGCGCGCGCGGCGGTCGGCGGGCAGGTGCACCCAGAAGATCTCGGCGAAGTCGGCGAACGGCACGAGCCACCAGAGGAAAATCGACGCCGCGGCGGTGGCGCTGGCGCACAGCGCGATGGTGCCGAGGCCCGAGCCGAAGCCTCCGACCAGCGCGCGGGCGATGCAGTAGCTCGCGAACAGGAACGCGCACGCGAGCACGGCGAGCGCGCCGAGCGCCGCGGCGTTCGCGCCTGCGGGCGCGCGGAGTTCCTCGCGCGACGATGGTCGAAGGTCCGCCTCCTGCATTCACCGACGATAGCCGCGACGCGCGTGCCGCGCCCTACACTGCGCGCCATGGTCGCGAACGCAGCAACCCGGGACGATCTCGCCCTCGACCTCGTCGATGTCACCAAGACCTACTCGGGCAAGGTGCACGCGCTGCGCGGCGTGGCCATGCAGGTGCCGCGCGGGCAGATCTTCGGGCTTCTCGGCCCGAACGGCGCGGGCAAGTCGACGCTCGTCAAGATCATCACCACCATCGTGCGCCCGACCACCGCGCGCGGCACCGTGCTCGGCGCGCCGATCGGCCACAGGCCCACGCTCGCGCGCGTCGGATACCTGCCCGAGCACCATCGTTTCCCGCAGTACCTCACGGGCCGCCAGTGCGTCGAGTTCTTCGGCGCGATGAGCCTGATGCGGCGGCCCGAGCGACGCGCGCGCACCGCCGCGATGCTCGATGTGGTCGGCATGGCCGCGTGGGCCGACCGCCGCGTGGGCACCTATTCGAAGGGCATGCAGCAGCGCACGGGGCTGGCGGCCGCGCTCGTCAACGACCCCGAGCTCGTCATCCTCGACGAGCCGACCGACGGCGTCGACCCCGTCGGCCGTCGTGAGATCCGCGATTGCCTGCTTGCGATGCGCGACCAGGGCCGCACGGTGTTCCTCAACAGCCACCTGCTCGGCGAGGTCGAGCTGGTGAGCGACCGCGTGGCGATCATGCTGCAAGGAAAGGTCGAGCGGCAGGGCTCGATGGCGGAACTGACGCACGACAGCCGCAGCTGGCGCATCGCGATCGAAGGCGCGGCGCCGCCGTGGATCTCGGAACTCGGCGCGACCGCGGCCGCCGCCCCTGCGGGCACGCGTACGACGATCGACTTCAAGACCGACGACCTCGCGGCCGTGCAGGCCATGATCGACAGGCTCCGCGCGGCGGGCGTGTCGATCGTCGG
Source organism: Planctomycetaceae bacterium (assembly GCA_021297815.1). Classification (GTDB taxonomy): domain Bacteria; phylum Planctomycetota; class Phycisphaerae; order Phycisphaerales; family SM1A02; genus QWPT01. Next base: position 3,824 of record JAJTGK010000075.1, read on the forward strand.
CGTGCACGAGACGCGCGAATCGCTCGAGGATCTCTTCATGCGGCTCGTCCGCGATGTCGACGGCCGCGCCAAGGCGGTCGGCGCCGCGCAGATCGGAAGGGGTGGCTGACATGTCGCAGCATCCGCTCCTGCGCGAACGGCTGACCTTCGGCGACCTCGCGGTGCAGACGCGCGCGCAGTTCGTCGCGGCGTACCGCGAGCTCAACGCGCGCAGGCTCTTCTGGGTCGCGCTCGTCCTGAACGCGCTCGTGATCGGCGCGGTCGCCGCCATCGGCATCGACGAGAAGGGCATCTCGGTGCTCGGCTACGAGCTCGGCATCCCAGGGGTCAACACGAAGCTCTTCCCCGACGCCAAGCTCTACAAGGTCATCATCGCGACGCTCGGCGTCGGCTTCTGGCTGTCGTGGCTCTCGACGATCCTCGCGCTTCTCTCGACGGCGTCGATGTTCCCCGACCTCGCGACGGGCGGCGTCGACACGCTGCTCTCGCGGCCGATCGGGCGCGCGCGGCTCTTCTTCACGAAGTTCCTCACGGGGCTCCTGTTCACGGCGCTGCAGGTGGCGGTGTTCGCGGTGCTCGCGTTCCTCGTGCTCGGACTGCGCGGCGGCGCGTGGGAACTCGGCATCTTCGTGGTCGTGCCGCTGATGGTCGTGTTCTTCAGCTACCTGTTCTGCGTGCAGGCGGTCGTGGGCATGGTCACGCGCTCGCCGATCGCGTCGGTGCTGGTCACGCTTCTCTTCTGGATCTTCATCTTCCTCGTGCACACGGGCGAGCAGTTCACGCTGATCGGTCGCACCGCCTCGCGGCTCGAGATCCAGGGCATCGAGGCGCGGCTTGCGAAGCTGCAGACCGAGGAGGCGAAGAGCGGGCTGATCCCGCGCCTCGAGGAGCAGCGCGAGGACGACGCCGACTGGGCGCTCGCGCACGGCATCTTCTACGCCGCGAAGACCGTGCTGCCGAAGACGACCGAGACCGCGGGGCTCGTGTCGCGGTCGCTCGCGATCGCCGCCGACATCGGCGAGGAGGAGGAGGAGGCCGAGGGCGACGAGAACGCACGGCGCCAGCGGGGGTTCTTCCGCTCGCAGTTCGTCAGCGAGAAGAAGCTCGAGGCCGCGATCAAGGAGGAGATGGACTCCCGCCCCGTGTGGTGGGTGGTCGGCACGAGCCTCGGATTCGAGCTCGTGGTACTCGGCTTCGGCGTGTGGTACTTCAGGCGGCGGGATTTCTAGCGCCGCGGCGGGAAGTCACGCGCCGCGGCGGGAAGTCACGCGCCGCGGCGGGAACTCACGCGCTGCGGCGCGCGCCTACCGCCCGAGTTCCGCGCCACGGTCGCGTGCGGCGCGCAGCGCCTCGGACACGAGCGCATCGAGGCCTCCCGCGCGTGGTGCGGGGTCCTCGAACCGCGTGATTCCTGCGGCGGTCGTGCCGCCCTTGCTCGTGACCTTCGCGCGCAGCACCTCGGGTGCCTCGCGGGTCTCGTCGAGAAGCGCGGCGGAACCGATGAGCGTCTCGCGCGCCAGAACCGCGGCCGTCTCGCTCGGAAGCCCGAGTTCCTCAGCCGCCTGCGTCCACGCCTCGAGGAAGCGGAAGACGAACGCGGGGCCCGAACCGCTCACCGCCGTCACCGCGTCGAACAGCGGCTCGGGCACGCGCACCGTGCGGCCGACCGACGCGAAGAGCTGCTCGGCGCGCTCGAGGTCGGCGGCGGGCACCTTGGCGTCGCTCGCGACCGCCGTGATGCCGCGGCGCACCGCCGCGGGCGTGTTCGGCATCGCACGCACCACGCGCGCCACGCCTCCCAGCGCGGCGCGGATCGCATCGCCGCGCACGCCCGCCATCACCGACACCACGAGTGGCCCGCTCGCCGCCACCGAACCCAGCGTTGCGACTGCCTGCGCAAAATGCTGCGGCTTCACCGCAAGCACCAGGAACTCCGCCTCCGCGACCGCGTCGGCCTGCACGGCGCGCAGGCCAAGCGCCTGCGCCTCGGCATGTCGCAGCGGGTCGATGTCGATCACGCCGATCTCGCTCGGCGCGGCGATGCCCGACTGGATCGCCCCGCGGACGATCGCCTGACCCACATTTCCAAACCCGACGACGACGAGGCGTGGCTGCATGCGGGCACCGTAACTTCCGCCGTGCATGCTGTCCTGCGCGGCCCGCGGAAGTTGCCGCGGCCGCGATACAATCGCCGCCTATGCCACGACCCGGCTACAGCCCGCTGTATCAGCTCGACTTCGAGAACCCCGTGCTCGAGATCGAGCGCCAGATCGACGCGATCGAGGAGCGCCCCGACGCGGAGCGCTACGCCGAGGAGCTTTCGCAGCTCAACGCGACGCGCGACGGCCTCCTGCAGAAGATCTACGCGAACCTCACCCCGTGGCAGACCGTGCGCATCGCGCGCCATCCGCTGCGCCCGCAGACGACCGACTATGTCTCGATGATCTGCCGCGACTTCTGCGAGCTGCACGGCGACCGCGCCTTCGGAGACGACCCCGCGATCATCACGGGCTTCGCGCGCATCGGATCGGTGAAGTGCATGTTCATCGGCCACAACAAGGGCAAGACCACCGCCGAGAAGGTCGCCGCGCACTTCGGCTGCGCGCACCCCGAGGGCTACCGCAAGGCGCTGCTCAAGATGAAGCTCGCCGAGAAGCTCGGTCTGCCCATCGTGACGCTCGTCGACACGCCTGGCGCATACCCAGGCATCGGCAGCGAGCAGCGCGGGCAGGCGCAGGCGATCGCCGTGAATCTGATGGAGATGAGCCGCCTGCGCACGCCCATCGTCTCGGTGGTGATCGGCGAGGGCGGTTCGGGCGGCGCGCTCGGCATCGCGGTGGCCGACCGCGTGGGCATGCTGCAGAACGCGTGGTACTCGGTCATCTCGCCCGAGGGCTGCGCGGCGATCCTCTGGAAGGAGGCGAACGAGCAGACCAACAACCGTGCCGCCGAGTGCCTGGCACTGACCGCCAAGCGCAACCTCGAGAACGGCCTCGTCGACGATGTGCTGCCCGAGCCCGTGGGCGGCGCGCACCGCGACCCCGCGAAGACCGCCGAGACGCTGCAGAACTGGATCGTCGACCGCCTGCGCGACCTCTCGCGGGTGAACCCCGAGACGCTCGTTCGCCAGCGCTTCGAGAAGTTCCGCCGCATGGGCGCGTTCCGCGACGAACTCGCGGCGTCCGCGTCGTGACCAAGGGCGCTTTTCGCGGGGAAAGCCATCCTGAACCTTCGGTTTTCGCGCTGCGAATGCACGGTTTTTGACCTGCCGCGTCCGCGCTGCTACCCTCCGCGCCCCTGCACGACCGTGCCGTGACGCGAGGCTGCGGGGAGAGAGCGACCCAACTTGGCGAAGAAGAAGGAAACCCCGAAGTCCTCCTCCGCGACTTCCTCCACGACTTCCTCCAAGGCCTCCGCCAAGCCTGCGGCCAAGTCCGTGGCCAAGGCTCCGTCGAAGCCGGCTGCAAAGGCCCCGACCAAGGCGCCAGCGAAGGCCCCGACGAAGGCCCCGACGAAGGCCCCGACGAAACCAACGAGCGCAGCACCCGCGACGAAAGCCGCCGCGACCAAGGCCGCCGTCTCGAAGGCAGGCGTGAAGAAGTCCGCCAAGGCTGATCCGAAGAACGGCGCGCCCGCGAAGTCGGCGCCGCCGAAGGCTGCACCCGCGAAGGCCGCGCCTGCAAAGGCTGCCGCTGCCCCTGCGAAGGTTGATCCGAAGAAGGCCGCCGCTGCGCCCGCGAAGGTCGATCCGAAGAAGCCCGCGGCTGTCCCCGCGAAGGTCGATCCGAAGAAGGCCGCCGCTGCCCCTGCGAAGGTCGATCCGAAGAAGCCCGCCGCTGCCCCTGCGCCTGCGAAGGCGCCGTCCAAGGCCGATGGCAAGAAGGGCGCGGGCGGCGCGAGCACGCTCGAACCGCCTTCGGTTCCGAAGAAGGGCCCGATCGACCTTGCGCAGCACAAGTCCGTCGCTGCGGCCGCCGCGGCCATCGTGTCGGCGCGCGGCGAGGGCGACGGCTTCGTGATCATCAACGGCCGCCGTGTGCGCGCGATCTCGACCAAGGGCATGACGGTGGCGAAGAAGTCGAAGTCCGCCGCCGCCGAGGTGCCCGTCGCGCCGACCGAGACCGAGATCCGATCGATCAAGACCAAGCTCGGCAAGAAGGAGCTCGACGAGTACCGCACGCTGCTCCTCGCGAAGCGAAAGCAGCTCGTGGGCATGTTGAGCGGCATGGAGGACGAGGCGCTCCGCTCTTCGGGTGGAAACCTCTCGAACATGCCCATCCACATGGCCGACATGGGCTCCGATGTCTACGACCAGGACTTCACGCTCGGCATGGCCGAGACCGAGCGCGCGATCCTGAGCGAGATCGACGCCGCGCTGCAGCGCATCGAGGACAAGACCTTCGGCGTCTGCCAGATGACGGGCAAGCCGATCTCGAAGGCCCGCCTCGACGCCAAGCCTTGGGCGAAGTACACGATCGAGGCCGAGCGCATCGCCGAGACCGGCGGAGCGCGCTAAACCTGCGCTGACCAAAGCCATGAGCAAGCCACCGACGACCGCACCCGAGGCGGCCGATCCGCGCGAGCGCGCGGCGTGGCGCTCCGCGGCCGCGTGGGCCACATTGGCGGGCGTGTTCGCGTCGGGCCTCGTGCTCGACCTCTGGTCGAAGGCGTGGGCGTTCCGCACGATCGCAGGCTACCCCGTCGAGCTCGAACGCGAGCGCGTGCTCGGCGACCCGAGCTTCTATGTGCCGCACCACCCGCGCGTCACGGTGCTGCCGCTCGACCTGCTCGATTTCCGCCTCGTGCTCAACTACGGAGCCGTGTTCGGCATCGGCCAGCACCGCCGCGAGCTCTTCATCGGCTTCACCATGCTTGCAACGCTGGCCGCCGTGCTCCTCTTCGCGTTCGGCACGCGGGTCCGCATGCGCTGGTCGCATGTCGCGATCGGCTGCATCCTGGCGGGCGGGCTCGGCAACCTCTACGACCGCATCTTCTACGGCGCCGTGCGCGACTTCCTGCACATGCTGCCCGATTGGCAGCTGCCCAACGGCTGGCGCTGGCCTGGAAACTCGACGGGCGATGTGTTTCCGTGGGTGTTCAATGTGGCCGATGTGCTGCTGCTCGCGGGCATGGCGCTGTTCGTGCTGACGAGCTTCGCCGAGGACCGCCTGCAGAAGCAGCGCGCGCTGGCGGCGGCATCAGTCGCCGGTGGCGCCTCCAACGAGGGCGAGCGCGTGGTCGAGCGGGATCAGGCTTGAGGCGTCGATCACCTCGGGCAGCGCGCCGAGCGTGCGCGCCATGTCGATGGTGAACGGCCCGACCGCGGTGCGGCGCAGCGACGCGAGGTGCCCGCCCGTGCCAAGCGCACGGCCGAGGTCGCGCGCGAGGCTGCGCACATAGAAGCCCTTGCCGCAACGCAGCGACACGCGCGCGATCGGCCATGCGTATTCCTCGAGCGCGACGCGGTGCACGACGACCTTGCGCGCGGGCAGCTCGAGCGTGTCGTCCTTGCGCGCGATGCGGTAGGCGCGGCGGCCGTCGACCCACATCGCGCTGAACGCGGGCGGCCGCTGGTCGATCTCGCCTTCGAAACGGCGCAGCGCTGCCTCGACCTCCTCGCGCGCGGGCGGCCGCTCGACCGCGACTTCCTGCCGCTCGCCCTCGCGGTCGTCGCATGGCGTGAACGCCGAGAGGTCGATCTCGGCGTCGTACCCCTTCTCGGTCGCCATCAGGCGCTCGATCGCCTTGGTTCCGCGGCCCATGCCCACGACGAGCACGCCCGTCGCGAGCGGGTCGAGCGTGCCCGCATGCCCCGACTTCGCGAACTGCGCGCGCCGCCGCGCGATCTGCACCGCGCGCGCGCTCGACATGCCGAGCTCCTTGTCGAGCACGAGCACGCCGTCGAGCGGGGGAAGTACTGGGTCGCGGCGTCGCACGGTTCGGCTCGTAGATTCACTCGTGGCCGACAGGACGCAGGTGCACCGTCTCGCCGTGCAGCAGCGCGGGGCAGGTCGCGGCGATGAGCTCGGCTTCGGCGGCGCTCGTCGTCTCGATGAGGAACATGCCCGTCAGGGTCTCGCCTTCGCCGCGCAGCGCCGTGGCCTGCGCGCCGATGCCAGGTTCCATCGTGATGCGCACGCCGCCGCGGCCCATCGGCGTGCCGCCCTTGAAGATGCCGCGCTTCTCGAGGTCGGCGATCCAGACGGCGTACTTGCGCATCAGCCCGTCGCGCTTCGCGGGCGAAAGGCGGTGCCACGCGTCGTCGCGCTCGTACATGAGGATCGCCCAGCGCTTCGTGGCGGCAGGCTCGGCCGCGCCCTGCGCAGGCGCACGCTTCGGTGCCGCGCCGCAGCCGGCCGAAGCCGCGCTGAAGGCGAGCGACGCGATGAGGAGCGAAGCGGAGGCGACGAGGGCGGCGTTCGGAAACTTCATGCGGGGCTCGGAGCGCGGGGCGCAAGGAATGGTCGAAGGATGAGAAGCGCGGCGACCGCGATGCCCGATGCGATGATGGCCCTCCAGCCACCCTGCATCACGCTCGCGCCGATGCTCCACGCGGCGAGCGCGAGGTAGACGATCGGCGTCAGCGGGAAGAGCGGCACGCGGAACGGGCGCGGCGCATCGGGCATGGTGCGGCGCAGGACGAGCACCGCCGCGACCGAGAGCGACGAGAACACATTCACAAGCACCGTGGTCAGGTCGAGGATCTCGCCGAGCGAGCCGATCGCAAGCGCCGCGAGGCTGCACACGGCCACGACCACGAGCGCGCGCTGGGGAACGCCGTCGGCGCGGCGCACGCCCGTCCACGCGGGGATCTCGCGCGCATGCGCCATCGACTCGAGGATGCGCGCGGCGGTGATCATGCCCGAGACGATCGTCGAGAAGAGGAGCACCGCGATCACCGCGGTCATCGCCTTGCCGACCGTGGGGCCGAAGATCGAGGTCGCCACGACCGAGCCGATCGCCTTCATGGGGCCGCCGTCGGGGCCCGTCATGGACGCGGGGTCCATGGCGCGCAGGTAGACCATGTTCACGCCGATGTAGAGGGCGAACACGATGGCGATCGACGCGAGGATCGCGAGAGGAATGTTGCGCCCGGGCCTGCGGATGTCGCCCGCGATGTCGGCGCCCGTCGACCAGCCGAGATACGCGAAGCTCACGGCGAGCGTGGCGCTTGCGACCTGCGGCGAGAAGAGGCCTGGCGCCGCGGCGGGCGCAACCGCCTCGACGCGCGGCTCGTGCGGCGCGACCAGCAGGCCCGCGACCGCGAACGCGGCCACGAAGCCGATCTTCAGCACCGCGAGCGTGGTGTTGAACGCGTAGCCCGCGCGAAGCCCTGGCACCTGCGAGAGGAACGCCGCGAGGATCGCTACGGCCGCGATGGCATGCTCGGAGAGATCGGCGTCGAACAGCGCGTCGACGAACTCGGCCATGAAGAGCCCGACGAGCGCAATCGACAGCAGGTACCCCGACAGGATCGTGACCGTGGCGACGAGGTAACCCGTCGTCCTGCCGAAGGCGCGCCGCGCGAACTCCATGGTTCCGCCCGAGCAGGGGATCATCGCGCCGAGTTCGGCGAGCGACAGCCCGCCGCACAGCGCCAGCACGCC
>JAJTGK010000076.1 GCA_021297815.1 Planctomycetaceae bacterium
GCCCGCCATGGCGGCCGCCGCGGCGGCGCCCGAGGCGGCTCCGCCGCAGGCCGCCGAGCGCGTCGCGCCCTCCGCGCCCGTCGACCCGTCGACGATTCCCGTGGTCGGCCGCAACGAGCCGTGCCCATGCGGAAGCGGCCTCAAGTACCGCCAGTGCCACGGCAAGAAGCCCGACGCACAGGCCTGAAACAGAGTGGAAATCGACCGACCGCCCCGCCCTGCGCGGGGCGGTCGCGTTTGGCGCCCGCGCGACCCACTTGACGGTTCTGCGCAACCCGCTAGGATTCTCCCCCTCTCGGCCTCGTTAGCTCAGTTGGTAGAGCAGCTGACTCTTAATCAGCGGGTCGTAGGTTCAACCCCTACACGAGGCACTGGAACCGAAGGCGAGGCGCAAGCCTCGCCTTCGCTGTTTTTCCACGGTGCTGTGGCGCTTGCGCGGGCACGCTCGTGTCGGCCCCGCCGCGCAAGTATCATCGCCGCGTGCCCACCGAACGCGAACGCATCGCCGCGCTGCGCGACCTCGAGGAAGCCGAGCGGGTTCGGCAGCTCGGGGGCATCGTGGTGCACGACCTCAACAACGCGCTCTTCGCGCTCTCGGGGCGTCTGCAGCTCATGAAGCGCCGCGCGGCCGACCCCGTGGCGGCGAAGCAGGTCGAGGAGCTGCTCGAGGCGGCGCGGCTGTTCGAGTCGCAGCTCGCGCGCCTGCATCAGGCGTGCCGGCGCGAGGAGAGCAACGAAGGGCCAAGCGTGGCGCGTGCCGCGGTGCTGCGCGGACTCCGCGAGGCGCTCGCCCTTGCAGGCGATACCGATGTGACCGTCGATGGTGCCCCGTTCGACGGCTCAGGGACCGAGCCCCGCCTCGCGTTGCCGCAGGACCTCAGCTTCGACGGCGACGCGAGCCAGATCGCGACTGCGCTGCGCCAGCTCCTCGCCATGCACCGCGCGCGCGCGGCGGGCGCGATCTCGGTGCGCACCGCGTGCGAAGGCTCCGACGACGAGCTGCGCGTCACGGTGCGCATCGAAGACGACGCAGGCCCCTGGACCGCGCCGCTCGAGGCGCCGTCGCTCCTGCGCGAGTCGTTCGACCTCGCCACCCTGCCGCTCGCCGCCGCCCACCGCGCCGTGCGCGACTTCGGCGGCAAGGTCGCGCTCGAGCAGACCTCGATCGGCCTGCGCAGCACGCTGTCGTTCGAGGCGCGCCGCGGGCTTCCGCTTGCCGACGAGGCACCAGCCTGCGACCACCACGCGGCCGCCGCGCCGAGCGCGCGCAAGGTGCTGATCGCAGACGACGACGCCGCCGTCCGCGCGATCCTCGTCGCCGCGCTCGAGTCGATCGGCGACGATGTCGACACGCTCGACGACCCGTCGGCGATCGACGGCCGCGCCGACCTCGGCGAGTTCGATGTGGCGATCCTCGACGCGGGTGGCGGCGGGCTCGAGGCGCTGCGCAGGCTGCGCGCGCGCGGCGTCGAGGTGCCCGTCCTTCTCGCAAGCGGCGACCTGGTGCGGTTCGACGGCTGCCGCTTCACGCGCGTCACCATGAAGCCATTCGCGCTCGATGCGCTCGACCGCGAGCTCACGGCGCTGGCGGCGCTCCGTCCGATCGACCGCCGCTGAGCCTGCACACCACCTGCCGCGCGATTCCCGCCATCTGCGCGGCCACGGGCGCCAAGGGCTCGGGCAGCGCCTCGGGCGCCACGAACGCGAATTCGTCGTACTCCCAGCCGATCTCGGGCATCGCACCCGCCGCAAGCCGCAGCGCGTGCACGATCTCCCAGGTGAACGCGTGCGGGTCGTAGAGCAGCGCCACGGCCGTCGCACCCCCGTCGGGTCGAAGGCGCGCCTCCTCCTCGAGTTCGCGCACCACCTGCTCGGCGGGCTTCGCGCCCGGCTCGAGCCCGCCGCCAGGAACGAACTCCCAGAGCCCTGGGTAGAACGCCACCTTCGCCGACCTGCGCCCGACAAGCACCATGTCGCCCCGCACGGCGATGCCCTTGACCCCGAGCGGGCGCACGCCGCAGTCGAGCGCCGCGCGCCCTGCGTGCGGCTTCTGCACCGCATAGAAGCGATACGAACACTCCTGCACATGGATCTGCACACCGCCGTGGCCGTTGCGGCTCGTGCCGAGGACATGCAGCAGCGAGCCGTCGAAATAGCGCGGATTCTCGGTGCAAAGCGCCTGCCAGCCCGCATCGACCTCGTCGAGCGCCACATCTCGCGGCACGAAACGCCCCTCGACCGCCACGAGCACGGGCGGCCTGCGCAGCGAGATGGTTCGCGCCTCGGACACGCCGCGATTGTGCCCGAGGGCGGCCACCATGTGCATGGCGTGCCGCGCGTTCCGTTATCTTTCCGCGAACCGCCGCCCGTCGCGCGGCCCACACCCCGAGGACACGCCTGTGTCGCAGATCAACCCGTCCGTCGACGCCCCGTTCGGCAACCCGATCCGACCCGCGAACGAGGGGCATCCGCCCGGCCTGTTCCTGCTCTTCTTCGTCGAGATGTGGGAGCGCTTCTCGTTCTACGGAATGAAGGCGCTGCTCCTCTACTACCTGATCAAGGGCTTCATGAAGGCCGACGACGGCCAGGCCTACGCCATCATGGGCGCGTACGGCGCGCTCGTGTATGCCACGCCGTACATCGGCGGCATGCTGGCCGACCGCTTCCTCGGCGCGCGCGTTGCGGTGATCTGGGGCGGCGTGCTGATGGCGGCGGGCCACCTGCTGATGACCATCGAGGAGCGCTGGGCGCTCTTCGGCGCGCTCGGACTCCTGATCGTCGGCAACGGCTTCTTCAAGCCGAACATCTCGACAATGGTCGGGTCGCTCTACCCGCGCGGCAGCTCGCGCCGCGACGCGGGCTTCACCATCTTCTACATGGGCATCAACCTCGGCGCCGCGCTTGCGCCGCTCGTCTGCGGGTACATCGGCGAGACCTACGGCTGGCACTACGGCTTCGGCCTCGCGACGATCGGCATGCTGCTCGGCATCGTGACCTTCGTCGTGCCAAGCAAGGCCGCGAGCGCCCTGATCCTGCTCGCGAGCCTGCTCAGCGTGGGCGCGATGATCTGGTCGACGATGAGCGACACGCAGCAGCTGCTGCTCAACCTCCCCGTCGCGATCGCGCTGCTCGCGGCGGGCGCGATCAGCTTCATGAAGCTGCAGAACGGCGAGCTTCCCGCGGATCTCGGCCGTCCGCGCGATGCGCGGGGCGAGGTCACGGCGCCGCGACTCGTGCTGCCGATCCTCATCGGTTCGGCGCTTCTCGCGATTCCGTTCGCCTTCCTCGTCGACAAGAACGCGTCGCCGATCCTGATCGAGCACAGCATCGGCGGCGAGCCCAGCGTCTACGAATTCCGCCCAGGAACCTGGCTCCTCAACATCCTCGGCGTGGTCGCCTTCAGCGGCCTGCTGTGGTCGGCGATCTCGGCGCGCGGGCTCGAGAGAAGCCGCATGATCGTGGTGCTCGTCCTCTGCTTCTTCTCGATGCTCTTCTGGGCGTTCTTCGAGCAGGGCGGCACGAGCATCTCGAACTTCACCGACCGCAACATCGACCGCGTGAACGGCGGCACCGAAGTCGTGGCAGGACAGACCTACTCCGATGTCTCGGTGACGCAGGAATTCCTCGGCGTCGAGGTCGCGGGCCGCACCTGGACCCTGACCGACATCGATGTCGCGCAGAAGGCCGAGAAGGCGACCGACGAGTTCGCGGGCTATGTCGTGATCGACTTCAAGGCGAGCGAGAAGGATGTCAAGTCGGGCGTGACCGTCGACGGCGCCGCCGTGGTCGCGGACCAGCCGTACGCGTACATCATGACCTGGCGCGAGTTCCTGGCCTCGCCCACGGCGCCACTCGCGCGCACCTCGCCCCCCGAGGAACCCGCCAAGCCTGCGGCGCTGCCCGAGGCCGAGGCGAAGAGCGCAGGCCGCGTGACCTTCGTCGCCGACGAGGGCGACGCGAAGCAAGGCCTCGCGGTCGGCGGAGGCGAGATCAAGGCATCCGTCTTCCAGGCTGCGAATCCGACCTTCATCCTGCTGTTTGGCCCCGTGTTCTCGTGGCTCTGGGGTGCCCTCGGCCGCCGCGACCCAAGCCCGGGCGTGAAGTTCGCGCTCGGCCTTGCGCAGTGCGCCGCGGGCTTCGCCTGCCTCTGGTGGGGCGCCAAGGCCTGCGACTCGAACGGCATGGTCGCGATCTCGTGGCTCCTGCTCGGACTCCTGCTCCACACGACGGGCGAACTCTGCCTGTCGCCCGTCGGACTGTCGCTCGTCACGAAGCTCGCACCCGCGCGCATCGTGAGCACGGTGATGGGCGCGTGGTTCCTCGCGACGAGCTTCTCGCACCTCCTGGCGTCGGGCATCGCCACGATGACGGGCCTGAAGGAAGACGAGAGCGGCGCGATTCCGCCACCGCTCGAGACGGTCGGGACCTACGGCGAGGTCTTCGGCATGATCGGCATCGCGGCGCTCGCGTCGGCACTGCTTGTCCTCATGCTTTCGCCGTGGATGACGCGCATGATGGACCTCAACGCCGACGAGACGCCGTCGGGCGGCGCGCACTGAACGCCGCGGTCAGAACCCGAGCGGCCAACCCGCCGCGTTCCACACGAGCAGGAACCCCGTCCATGCGACGAGGGCCACGATGGTGTATGGCACCAGCAGCGCGATGAGCGTGCCGAGGCCCGCCGACTTCTGGTAGCGCTGGATCGCGATCAGCACCACCACCAGGTACGGCGACAGCGGAGCGATCGGGTTCGTGCACGAGTCTCCCACGCGGTAGGCGCACTGCACGAGTTCGGGCGACATGCCCGCCGCGCCAAGCATCGGCACCAGGATCGGCGCGAGGAACGCCCACTTCGCGCTCGCGCTCGAGACGAAGAGGTTGATCAGCGTCACGACGACCACGATCGCGGCGAGCATGGGCGCCTCGCCGAAGCCCATCGCCTTGATCGCCTCGCCGCCCGTGACGCCGAGCACGCTCGTCAGGTTCGACTGCTTGAACCACGCGATGGTCTGGCCCGCGAAGAACGCGAGCACGAGATAGGTGCCCATCGAGCTCATCGAATCGCCCATGCGCCGCGCCACGCAGCGGTCGGAGCGGATCTCGCGCGATACGAGGCCGTAGGCGACGCCTGGGGCGAGGAAGAGGAGCAGGATCATCGGCACGATGGCCTCGCTCCAGACGGGCACCTTCGAGGTCGTGCCCGGGCGCAGCATCTCGCCCGAGAGCGGCCAGCCCGGCGCGAGCGCCATCGCGAGGAACAGGCCACCGACGACGACGAGCGCAAGGGTCGCCGCAACAAGCCCGCGCGTTTCCTCGGCCGTCAGCCGCGGACGCCCGCGCTCCGCGCCGCCCTCGGCGATCTGCGCGTCGATGTCGGCGCGACCGAAGCGCGGCTCGACGATGCGGGCGGTCACGAACCAGCCCACGAGCGTGAGGAACGGCGTCGACGCCAGCATGAAGTAGTAGTTGCAGGTGGGCTGCACGACCGCGTTCGGGTCGATCGCCCGCGCCGCGCCCTCGGTCAGGCTCGAGAGCAGCGGATCAAGGCTCGAGATCGCGACATTCGCGCTGAAACCGCCCGCGACGCCGAAGGTCACCGCGGCGATCGCGACGAGCGGCGAGCGCCCCACCATCGCGAACATGCCCGCCGCGAGCGGCGGCAGCACGACATAGCCCGCGTCCGACGCGATGTTCGAGCACACGCCGATGAAGACGAGGGCAGGCGTGAGCAGCATCGACGGCGTGATCGAGACCAGCAGCTTGATGAGCGCGGTGAAGAGCCCCGTGCGCTCGGCGACGCCGATGCCGAGCATCGCGACGAGCACGATGGCAAGCGGCGGGAAGTCGAGGAAGTTGCGCAGCGCGCCCGTGAGCATCCAGCGGATGCCGTCGGCGTCGAGCAGGTTGTCGACCACGATCTGCTTGGCTGGGTCGCGGGGGTCGGCGACCGACCAGCCGGCCTTCGCACCGATCAGGCTCAGGACCAGCACCGCGACGCCGAGCAGCACGAACAGCGTCGCAGGGTCGGGCAGGCGGTTTCCGACGCGCTCGACGAGGCTCAGAAGCCGTGCGACGGGGCCTCTCGATGCGGTATCAGCCTGCATGCGGATCTCCTCGCGGTTGTCGGCGCGCTACGCGCGCACGAATGTGCCGAGCTTCGGGTCCTTCACGACCCCTGGGAACTGCAGCACGCGGTTGTGCATGGCGACATAGACGCCAGGCGCCAGCAGCTGCACCGCGGTCAGGGCTTCGGTGACATTCTGCGTGGCGTCGGTGCGGCGCATCTCGTAGGGCCGCATCGCGCCCGTGAGCACGACGGCCTTGCGCGGGCCGCCCTTCTCGATCAGCCGCTCGTGGATGCGGTCGCCCGACTTCGCCAGGCGGTCGGTGCCGTGCACGATCACCACGCCGTCGTGGTTGCGCGACATGAGCTCGGCGGTGTCGGCGATCAGGTCGTGGTCGGCCTCGCTCATGTCGAGCGAGTCCTTGTTCATGAGCGGCACGCGGTCGATGACCACGCCGCGCAGCTCGAGCGTGGCGAGCAGCTGGTCGAGCACGCTCATCTTGTTCGACAGCACGCCGCCGAGCTCATCGTAGGTCTTCTCGATGGTGCCGCCCGTCGAGATGAGGGCGATGCGGAACGGAGAGTCGTTGTTGCTCGGTGCCATGGGGCTTCCTGCGGGGCGCGCAGGATATCGGCAGCCCGAGGGCGCGGCCTACAGCACGCGCTCGGCGCGCGGAAAGCTGCCGAGCACCGAGAGCTTGGCGCAATGGCGCCGCGCCTCGGCGAGGGCCCGCCGCATCGGCTCGTCCTCCTGGTGCGCGAGCGCGTCGATGAAGAAGACATAGTCCCAGTGCGCGTCGCCACTCGGGCGCTTCTCGATGTGCGAGAGGTTGATGCCCTCGCGGCGGAAGGCGTCGAGCACATCGACGAGCGCACCTGCGCGGTCGGAGAGGGCGAACCACATGGTCGACTTGTCGCTGCCCGTCGACGGCACGGGCTCGCGCCCGATCACGAGGAATCGCGTGACATTGCCCGCGCGGTCCTCGATCCCGTCGAAGAGCGTGCGCACGCCGTGCAGTTCGCCTGCGAACGCCGACGCGACCGCGGCCGAGCCGGCCTCGCCGCGCGCGCGCAGCACCGCGGCGCTCGTACTCGATTCAGGCACGAGCTCCGCCTGCGGCAGGACGCGCGCCAACCACTGGCGGCACTGCCCGAACGCCTGGGGCTTCGAGTACACGCGGCGGATCTCGGCGGGCGCGCAGTTGGCCAGGAGCGCGAGGCGCACCGCCACCATCGTCTCGGCCCGAATCGACACGGAGTGCGCCACGAGCGCGTCGAGCGTCTCATGGATCGAGCCCATGCTCGAGTTCTCGTACGGCACGAGCCCGTGGTCGCAGCGGCCCGCGGCGACCTCGATCACGACATCCTCGATCGAGGGCACGAACGAACTCTCGACGCTCGCGCCGAAGTGGCGCGCGGTCGCCATGTGGCTGAAGCTGCCCTCGGGGCCGAGGCACGCGACACGCAGCGGCCGCTCGAGCGCGAACGAACCCGACATGATCTCGCGGAAGACCGCTTCGATGGTGCGCGCGGTCAGCGGGCCCGGGTTGCGCGCGACGGCGCGTTCGATGACGGCGCGCTCGCGGCTCGGCGCGTAGATCGGGACATTCTCATGGCGCTTCGCGTGGCCCACCTCGACGACCAGGCCCGCGCGCTCGGCCAAGAGCGCCACCAGCCGCTCGTCGACCGAGTCGATGAGCGTGCGCAGTTCCGCAAGGGACCTCGGGGCGTCGGTTCTCGGAGCGGGCGCGGTCACGGGGGACGATCTTTCCTGTTCATGCGGCGAGGGGCCGATATGGTCCTATCGGCAGGGAACGGCCCCTCCATCAGGCAAACCTTCGGCCGAAACCCCTCGAACGCGCCGCCAGACCATGGAATTCGCCGCAGTGGCCCCCGCTCCGCCCGTGTTTCCGCTTGCGTTGGCGCAGGCCGGGGCCGATGCCGCGACGGGCGAAGGAACGCTCGAATCGCTCGCGGTGCAGATCCAGCAGATTCCTGTCGCAAGCCTCGCGCCGGCGCTCGTTCTCTTCCTTGGCGGCGCGCTGCTCCTTGTCGCGGGTAGGGTGCTGCTGAAGCCCGTGCTGGTCGTCACGATCGTCCTCGCCAGCGCCCTGCTTGCGGTCCCCGCGCTCGGCCCGTTCCTGCCGACGATGAACGGTTTCCTGCTCACCGTGCTCGGCACGGCGTGCGGCGTGCTGCTCGCGGCCATCGCATGGCGGGTCGTGCTCGGTGCCGCCACGGGCGCGATCGCCGCGTTCTTCTGCGCCATCGTGGCCGCGATGGGCGTCGAGGCTGGCTTCATCGACGCCCGCCTGCCCACCGACGCGCCGCCCGCCGAGGTTTCGCTCGCCGACATCGCCGCGCGCGAAGCGACCATCGAGCGCACGCCTGGCATCGTGCGCCCGTTGGCCGCATGGGCCGACGCGCGCTGGCACGCCGAGCCCGAGCAGGTGCGCACGCTCTTCCGCGCCGCCGCGGCGGGAGGCGGGTTCGTGGGCTTCGTGCTCGGCGTCTGGCTGCCGCAGTCGGCGGCGGCGCTTCTCACAAGCCTCGTCGGCTCGATGTTCGCCATGGTCGGCGCGCTGCCGTTCCTCGCGCGACATGTCGACCGACTTGCGGAACCGATCTCGCCCGTCGGATGGCTGCTCCTCTGGCTTGCGCTCTCGCTCGCGGGATGGCTGCTGCAGTCGTGGCGCAACCCCGACCCCGAGGCTTCCGACGCCGCGAACACGGGAAAGCCGCCCGCGTCTGGTGCGGCGGAACCCTGATAGCATCGGGGAATGGACTCCTTCGCATACCGTGACGGCGAGCTGTTCGTCGAAAGCGTGCCCGTGCGTGCCATCGCCGAGCAGGCGGGCACCCCCTGCTACATCTACTCGCGCGCGACCCTCGAGGACCACTTCGACCGCCTGCGCGCGGCGTTCGCGCCCATCGATCCGCTCATCTGCTACTCGGTGAAGAGCTGCGGAAACCTCGGCGTGCTGCGCGTCCTGCGCGAGCGCGGCGCGGGCATGGATGTCGTGTCGGGGGGCGAACTCTTCCGCGCGCGCGCGGCGGGCGTCGAGGCCTCGCGCTGCGTGTATGCGGGCGTGGGCAAGACCGACACCGAGATCGCCTACGCGATCCGCGAGGGCATCGGCCTCTTCAACTGCGAGAGCGAGGAGGAGTTCGAGAACATCGCGCGCATCGCGCGGTCGCTCGGCGCGTCGGTGGGCGTCGCGCTGCGCATCAACCCCGATGTCGATCCGAAGACCCACCGCTACACCTCGACCGGCAAGAAGGAGACGAAGTTCGGCGTCGACCTCGAGCGGGCGCGGCGGTTCTTCGCGGCGTACGGTCGCGATGCCCATGCGCGGCTCGAGGGGCTGCACCTCCACATCGGTTCGCCGATCTACACGGTCGATCCCTACCGCGAGGCGCTCGAGAAGACGGTGGCGCTCGTCGCCGATCTTGCGCGCGACGGATTCGAGATCCGCTCGATCGACCTCGGCGGCGGTTTCGGCGCCGACTACGAGAGCGCGCAGTCGCCCGCGCTCGCGAAGTACGCCGAGGCGATCGTTCCGCTGGCGAAGCCGCTGTACGACCGAGGCATTCGCTTCGTGCTCGAGCCGGGGCGCACGATCGTCGCCAACGCGGGCATCCTGGTCGTGAAGTGCCTCTACACGAAGACCTCGGGCGAGAAGCGATTCGTGATCTGCGACGCGGGCATGAACGCCTTGCTGCGCCCGTCGCACTACGGCAGCTTCCACTTCATCTGGCCCGTGGCGCCCGGCCGCGACATGACGCCCGCGCGGCGCGCGCTCGACCCGGGGCTCTCGGGAACTGTCACGCACGACATCGTCGGCCCGCTCTGCGAGACGGGCGACTTCCTGGCGCTCGACCGGCTGCTGCCCGCCTCGGTGGCGCGCGGCGACCTGCTTGCGGTCTTCACCGCGGGCGCATACGGCATGAGCATGGCGAGCCGCTACAACAGCTCGCCGCTTCCCGCCGAGGTGCTGGTGTCTGGGTCGACCGCCGAAGTCGTTCGCGCGCGCGAGTCGTACGCGACGCTTGTCGAGCACGAACTGAAGCCGTCGCCCCTCTCGCTCGGTGCCGCCGAATCCGCGGGGGCGGCGCGATGATCCTCTTCACGAGCGACCTCATGTTCGGCGGCAAGATCCTCGGCGCCGCCAAGCACGCGGGGCTGCGTGGCCAGGGCGTCCGCAACCGCACGGCGCTGGCGCAGCACGCGCCGTTCGCCACGCACTACTTCGTCGACCTCGAGGCCGACCTCGCCGAGGGTGAATCGGCCGAAGACCTGATCGACGCGGCGCTCGGCCACCCGAACCTGAGCGTGTACGCCTTCGCGGGCCACCTGCAGGCCGACAAGCTGCGCGCGGCGCAGGCACGCCTTGCGGCCGCGAGCGGTCGGCACGAGGTCCACTCGCGCGGCTCGCTCGACCGCCGCCTCGTCGAGATCCTGCCGCCGTCGGGAGCGCCACGCTGATGGTCGGCCGCGAAGACGACGGCGTCTGGGTCACGCTCAAGGAGACGATTCACGCCTCGCCCGCCGATGTGGCGTCGTGCATCGCGAACGCCACGGGCTTCTGCCGCTGGCTCGCCGTCGCCTGCGAATTCGAGGGCGGCGCGGGCAGCACCCTCGCCATCTCGTGGGACCGCGACTGGCAGCACTCGACCGAGCTCAAGGTGCTCGACCACGACGCCGACCTCGCGCTCGACGGCCACGCCCGCATCCGCTTCGAGTGGTTCCCGAACCCGATCGACGACACGCCCATCCCCGTCGAGGTCACCGTCACCCCGCTCGCCGAGCGCGGCGACGGCACCGCGGGCGCCCGCGTGATCCTGCGCCACGGCCCCTTCCCCGCCGACGCCGACGCACTGATCTTCATGGCCGACAGCGCCGAAAGCTGGCGCTGGTACCTCTGCAACCTCCGCAGCGTGCTCGAGCAGAAGCACGACATGCGGGCGGTGCGGCCGCTCTGACGGCGCATTCGGCGCGCGGCGCGCGGGCGAGTCACCCTATACTCGCGGCCATGTTCGAGAGCCTGACCGACCGACTGTCCTCCGCCTTCCGATCGCTGTCGGGGCGTGGCGCCATCACCGAGACCAATGTCCGCGAGGCGCTTGCCGAGATCCGAACGGCACTTCTCGAGGCCGATGTCGAGCAGGGCGTGGCCACCCGCTTCTGCGAGAGCGTGATGCAGAAGTCGGTCGGGCGCGAGGTGACCAAGAGCCTCAAGCCGGGGCAGGAGCTCGTCGGCATCGTGCACGACGAGCTCGTCGAGCTCATGGGGCCCGAGGACTCGAAGATCTTCCTCGTCGACCCGGGTCCGACCGTCGTCA
>JAJTGK010000077.1 GCA_021297815.1 Planctomycetaceae bacterium
GCCCTCTTCCCAGCGGTGCGGGCGGCGCGCATCTCGCCGCTCGAGGCGCTCGCGATCCGCGCGCGGCAGCCGTCGCGCCGCGCCGTGCTGCATGCGTCGCTCGCGGCGCTCGCGCTCATCGCCGCGTGGGCCGCGATGCTCGCGCCCGAGGATCGCAATACGCGCTTCTGGCTCTACGCCATGCTCGGGCTGCCGCTGATCCACATCGCGTGGTTCCTGCTCTCGGTGCCCGCGACGCTGGCCGTCTCGCGCGTCGCCTCGCCCGTGCTCGAGCGCCTGCTCGCGATTCCGCGCGGCATGCTCTCGGGAAGCGTGTCGCGCATGCCGTGGCGCCTCGGATTCACCGCGGGCGCGCTCATGGTCGCGGTGTCGATCCTCGTCAGCACGCGCTCGAACGGCGACGCGATCATCCGCGACCTGCGCGAGCGCGTGCGATTCGCCGACGGATTCGTCTTCTGCACCTCGGGGCTCTCGCCCGACGACCAGGCGCGCATCAAGGCGCTCGACGGCGTCGCGCAGGCGCTGCCGATCGGCTACCTGCCGCTCAAGCTCGCGGGCGAGCAGGTCTTCGGCATCGAGGGCATGGGTCCTGCGAATGTGGTGTGCGTCGGCTTCGAGCCGCGGCCGTTCCTCGAGATGAACAGGCTCGACTGGCTCCAGGGCGACCCCGCGACCGCGGTGCCGCGGCTCGAGCAGGGCGACGCGGTGCTCGTCGCGCCCGAGTTTCTGGTCGCGCGCGGGCTCGGCGTCGGGTCGCGGCTCAGGCTCGGGTCGGGGTCGAACGAAGCGGAGTTCGAGATCGTGGGCGTCGTCACCGCCGCGGGCCTCGACATGGCGACACAGACCTTCGGCATGCGGCAGATCTACATGGAGCAGGCCGTGAGCTGCGTCTTCATGGACTTCCGCGCGGTCGAGCGGCACTTCGACACGCGCGACGCCTACATCATGCAGATGAAGCTGCGCGACGCGCCCACCGGCGGCATCGTGCTCGGCGTGACGGCGACGGTCGCGTTCGCGGCGCTCTGCCTCGCATGCATCGGCGTGGGCAGCGTGGTGGCCGCGGGAATCTCGGCGCGCATGCGCGAGTTCGGCGTGCTGCGCGCGGTCGGCGCGTCGCCGCGAGTCCTGATCGGGCTCGTTCTCGGCGAGACGGTGGTGATGGCCCTCGGCGCCGTCGTCACGGGCTCCGCGCTCGGCCTCCAGCGCGCGTGGATGGGCGTGGCGCTCTACCGCGACTTCGCGGGCCTGCGCCTCGAGTGGGTCATCCCCTTCGGCGCGATGGCGGCGGGCGCGGCGGTCGTCGTGGCGGCGGCGCTCCTCGCGGCGCTCCCCGCCGTCGTGCGGCTCGTGCGCCGCCCCGCGCGCGAACTCCTCGCGAACGCGTAGGCTTCGCACGAGATGCCCGACACGCCGTTCATCCTCCAGAGCCCCTTCAAGCCGATGGGCGACCAGCCGCAGGCGATCGAGGAGCTCTCGACGGGCCTCGAGGAAGGTCGCCGCCACCAGGTGCTGCTCGGCGCGACGGGCACGGGCAAGACATTCACGATGGCGAATGTCATCAACCGCGCGAACCGCCCGACGCTGATCATCTCGCACAACAAGACCCTCGCCGCGCAGCTCTACGAGGAGATGAAGGAGCTCTTCCCGAAGAACGCGGTGAGCTACTTCGTGAGCTACTACGACTACTACCAGCCCGAGGCGTACATCCCGCAGCGCGACATCTACATCGAGAAGGACGCGTCGCGCAACGCCGACCTCGACCGGCTGCGCCTCGCGGCGACCAGCCACCTGCTCTCGCGCCGCGACACCATCGTGGTATCGAGCGTGTCGTGCCTCTACGGCCTCGGTTCGCCCACCGAGTACCGCAACAAGACGCTCATGGTCGAGCGCGGCATGCGGCTCGACCGCAGGCAGTTCCTGCTCGGGCTTTCGGCGATGCAGTACTCGCGCAACGAGACCGCGCCCGCGCGCGGCAACTTCCGCGTGCGCGGCGACTGCATCGAGGTCTACCCCGCGTACGAGCAGTACGCGATCCGCCTCGACCTCTTCGGCGACGAGATCGACGCCATCCAGCTGTTCGACCCGACGACGGGCGAGCTGCTCGCCGAGGAGTCGAAGACCTTCATCTTCCCCGCGGTGCACTATGTGATGCCCGAGGAGCAGAAGGCGGCCGCGATCGCGTCGATCCGTGCGGAGCTCGACGCGCGCGTGGCCGGGCTGCGCGGCGAGGGCAAGCTGCTCGAGGCGCAGCGGCTGCTCGCGCGCACGCGCCACGACCTCGAGATGCTCGAGGAGACGGGCTTCTGCAACGGCATCGAGAACTACTCGCGCCACTTCGACGGCCGGCCCGCGGGCGCGCGCGCATGGACGCTGCTCGACTACTTCCGCGAGGCCCCCGGCGGCGACGGCGCCGACGACTGGCTCGTGATCATCGACGAGTGCCATGTCACGATTCCGCAGATCCGCGGCATGTACTTCGGCGACCGCGCGCGCAAGCAGACGCTCGTCGACCACGGCTTCCGCCTGCCGAGCGCGCTCGACAACAGGCCGCTCAAGTTCGAGGAGTTCTGCGAGCTCGTGCCGCAGACGGTGCTCGTCAGCGCCACGCCGGGCCCGTGGGAACTCGAGCAGGCGGGCGGCCTGGTGGCCGAGCAGGTCATCCGTCCGACGGGCCTCGTCGACCCGCCGATCGAGGTGCGCCCCGCGCGCACGCAGGTGCCCGATCTCCTGAAGGAGGCGCGTGCGCGCGCCGAGAAGGGCGAGCGCACGCTGGTCACCGCGCTCACCAAGCGCCTGTGCGAGGACCTCACCGCGTACCTCCACCGCGAGGGCGTGCGCGTGCGCTATCTGCACAGCGAGATCGAGACGCTCGAGCGGCTCGAGCTCCTGCGCGACCTGCGCGAGGGCGCGTTCGATGTGCTCGTGGGCGTCAATCTCCTGCGCGAGGGCCTCGACCTGCCCGAGGTGTCGCTCGTGTGCATCCTCGACGCCGACAAGCAGGGCTTCCTGCGCAGCCAGTCGAGCCTGATCCAGACGATGGGCCGCGCGGCTCGCAACGCGAACTCCATGGCCATCCTCTATGCCGACGAGATGACCGAGGAGATGCAGAAGGCGATCGACGAGGTCGAGCGGCGCCGACGCAAGCAGCTCGCGTACAACGCGGAGCACGGCATCGTGCCGAAGACGATCGAGAAGGCGATTCGACGCGGCATCGAGCTCGAGCTCGCCGCGCACCGCACCGCGAAGCGCGCCGCGGGCATGCAGGACGACGACGACGACGAGGAGTTCGACCGCGAGGCGCTCGTCGGGCAGATGCAGGCCGAGATGATGGAGGCCGCCGAGCGTCTCGAGTTCGAGAAGGCCGCGCGGCTGCGCGACGAGATCGCGAAGCTGAAGTCGCTGCCCGCGGCGGCGCGGCCGAAGTCGGACGGCGGCGAGCGGCGGCCCTCGAAGGCGGGCATGCCAGGCACGCGCGCGGGCAGGCGCGGCAAGCGACGCTGACGCGGGGCGAAGCCCGCGGAAAGTCGCGCGCACGAAAAACAACGAAGGCCGCGCATGCGGCCGTCACGCTTCAGGTTTGCGATCGCTCAGGCGCCGAGCCCGCCACCGCTGCCACGCAGTCGAAGTCGCGCGGCATGCGCCTCGAGCGAACGCCACTCGCTTGGCCCCGGCAGCGTCTTTCCATCACGAAGGCGCGGCAGGGGCTGGGTACACGGGCCATCATTCGAACTGGCCGCGTCGGGAATCGACTTCTCGACCTCGACCAGCGCGTCGCCCACGCGAATGACCACCGTCGTGCGGGCCGCGGGGACCTGCGACTTCGGGGTGGTGGATGCGAGCTGGCTCGGGGTCATGAAGGGAATACCTAGCGGGACTTTCGGCTCGTCCGAGGGTTCGGTCGCAAAAACGCCTTCAATTGTTCCATTTCGCGGCCGCGAACGACCGCGAGACCTGTCCAACGCTCGGATTCGTGGCCTCGAGGCGCCCTCGGCGCGTCCTATCATTGTCCCCCTATGCCTACGCCCGAGAAGTCCATCCGCGTGCGAAGCGCGCGGGAACACAACCTGAAGGACCTCTCGGTCGAGATCCCGCGCGACAAGCTGGTCGTGATCACGGGCGTCTCGGGCAGCGGCAAGAGCTCGCTCGCGTTCGACACGATCTTCGCCGAGGGGCAGCGCAAGTACATGGAGTCGCTCTCCGCGTACGCACGCCAGTTCCTCGACCAGATGCAGAAGCCGAATGTCGAGGCGATCGAGGGACTTCCTCCGACGATCGCGATCGAGCAGCGATCGGGCGGCCACAGCCCGCGCTCGATCGTGGCCACGACGACGGAGATCTGGGACTACCTGCGACTGCTGTACGCGCGCTGCGGCACGCCGACCTGCTGGCATGTCGAGCCCGCGGGCAAGGGCAAGACCCCCCGCTGCTGCGGCAAGGAGATCAGCGCGTCGAGCGCGAGCCAGATCGTCGAGACGCTTCTCACGAAGTTCGCGGGGCGCCGCGCGATGCTGTGCGCGCCCGTCGTGCGCGCGAAGAAGGGCTTCCACCGCGAGGTGCTCGAGGGCCTGCAGAAGCAGGGACTCGTGCGCGCGCGCGCGAACGGCAAGGTCGTCGACCTGCGCGAGGTGCTGAAGTCGGGCGGCGAGAATCCGCTTGGTTTCGGCCGCTACGAGAAGAACGACATCGACGCGGTGGTCGACCGCATCGGGCTCGACGAGCCGTCGCGCCAGCGGATCGCCGAGAGCGTCGAGACCGCGCTCAAGCTCGCCGAGGGCTCGCTCGTCGTCCTCATCGAGTCGGAGTCGTCGCGCGACGCGTGGGACGAGCACCGCTTCAGCGAGAAGTTCGCGTGCCCCGACCACCCCGAGTGCGCGCTCGACGAGCTCGAGCCGCGGCTCTTCAGCTTCAACTCGCCGCAGGGTGCGTGCCCAGCGTGCGCGGGCCTTGGCACGGTGAACGAGTTCGACGAGGACCTGTGCGTGCCCGACCGCACGAAGCCGCTGCGCGAGGCGATCCATCCGTGGCGGCGCAACGGCCGGCGCATGAACATCTGGTACGCGCGGCAGCTGCGCAGCTTCGCGGCGCACGCGGGCGTCGACCTCGACGCGCCCTACGACAAGGTGCCCGCGAAGCTCCGCACGGCGCTGATGTGGGGCTCCGAGGCCGACGGCGTGAAGGTCGACTTCGAGTGGGAGGGCGTGCTTCCGCACCTCAAGCGCCGCGCCACCGAGACCGAGAGCGAGGCCGTGAAGGAACGCCTGATGGCGTACATGAGCCAGGCGCCCTGCCCCGCGTGCGCGGGGCGACGCCTGCGCACCGAGGCGCTCGCGGTGAAGCTCAGGAGCGGCACGCTCGGGCTCTCGATCGCCGATGTGGCGGCCATGACCGTCTCGCGCGCGCTCGCGTTCGCGCAGTCGCTCGAACTCACGCGCGAGCAGCGGCAGATCGCCGCGCCGATCATGAAGGAGATCGAGGCGCGCCTCGGCTTCCTCGCGTCGGTCGGGCTCGAGTACCTCTCGCTCGACCGCACGAGCTCGACGCTTTCGGGCGGCGAGGCGCAGCGCATCCGCCTGGCGACGCAGGTCGGCAGCGGGCTCGTGGGCGTGTGCTATGTGCTCGACGAGCCGACCATCGGCCTTCATCAGCGCGACAACGACAGGCTGATCGCGACGCTGCGGCGCCTCGCCGACATCGGGAACACCGTGCTCGTGGTCGAGCACGACGAGGACATGATGCGCGCGGCCGACTGGATCCTCGACATCGGTCCGGGCCCTGGGCGTCACGGAGGCACCGTGGTCGCCGAGGGCGACCTGAAGGCGATCGCCGCGCATCCAACGAGCCTGACGGGCGAGTACCTCTCGGGGCGCAAGCGCGTCGAGGTGCCGCGCAAGCGACGCGCGATGAGCGAGTCGCGCGCGGTCGTCGTGAAGGGCGCGAAGGCGAACAACCTGCAGGCGATCGATGTCGCCTTTCCGCTCGGCGGGCTCGTGTGCGTGACGGGCGTGTCGGGCTCGGGGAAGTCGACGCTCGTCAACGAGATCCTGCTCAAGGCGGCGCAGCGCCATGTGCTCGGCGAGAAGACGAACCCCGCGGCGCATGCGCGCGTGACGGGCCTCGGCGAGATCGCGCGCGTGGTCGAGGTCGACCAGTCGCCCATCGGTCGCACGCCGCGCTCGAACCCCGCGACCTACACGGGCATCTTCGACGAGATCCGCCGCATCTGGTCGCTCGTGCCCGAGGCGAAGATCCGCGGATACGAGCCGGGGCGCTTCTCGTTCAATGTGAAGGGCGGCCGCTGCGAGGCGTGCCAGGGCCAGGGCGTGAAGAAGATCGAGATGCACTTCCTGCCCGATGTGTTCGTCGCGTGCGAGGTGTGCAAGGGCAAGCGCTACTCGCGCGAGACGCTCGAGATCCGCTACCGCGGAAGGACCATCAGCGATGTGCTCGACGCGACCGTCGAGGACGCGCTCGGGTTCTTCGACGCGCACCCGAAGATCCACCGCATGCTCGACTGCCTGCGCGAGGTCGGTCTCGGGTATGTGCAGCTCGGGCAGGCGTCGACCACGCTCTCGGGCGGCGAGGCGCAGCGCGTGAAGCTCGCGACCGAGCTCGGCAACGCCACCGACGCGCCCACGCTCTATGTGCTCGACGAGCCGACCACGGGCCTGCACTTCGCCGATGTAGCGAAGCTGCTCTCGGTGCTCCAGCGCCTGGCCGACAAGGGCCACACGCTGGTCGTGATCGAGCACAACCTCGATGTGGTGAAGTGCGCCGACTGGATCGTCGACCTCGGGCCCGAGGGCGGCGACCGCGGCGGAACGATCGTGGCCGCGGGCACCCCCGAGCAGGTGGCGAAGTCGAAGTCGAGCTGGACGGGCCGCTGGCTGAAGCCGATGCTCGCGGCACGGGCGTGACGAGCCGTATGAAAGCACGGCGCGGGCGGCCCGAGGGCCGCCCGCGCGCGAATGCTCGTTCATGAAAGCCCCGCGTCAGCGAGACTTGAACCGGATCTCGGGCCCGGGCATCGCGTGCCCGTCGACAGGCGACATCACGAGGCCCACATGGAAGTTGGCCGACGGAGCCTTGCGCGTGCTGTTCGCGCGGTTGCGCGCGCGGCGCGCGACTTCCTCGATCTCACCGCACAGCGAGCGCAGGCGGGCGATCTCGTCCTCGGTGAAGTTCTCCCAGTGGAGCACCACCTTGCGCGCGGCGACGCCGCCAGGCGTCTTCGCGTCGAGCGCGACCGCACGGCTCTCGGCCGTCCACGGCCGCAGGAACTCGGAGACGCGCTGCGCATCACGCTTCGAGTCGCCTTCGATCGGGAAGACGATCTCCTGCGTGGTGACGCGGTAGTAGCGAGGGCGCTTTCCGCGACGGCCAGGCGTGGGCTCACCCGCGCGCGAGGTCAGCAGGCCTGCGCGCTCGAGATGGCGCAGGTGGAAGTAGAGCGCGGTTCGGTTCAGGCCGACGGCTTGGGCGAGCTCCGTGACGGAGCACTCTCCGAGACGGCGGGCCGTCTCGAAGATGCGCATGCGCAGCGGAAGGCGCACCGCCTGCCAGACGGGCGCACGGGTGATGGACATGTTGGACGAACGGCGGACTGTGCGAGAGTAGGCACGCGAGGAACCTGCAGAGCGGCGCGAGGCTGATCGACTACGCGCCAAAGTGCAACGAGTGAGCCGCCGAATCTGCAGCGCGCGCGACGAGGACCCAGCGACCAGTGCCGTCGGTCGAAGGAGGTCCGAGCGGCTCGAGGCCGCCCACATGTCGCACGATCTGCAGAAGTTCGTGCGCTGCAAATGGATGCAGCGCTTTCCCACGGCTCTCGAGCGCCGCTGCCCGTGCACGGGTCCTTACGACAAGGATCCCTTGATGCGCGAGCAGGCGCCTCGATTCCCTCAGTAGGCTGACAGGATTCCAATATCGCTCGATGCTGTCAAGCAGGGCAACCGCTCGAAATGCACCGGTTGCGAACCCGGTCGAACTCAGGTCTTGTACGAACGAGAAACGGAAATGTTGCAGTTCGACATTCGTTGTTTCGCGAATCGCGTTGCCTGCATCGACGGAGCGCCTTTCTTCCTCGCAGGCGTGCACATGCGCGCCTCCGCGCGCCGCAAGGAACGACGCGAGGCCGCTGCGCGCGCCGAGCACCGCCACAGGGCCGGGCACTCGTGAAATCGCATCCATTTCTGCCGCGATGTTGCGCTGCAGCGAAGGGTCGGAGGTAAACCTGCTCCATTCTTCGCCCGCGGGCAAGTCTTCGGTCTCTTCAGGGACCCAGGGCCGCGGTCCCGCGATGCGGGCGCGCTCGACGAGCGGCGTGCCCTTCCAGCGGTTCCAGACCTCGGCAAGGTCGGGCGCGAGCCGATCGCACCCCCACTTTCCCTGAAACTGCGCGAGGCTGCGGCGAAGGCCCTCGCCCGTGTCTGCCGTATTGGGCCGCCAGTGCCGTTCGGCATGGAAATGACGAAACACGACGCGCCGCGTCGCATGGGCGCCGTAGCCCGCGAGGTTGAGGCGCATCGCGAGTTCCTCGGTCTGTCCGCGCAGCACACGCTCGTCGTAGCCTCCCACGGCCGCGATCGCGGCGCGGCGCGAGGCGTGGAAGCAGCCCATCGCGTGCTCGATCTCGATCTCCTCGGGTAGGTCCTCCTCGCGGGCGCCCTGCCCGAGGTGGTGGTAGCCAAGAGGGCTGAGGATGGCGTCGCCGAACGCATGCACGCGGCCATCGGGCAGCTTCTGGAGACCAGTGACCACCGCCGCGTCGGGGTGGCGGTCGAGCAGCGCGACGCACTCGGCGACCCAGCGAGGCGTGTCGATCAGGATGTCGCCGTCGAGCCTGCACACGAACTCGCCCTCGGTGCGGCGATGCAGCTCGTTGAGGACCTTGGACAGCACGCCCGAATGCGGCAACTCGACGAGCCGCAGGAACGGCCGCCCCGCCCGCGGCGAACCGGCAGGCCACGCGCGGCGCGACCACGCGCGCGCAGTCTCGAGGCTGTCGTCGGTCGATCCATCGTCGGCGACCACGATCTCGAGGTCGGTCGGATCGTCGGCGAGGGTCGCCTCGAGGTTCGCGAGCAGGTCGCCGAGGAAGTCGCGCGTGCCGTCGCGCGAGCTTGCGCGGCCGTTGTTGAAGTTCGGGATGATGACGGTCGCCCGCGGCACGCGCGTGTCATCGGCTTGCGCGGACACCCCCCTGCAGCACGGCAGGCGGGGTCAGGTACGATCCCGACATGTCCTCGTTTCCCCCTGTCGGCGACCCGCGGCTCGCGCTCCGCGCGCTCATGATGCCGCGCGACACCAACCACCAGGGAACCGTGTTCGGCGGCATCATCCTGGCCCATGTCGACCAGGCGGGGTACATCGAGGCGCGCAGGCACGGGCTGCACCGCTGGGTCACCGCGTCGGTCGACCGCGTCGACTTCAAGGCACCCGTGCATGTCGGCGAGGTGGTCGAGTTCAAGACGCGCACGATCCGCCTCGGCCGCACCTCGGTCGCGGTGCAGGTCATCGTCGACGCCGAGCGGCTCGACGGCACCTGGGTGCATGTGACCGAGGCGCAGCTGACCATGGTCGCGGTCGACGCCGAGGGGCGGGCGATCCCATTCCGCGATTCGCCCTCGCAGAAGGCATGAGCCGCGCCCGCATCGCCATCCTCGTCTCGGGCGGCGGGCGTACGGCCGCGAACATCGCCGTGGCGTGCCGAACGGGCGCGCTCGATGCAGAGGTCGCGCTGGTGCTGGCGCATCGCGAGGAAGCGCCCGCCGTCGCACGCCTGCGCGCCGAGGGGCTGCGCGTGGCGGTGCTGCCCGCGGGAGCCGACCTCGACGGCCGCATCGACGCGGTGCTCGCGCACGCAGGAACGGACCTCGTGTGTCTTGCGGGCTACCTGCGCAAGTTCCGCGTGGGTGAGCGCTGGCGCGGCCGCACGCTGAACATCCATCCAGGCCTCCTTCCGCGGTTCGGCGGCACGGGCATGTACGGGCTGCATGTGCATCGCGCGGTCCTGGCCGCGGGCGAGCGCGAGTCTGGGTGCACCGTGCACGAGGTCGATGAGGAGTACGACCATGGGGCGACCGTGCTCGAGCGCCGATGCCCCGTGCTCGCGGGCGACACGCCCGAATCGCTGGCCGAGCGCGTGTTTGCGCTCGAACTCGAGGCATTTCCCGCGGCGATCGCGCATCGCCTGCGTACCTTGCCTCGGGAAACCGCGCCGAGCCTCCGATGAGCCGACTGCGAACCGCACTCCTTCCGATCGTCGCCGTGCTTGCGGCGTGGATCTGCGCCTCCAGTACCCGCGCCGACGCGCTCGAGCGCGCGCTTGCCGCCCGCGACTGGACGAACGCGGACTCGCTGATCGCGGCACGCATCGGCGAAGGCGACCGCAGCCCCGAGCTCCGCTACAACCACGCCTGCGTGCTCGCGCAGCTCGGCCGTCTTGCGGAGGCCGAGAAGCGCCTGAAGGAGGCGGTCGAGTGCGGCTTCCGCGACTTCGACCACATGGAGGCGGACGAGGACCTCGAGCCCATCCGCGCATCGCGGACCTACGAGGCGATCATGGAGGCGCGCGAACGGCTCGAACGCCGCGCGGCGCCCGCCGCACCGCGCGGCCGCACGCGCCCCGACCCGCTCGAGGTCTGGCGCAAGGAGCATGGCGACACCTACCGCTACGAGGACGAGGCGCGCGACGGGCTCGTGTTCGCAACCTTCCTCGAGCCCTCGGCGCACGAGCGCATGAAGGCGACGCTGGCCGAGCTCGAGGCGCACCTCGTGAAGGCCTACTTTGCCAAGGCGCCCGACGACCGCGTGCTGGTCGCCATCGTGCGCCCCGAGCACGCGTCGCGCTATTTCGACCGCCCCGAGGTGCGCGGCGTCTACTTCCACAAGGACCGCCGCCTGATCGCGCGCGACACGGGCCAGAGCCTGCAGCATGAGTTCGTGCACCTCATGCATTTCGCGCACATGGAGCGCACGGGGCAGCGGCATCCGATCTGGATCCAGGAGGGGCTTGCGAGCCTGTACGAGGACTACACGATCCGCGACGATGGAACGGTCGAGTTCCACCCGAACATCCGATTCAACATCGCGCGGCGGCAGGTGATGTCGAAGACCGCGAAGCCGTGGCGCGAGCTGGCGGGGCTTTCGGACACCGCGTTCATGTCGGACGCCGAGCGCATGTACCCGCAGGTCCGCTCGATCTTCGAGTTCATGGCGAGCCAGCGGAAGCTCGAGGCGTTCTACAAGGCGCTCGGCGAGACCTCGCGCGACGACCCCGACGGGACGAGCGCGATCGAGCGGGCGTTCGGGCTGCCGCTCGCCAAGGTCGAGGACCGCTGGAAGAAGTGGATGGAGGAGCGCGGCGCCGTCGACGACCGCGTCTCGCAGGGCGACGGATCGCTCGGCATCACGGCCGAGGAGGCGGGCGACGGCGCGAAGGTGCGGTCGTTCGCGCTGCGTTCTGCGGCGCGCGCGGCGGGCGTGCGCGTCGGCGATGTGATCGTCGAAGTCGGCGGACTGCCCGTGCGCAACCGAGACGAACTGCAGCTGGCCGTCGCGCGACACAAGGCGGGCGACCGCGTGACCGTGCGCTTCCGACGCGACGGCGTCGAGCAGGCCGTCGAGGTCGAGCTGCGTCCGCTCGGAGGCTGACCGCGCGCTCGGCGTTTCCCCTGCCCACGCGGAGGGCGCAAGGACCTACACTCCGACTCCGATGTCGAACGGAACCGATCGAGACAACCCGCAGCCCCAGAAGCGATCGAAGACCTCGCGGTTCTTCCTGCGCGGCCTCGGCGTGATCCTGCCGAGCGTGCTCACGCTGTGGCTTCTCGTGGCCGCGTTCCGCTTCATCGATTCCAACATCGCGGGGCCGATCAACGCGGGCCTGCGGCTCGGCGTCTCGGCCATCGCCGACGGCGCACCGCTGCAGCAGTTCATTCCGACCGACGAGGAGCTCGCGACCGAGCAGGCGCGTGCGGCCCGACTGCGGCTGAACGAGACCGAGGAATCGGCCCGCTGGCGGCTGGTTCGGACCAATGTCGACTCCTGGTGGGGAGCCCGCTGGTACCTCGACCTGACGGGGCTCGCGCTCGCGATGGTCGCGATCTACTTCCTCGGGCGACTTGTCGGCGGCTACCTCGGCCGAAGGCTGCTGGCGCTCTTCGAGTCGGGCCTCGTGGCGCTGCCGGGCATCCGCCAGGTGTACCCCGCGCTCAAGCAGATCGTCGAATTCCTGTTCGGCGGTGGTCAGAAGAAGATGAGCTTCAACCGCGTGGTGCTCATCGAGTATCCGCGCCCAGGAATCTGGTCGATGGGCCTCGTGACGGGCGACGCCGCGGGCCCCGTGGCGAAGGCGGTGGGCGAGTCGGTCACGGTGTTCATGCCGAGCTCCCCGACGCCGTTCACCGGCTGGACGGTCACGGTTCCGAAGTCGGATGTGCGCGATGTCGATATGAGCATCGACGAGGCGCTTCGCTACCTTGTGTCGGCGGGTGTCGTCGTTCCCGACGGCAACCCCGCCCGTGGACGGGATTCCGCGACGGCCACCGGGGGCCGCTCGCAGGTCGGGTGACTTACGGCGAAAGGAAACACCATGCAGATCAATGTCAAGGGCAAGCACATCGAGATCACCCAGCCGATCCACGACTATGTCGCGAAGAAGTGCGAGCGGCTCGTGCGCTACTTCGACAAGGTGCAGTCGATCGACTGCGTCATCGAGAAGGAGAACAACGGTTTCCATGTCGAGTTCATCGTGGATGTCGAGCATCACGAGGACTTCATCGTGAACTACCGCGACGCCGACCTCTACGCCGCGATCGACCTCGCCATCGACCGCGAGGCGCGCCAGCTGAGCGAACACAAGGCGCGCATGCGCGACCACAAGCACAACCACTGAGCCGACCCATGAAGCTTCGAGAACTCGTCGTTGAGAAGGCCATCGTCCCGAACCTCGTCGCGACCAAGCGCGACGACGCCATCAAGGAGCTGCTCGGGGCGCTCGTCGCCGCGGGCAAGGTGTCGGAGGACATGCGCGACACCTTCGCGAAGGCGATCATCGCCCGCGAGAACAAAGGCTCGACCGGCCTGAACCACGGCGTGGCCATCCCGCATACGAAGTCGCCCACGATCAAGGTTCCGATGGCGGCGATCGGCGTGAGCCGTGCGGGCGTGGACTTCAACTCGCTCGACAAGCAGCCGGTCTACTCGATCGTGTTGCTCTTGTCGCCCGAGGAGAAGCCGGAGCTCCATCTCGACGCGATCCAGGCCGTGTTCTCGCATCTCTCCAAGGACCAGTTCCGCCGCTTCCTGCGTCAGGCGACGACCGTGCAGGCCGTCACCACGCTGCTCGACGAAGCGGATGCGGGGCAGGTCGCACGCTGAGCGCGCGATGCTCTCGGCGCAGACGACCATCGTGAACCGCCTCGGGCTGCATGCGCGGCCCGCGATGGCATTCGTCGAGGAGGCCTCGCGCTTCACGGCCGAGATCCAGGTGCGCAAGTGCTGCTCCGACGAGCCGGTCGACGGCAAGTCGATCCTGCAGATGCTCATGCTCGCGGGAACCTGCGGCACGATGATCGAGATCACCGCCGACGGCGGCGACGAGCAGGATGCGATCGCGGCGCTGGTCAGGCTCGTCGAGTCGCGGTTCGGCGAGGACGAGTAGTCAGCCGATGCGCTCGACCGTGCTCGGGCGGCTCATGAGCTGCGCGAGCGCCTCGCGGGGCGCGAGCGCGTCGAACACCATCGCCTCGACCGCCTCGCAGATCGGCAGGTCGATCGCGCGGCTGCGCGCGAGTTCCATCAGTGCGCGCGAGGTCGGCACGCCCTCGACCACCGAGAGCGTCGCGCCGAGCGCACGCTCGACCGATTCGCCGCGGCCGAGCCGCTCGCCGAAGCTGCGGTTGCGGCCTTCGGGGGCGAAGCATGTGGTGGCGAGGTCGCCCGCGCCCGCCACGCCGAAGAAAGTCTCGACCTTGCCGCCGAGCGCGACTCCGACGCGAGAGATCTCGGCGAGGCCGCGCGCGAGCAGCGCGCTCTTCGCGTTCGTGCCGAGCCGCAGTCCGTCGCAGACGCCCGCGGCGATCGCGATGACATTCTTGCACGCGCCCGCGAGCTCGACGCCCACGAGGTCGCCCGACTGATAGACCTTGGTCCACGGCGAGGTGAACGCCGCCTGGACGCGCTCCGCAAGCACCTGCTCGGGGCTCGCCGCCACCAGCAGCGCGGGAAGGCGCTGCGCGAGTTCGGCGGCGATCGTCGGTCCGCTCAGGGCGACGACGGGCAGGTCGGCTCGCACCGCCTCGCGCAGGATCTCGGCAGGAAGCCGGAAGGTCGAGGATTCGATGCCCTTGGCCACGCTGACGACGGGGACACCCTGCTCGATCGCGGGCCCGAGCCGCGAGAAAGTCGCTCGGATGAACTGCGTTGGAATCGCGCACACCACCATCGTGGCCTGCGCGAGGCAGGCCGGGTCGGCGGTGACCTCGACGGCCGCGGGAAGTTCGAAGCCCGCGAGCCGCGGGCTGCGGCGCGTGGCGGCAAGATCGGCGGCGACCTCCGCGAACGGCGAGAGCAGCGCCGTCGGCACGCCGCGGAAGGCGAGGACATCGGCAAGGACGAGGGCCATCTGGCCATCACCGACGATGACGATGCGCTCGCCCTGCTGCATGTGCGCAGGATAACGGCCTGCGGCCCCACAGCGGGCGCATCCGCACGGGGACGGCTGCCTGGAGTGGCCGCCGACGACGGCCCTCGGCACGGACCTCCGTGCTACCCTGCCGCACTCGGGACCTTCCATGACGACGCTCTCCACCTCACAAGCCGACCCGATGCTCAAGAACGCGCCCGACGACGCCCAGGGGGCCGAGCGCCTCGAGCGGCAGCTGTTCGTCGCGCTCTTCGGCGGCGTGCTGCTCCTCGCCGCCTGGATCTCGCAGCTGTTCGGGATCGAAGCGAGCGTGGCCAACATCCCCGCCCTCGTGGGCGCGCTGGTGCTCGTCTTCCCGCTTGCGAAGGGCGCGTTCGAGGAGCTCCGCGAAGGGCGCGCGTCGAGCGACAGCCTGGCGAGCCTGGCCGTGTTCGCGGCGATCGCGAACGAGCTGTACCTGGCCGCGGGTTTCCTCGCGTTCTTCCTCTGGTTCAGCGAGCTGGTGCTGTCGCGCACCGCCTGGGGCGCGCAGCGCGCGATCCGCGAGCTCATCGAGCTCACCCCCGACATCGCGCGGCTGGTCGACGCCTCGGGCTCCGAGCGCGAGGTGCCGCTGTCGGCGCTCGCGAAGGGCGCGACGGTGCGCGTGCGACCCGGCGAGAACCTGCCCGTCGACGGCGTGGTGCGCACGGGAACCTCGAGCGTGAACCAGGCGTCGCTGACAGGCGAGGCGGTGCCGATTGAGGTGCAGCCGGGCGCGTCGGTCTACGCAGGCACGACGAACCTCACGGGCCAGATCGATGTCGAGGTCACCGCCGTCAAGGGCGAGACCACCATCGGCAAGGTCGAGAAGCTCATCCGCGAGGCCGAGAGCGCGAAGGGCCGCAAGCAGGAGCTCATCGAGCGCATCGCGGCGTACTACGTGCCCGTGGTGCTCATGGTCGCGCTGATCGTGTGGTTCTTCACCGCGAAGTCGGGCTCGCCCGACGCGAAGGCCGTGGCGGCCGAACGGGCGATCACCGTGCTCGTCGTCACCTGCCCAGGCGCGCTCCTCATCGCGTATCCGACGGCGATGGTCGCGGCGTTCGCCGCGGCGGCGCGGCTCGGCGTCATGATCAAGCAGACGCGCACCCTCGAGAGCGCGGCCGACATCGACACCGTCGTGATGGACAAGACGGGCACGCTGACCACGGGCAAGTTCGCGGTGAGCCGGCTCGCCCCCGCCGATGGCGTGGATGGCGCCGCGCTGCTGCAGGCTGCGGCCGACGCGGAGCAGAGCTCGAACCACCCGCTGGCGAAGTCGATCCTCGAGACAGCGGAGCGCGCGCGCATCTCGCCCCGCTCGGTTTCGTCGTACCGCGAGGTGCACGGCCGCGGCGTGTCGGCGACGATCGAGGGCTCGGAGATCGTGGCGGGCCGCGGCGCGTGGATCGTGGAACTGAACCCCTCCGCGGCCGCTGCGGTGAAGGCCGTCGAGGAGAAGATCGAGGGCATGTCGGGCGTGCATGTCATGGCCGATGGCCGTTATCTCGGCGCCGTGGGCCTCGAGGACAAGCTTCGCCGCAACGCAGGCGAGGTCGTGGCGAAGCTGCGCGAGCTCGGCGTGCGCCGTGTGGCGATCTTCACGGGCGACCGGCTCGCCGTCGCGACGCGCGTCGGCCAGGCGGTGGGCGTCGATTCGATCGAGGCCGAATGCCTGCCCGAGGAGAAGCACGAGGAGCTCAAGTACCTCATCCGCAAGGGCCACCGCACGCTGGTCGTCGGCGACGGCATCAACGACGGACCGATCCTGGCGACCGCCGATGTCGGCGTGGCCATGGGCCTTTCGGGCTCTGACATCGCGACGAACAGCGCGGGTGTCGCGCTGATGAACGACGATCTGCGCACCGTGCCGTTCCTGCTCGAGATCGCGCGCAAGGCGAAGTCGGTGATCGCGCTCAACATCACCGTCGCGATCCTGCTCGCGATCATCGGACTGGCGCTTGCGGCGACGGGCCGGCTCTACATCTGGGTCACGCCGTTCTACCAGGCCGCCGCGTATGTCTTCGTGATCGCGAACTCGCTGCGCCTCGTGCGCTTCGGCGAGGAGTTCGCGGCCGCCGAGGAGATCCGCAGGCAGACCGAGGCCGATGCGGCGGCGAAGCCCGCGCGCAAGCTGGCGACGGCGTGACGCGATCGCGTTCGTGGTGATTTCGCTGTGATTTCGCGGTGATTCGGCGCCGTCTTCGCGCGGGGCGCGTCTGCTACATTCCCGCGCATGTCGAGCTTCGCCACCATCCAGTCGCTCCTCGGCGCAGACGCCGATTCGCTCCTCTCGCACAAGGCGAAGGTCGCCAAGGAATCGCTGATGCTGCCGTCGCCGGGCATCGTCGACGCGGCGTTCGGCCCGAGCGACCGCAGCCCGCAGGTGATGCGGAGCCTGCAGGCGATGTTCGGTCACGGGCGGCTTGCGAACACGGGGTACCTCTCGATCCTTCCCGTCGACCAGGGCATCGAGCACTCGGCGGGCGCGAGCTTCGCAAAGAACCCGATCTACTTCGACGGCGAGAACATCGTCAAGCTTGCGATCGACGGCGGCTGCAACGCGGTCGCGACCACATTCGGCGCGCTCGCCAGCGTGTCGCGGCGGTATGCCCACCGCATCCCGATGATGGTGAAGATCAACCACAACGAACTGATGACCTATCCGAACAAGTTCGACCAGATCATGTTTGGCTCGGTGCGCGACGCATGGAACCTCGGCGCGGTGGCCGTCGGCGCGACGATCTACTTCGGCAGCGACCAGTCGACCCGGCAGATCGTCGAGGTCGCGCGCGCGTTCGAGGAGGCGCACTCGCTCGGCATGGCGACGGTGCTCTGGTGCTACATCCGCAACAACGCGTTCAAGTGCGACGGCAAGGACTTCCATGTGTCGGCCGATCTGACGGGACAGGCGAACCACCTCGGCGTGACCATCAAGGCCGACATCATCAAGCAGAAGTTGCCCGAGCTGAACGGCGGCTTCACCGCGCTGAACACGGGCGATTCGAGCTACGGCAAGCTCGACAAGCGCATGTACACCGATCTCTGCACCGACCACCCGATCGACCTCTGCCGCTACCAGGTGCTGAACTGCTACGCGGGCCGCGCGGGCCTCATCAATTCGGGCGGCGCGAGCGGCGCGAACGACCTCGCCGAGGCCGTGCGCACCGCCGTCATCAACAAGCGCGCGGGCGGCATGGGCCTGATCTCGGGCCGCAAGGCGTTCCAGAAGCCGTATGCAGACGGCGTGCAGCTGCTGCACGCGATCCAGGATGTGTATCTCTGCCGCGAAGTGACCGTGGCGTAGGCGGATGCGCGGCGCGCCGCCGTACACTCCGCCCGTGAAGGTGCTTCTCGCCATGTCTGGCGGCGTGGACAGCTCTGTCGCCGCCGCGCTGCTGCAGCGCGACGGCCACGAGGTGGTCGGCTGCTTCATGCGCCTCGGAAGCCCCGGCGAGGAGCTTGAGACGCCCCTCGACGGCGGCGCGTGCACCGCTGGAACCGCGCGCATCGGGCACCAGGGTTGCTGCTCGATCAACGACGCGGCCGACGCGCGGCTGGTCGCGGCAAAACTCGACATCCCGTTCTATGTCGTCAACTTCCGCAACGACTTCGGGCGGATCATCTCGTACTTCGAGTCGGAGTACCACGCGGGCCGCACGCCGAACCCCTGCGTACGCTGCAACGACTGGCTGAAGTTCGGGAAGCTGCGCCAGTACGCGGAGCAGCTCGGATGCGACGCCGTCGCCACGGGGCACTATGCGCGCATCGAGCGCGCCGACGGCGCACCGCGCATCGCGCGGGGGCTCGATCGCTCGAAGGACCAGTCGTATGTGCTCTTCGGCGTCGGCGCACAGGCGCTCGCGCGCATGCTGCTTCCGATCGGCGGCATGGAGAAGCCCGAGGTGCGCGAGATCGCGCGCGCGCTGTCGCTGCCCGTGTTCGACAAGCCCGATTCGCAGGAGATCTGCTTCGTGCCCGATGATTACGCGGCGTTCCTGCGACGACGCGATCCGTCGCGCTTCACCGAGGGACCGATCGTGGACACCTCGGGCCGCGAACTCGGAAGGCACGAGGGCCACCAGCACTTCACGGTGGGCCAGCGCAAGGGCATTCGAGTGCCGGCGTGGCGGGCGAAGTGGCTTGGTACGCGGAGCATTCGCTCGACCGCACGATCGAGTGCACGGCGCAGGTGCGCGCGCACGGCGCGCCGATTCCTGCACGCGCAACGCTGCAAGAACGAGCAGGCGCGCTGTCGCTCGATGTCGAGTTCACACGAGCAGAGGCGGGAGTGGCGGCTGGCCAAGCGGTCGTGTGCTACGACGAGGAAGAACGAATCATCGGCGGCGGTTGGATCGCGGAGACGAGGTAGCGAGACTGCGGCGCGCGTGGCGCGGAGCGCACCACGCTTTCTCCCCCTGCCCGTGCCTGGCACGTGCCGTGCAGTGCCTGGCACTGCCTGGCATGTGCCAGGCACCCAGCTCGTGCCAGCATCTGCAGTGGTGAATTCGCGGATTTCGCGGCAGATCTCACCATGTTCGGGCCACGATCGGCGCCGACCCGTCGGTGCCTGGCACGTGCCGGGGAGTGCCTGGCACTGCCTGGCACGTGCCAGGCACCGGGCGGGAGTGGGTTGGAAGTCTGCGCACACTCCGCCGCCGCTAGATTGCGCGCGTGATCTACGCAGGCATCGACGAAGCTGGCTACGGCCCCCTGCTCGGGCCGCTCTGCGTTGGCGCGAGCGCTTTCGCGCTCCCGTGCGACGACCCGATGTCGCGCCCCGATCTCTGGAAGCTGCTCGACTCGGGCGTCTGCCGCGCAGCCAAGGATGCGCGACGCCGCGTGGCCGTCGCCGACAGCAAGAAGCTGAAGGGCGTTGGCGGCGCAGGCGTGCATCCGCTGCGGCACCTCGAGCGCGGCGTGCTCGCATTCGCGGGCGGCGATGTTCCATCAAGCGACACAGACCTGTTCACTCGACTCGGCGCCGCCGCCCATCGGTCGCGCGCCACGCCATGGCACGACGCCGCGCTGCCCGCGCCCGTGGCGCTGACCGCAGCCGAAGCCGCGATCGCGCGCAACATGGTCGCGCGCGCGCTCGAGCGCGCAGGCATGTCGACCGAGCATCTGGCCGTCTCGGCGCTCGACGCGCCCGCCTTCAATGCGCTCTACGGCACGCTGCGCAACAAGGCGAGCGTCAACATGTCGCTCGTGTTCGACGCGCTGCGCACCATCGATCACCTGCGCGGCGCAGGCACCGCACTCGTCGCGATCGACAGGCAGGGCGGACGCGCCGCCTACACCGACGCGCTCGAGGCGCATGTCGCGCACGGCGCGCGGGTGCGTGTCATCGAGGAGACCGACGAACGCTCGTCGTACGAGATCGGCGACGGCCTCTTCGTCACCTTCGAAATCGAGGCCGAGACCGCGCACCTGCCCGTCGCGCTCGCGTCGATGGCCGCGAAGCTCGTGCGCGAACTCTTCATGCGCCGCCTGAACCGCTTCTTCACCGAACGCGTGCCCGGGCTCGAGCCGACCGCGGGCTATGTGACCGACGGCCGCCGATACCTCGCCGAGGTAAAGCCCCTGCTCGCCGCCGAAGGCATTCCCGAGGCCGAGTTCACGCGGGTCGTGTAGTCCCCGCCCCTCTGCAGCCCGAAAAACGCCATTCCGCGCTGCGCAGACGGGTTCGGAGCGCCCCGCCGCGAGTCCGAACGAACCTATTGCATCGAGGGAAGACGGATCCTAAACTGCTCGACTCGGCGGATTTCCGTCGAAAGAGACCTCTCCCCGTGCCCGACGACGACCCAGCCTCCGCCGACGACGACCGCCGCGCCAGCGCGCGCCGAGGGTCGTCGCCGCGCGACTGGTTGAGGGGCGTCCGCTGATCGCCCGATCGCACGCACGGTTCATCGTTCGACAACCCGTTTCCGAAAGGCGCCACCAGGCGATCGCCGTGGTGGCCGAATCCGACCCCAGCGCCCCGCCCGTGGCGGGGACAACCTCAGGATCAAGTCATGGCTACCGATCTCACCAAGGTCCGCAACATCGGCATCTGCGCGCACATCGACGCAGGCAAGACCACCGTCTCCGAGCGCATCCTCTTCTACACCGGCCGCAACTACAAGATCGGCGAGGTGCACGAGGGCATGGCCACCATGGACTTCCTCCAGGAAGAGCAGGAGCGCGGCATCACCATCCAGTCGGCCGCGACCACCTGCCCGTGGGAGAAGGACGACATCAAGTACAAGGTCAACCTGATCGACACCCCCGGCCACGTGGACTTCACCATCGAGGTCGAGCGCTCGCTGCGCGTCCTCGACGGCGCGTGCGCGGTGTTTGACGGCAAGGAAGGCGTCGAGGCGCAGTCGGAGACCGTGTGGCGCCAGGCCGACCGCTACGGCGTCCCCCGCCTCTGCTTCATCAACAAGATGGACAAGATGGGCGCCGACTGGGACTTCTCCTTCAACTCGATCCGCTCGCGCCTCGGCGCCAACGGCATCGCCATCCAGCTGCCGATCGGCAAGGGCAACGACTTCACCGGCGTGATCGACCTCGTCGAGATGAAGGCCATCCGCTTCTCGACCGAGGACCAGGGCGCCACGATGACGCTCGAGGAGATCCCCGCCGACCTCCAGGAGAAGGCCGAATACTTCCGCGCCGAGCTCGTCGAGAAGGTCGCCGAGATCGACGACGATCTCATGGAGGCGTACCTCACCGACCCCTCGAAGATCACGAACGCCCAGATCAAGGCCGGGCTCCGCAAGGGCACGATCGCGATCAAGTGCTTCCCCGTCCTCTGCGGCGCGGCGCTCAAGAACATCGGCGTGCAGAAGATCCTCGACGCCGCCGTCGACTACCTGCCGAACCCGACCGAGCGCCCCGACACGAAGGGCGTGAACCCCGACGATGTCAACCAGGCGATGACCCGTCCGCACGACCCGAACGCGCCCTTCTCGGCGCTCGTGTTCAAGGTCGTGTCCGACACCCACGGCGACCTCACCTACATCCGCGTCTACTCGGGCAAGCTCGACAAGGGCACCCGCGTGCTCAACCCGGGCAACGGCAAGCGCGAGAATGTCAGCCGCATCTTCGAGATGCACGCGAACGACCGCAACGCGCTCGAGGAAGTCGATGCAGGCAACATCGTCGCCGTCATCGGCCTCAAGAGCTCGTACACGGGCGACACGATCTGCGACCCCGACAACCCGATCATCCTCGAGCGCATGACCTTCCCCGAGCCCGTCATCTCGATGGCGATCGAGCCGATCACCGCCGACGACAAGAAGAAGCTCGGCGACGCGCTCACCACCATCCGCCGCGAGGACCCCTCGTTCCGCTCGAACTACAACGACGAGACGGGTGAGACGATCATCGCGGGCATGGGTGAGCTCCACCTCGAGATCATCAAGAACAAGCTCACGCGCGACATGAAGATCGGCGTGAATGTCGGCAAGCCCCGCGTCTCGTACCGCGAGACGATCACGGGCATGGCGAACGAGGTCCGCGGTCTGTTCAAGAAGCAGACCGGTGGCCGCGGTCAGTTCGGCGACGCGGTCGTCTCGGTCAGCCCGATCACGCCCGAGGAGGCGGCGGCCGAGGAGCTGAAGATGAAGGACGGCGTCGTGTTCGAGGACAAGATCTCGGGCGGCGTGATTCCGCGCGAGTTCATCCCGTCGGTCGAGTACGGCGTGCGCCAGGCGGCGGCGTCGGGCGTGCTTGGCGGCTACCCCGTCATCAATGTCCGCGTGCAGCTCGTGTTCGGCTCGTACCACGATGTCGACTCGAGCCAGGTCGCGTTCGAGCAGGCGGGCATGCTCGCCTTCCGCGAGGCGATCATGAAGGCGAAGCCCGCGCTTCTCGAGCCCATCATGAAGCTCGTGGTCACCACCCCCGACGAGTTCTTCGGCAATGTCTCGGGCGACATCGCGTCGCGGCGCGGCCAGATCACGGACCAGGAGATGCGCGGCAACGCGCGACTCCTGACCTGCGAAGTGCCGCTCTCGGAGCTCTTCGGCTACACCACGACGCTGCGCTCGATGACGCAGGGCCGTGCGACCAGCTCGATGGAGCCGCTGACCTACCGTGTCATGCCCGAGCGACTGAAGGATTCCGTGCTCAAGAAGTGAGCATGACCGCGCAAGAAGTTCGCCGCCGCCGCCCCCACGGGCGGCGGCGGTGTTTTTCGCCGCTCCCGCGCGCGACGAGCCGCATACCATGGCGCCCCGATGGCGGAACGGCAGCAGGACCAGGTCGACTTCTCCGCGGAACGCGGTGTGTTTCGCGCCGAATACGAGCGCGAGCTCGGCCAATGGCTGCGGCGCCGGCTTGGCTACCTCTGCATCGTCTACGCGATCTTCCAGGTGATCTCGACGACGGTGCTCGTTCTGACGGCGCTCGCCGTCGACGGCACGCACTTCTCGTCCGACCCCGCGCCGCGCGCCCCGACGCCGATCGAGCAGCGCGCAGAGGCCGCGGAACGCCGCGCCGAGGCAGGCCTGCCTGCGGTGCCTGGCGACCGCGCCGCACTGCGCGCGGCGAAGGAGATCGAGGACGATGAGCGCCGCCGCCTCGAACGCGAGCGCGGCTCCGAGGCCGTCGTCTCGGCGCTCGACGCCTTCGGCCGGCTTGCGCAGGTCTGGATCGAGGAGGTGCGTGACGAGGTGCGTGAACCCGCGCCGCGCCGCGGCCGCCCGCCCGCAGCGCCGTCGATGCGACCGATGGACCGCTGGTGGAGCGACGCCGCACCGATTCGGGCCGCGCGCAGCACCGAATCGGATCTGGCGACTCCCGCCGACGCGCCCCGTGAAGGCGACGCGTCGCCCACGACCTCGCCCGAATCGACGGACGCCGAAGCGGTGTCGACGGACGCGCTGCTGATCCCGTGGTGGGCATGGATGCTTTCCGCGATCCCCTTCTTCGGCATCCTCGCCTACTTCGGCCTCGTCGTGCGACCGAAGCTCGTGACGCGCAGCGAACTGCTCACCGCCGCGAGCCGCATGATCCTCGCGCTCGGATTCGTGAACTTCGCGTTCGAGGCCACGGTCATCCTGGCGAATCCCGAGCTCCCCGTCAGGCCGCTGTTCTCGATCTTCCTCTGGCACTTCACGGCGTCGCTCTTCCTGCCCTGGAACTGGCGCGAATCGCTGAAGCCGATCGCACCGCTCCTCGCATGCTGGTTCATGCTCCGACTGGGGATGGCCGCGTCGGACAACTCGTGGGGGTTGTTCCTGCTCACGATGCTGGGCGCGCCGTTCCTCTTCCTGCCCGCGCTCGCCATCTGCGAGTGGCGGCTGCGCAGGCACCAGCGTCACTTCAAGTCGGGCTTCATCGGCAGGCGGTTCCTCGCGATGCGCCGCGAGTTCCAGCAGGCGCGCGCGGTGCACGAGTCGCTCTTCCCGAAGCCGACCGACCTCGAATGGATGCGGTTCGACTTCGGCTACCGCCCCGCGGCCGACATCGGCGGAGACTTCATCCACACCTGGGTCGATCCCGAGGGGCGGTTCCACCTCGCGCTGATCGATGTCACGGGCCACGGACTCGCAAGCGCGATGAGCGTCGCGCGCATCCACGGCGAGATCGAGCGCCTGCGCGACGAACACCCCGACGAAGGGCCCGCAAAGATCCTCGCGCGCCTGAACCGCTATTTCCACCGGCTGCTGGCGCGTCATCGCCTTTACGCCACGGGCATCCTGATCATGCTCGACCCGCGGTCGGGCGAGCTGCGCTTCGCGAGCGCGGGCCATCCGCCCATGTTCCTGCGCTCTCGCAGCGAGCTGACGGAGCTTGCGTCGACGACCTTCCTGCTTGGAGCGGTCGACGGCGACGCCTTCGGCGAGGACGAGGTCACGGTGCGCCTCCAGGAAGGCGATACGCTCGTCCTCTTCACCGACGGCGCCTACGACGCGCGCAGCCCGCGCGGAGAGCGCTTCGGGCTCGACCGCCTGCGTGAGATCATGCGCAAGCCCGCGGCGCCCGCGCAGTGGACGAAGTACCTGATGCGCCTCGTCGAGACCTTCGAGGCGGGCATGCCCGAGGACGACCTCCTCATCGCGGAAGTCACATTCCTGCAGCGCACCTCGGTCTCGTCGGTCACGGGCGACGACCTGCCCGTTCCCGCGCGGCG
>JAJTGK010000078.1:0-11233 GCA_021297815.1 Planctomycetaceae bacterium
TGCCGCCGACGGGATTGAACGGACCGATCTGCCAAGTCTGGTTCGGCGTGCAGCGGAAGATGTGGCCGGGCCAGAAGGTCGCGTCGGGGCCGACGAGGTTCGCGCTATACACCTTGTCGAGAACGGTCGTCGAAGTGGGGTTGACGAACGCCACCGAGTCGAGGATCTCGCTCCACGGGGTCGAGTCGAGCACGCCGTCGTCGTTGGTGTCGAGGTCGGTGTTCACGGCGCCCGTGAAGTTGCGCACCAGGAGGTGCGTGACATTGTCGGAGTTCTCGAAGTTGATGGCGTTCGCCGC
This sequence comes from Planctomycetaceae bacterium, assembly GCA_021297815.1. GTDB lineage: Bacteria > Planctomycetota > Phycisphaerae > Phycisphaerales > SM1A02 > QWPT01. The sequence goes on from JAJTGK010000078.1 coordinate 299, forward strand.
GGTGACGAGCGACGGCACGCCGATCGTCATCGTCGGCTCCGCGGCCACGAAGTAGCCGTTCGCACCGATGACCTGGCCCGCGAGAGGCACGATCGCCTCGATGAAGCCCGACGGGCTCGTGCCCGACGAGCCGTCGCCGATGACGATGTAGGTCAGGTCGGCCAGGCTCGCGCCCGCGCCGCCCTTGAGCTCGAAGTACTCGTTGTTGTCGGTGCCCGTCTCATCGATGCGCACTTCGCTGATGATGATGCCCTGCGGCACGCAGGTCTGGTTCGCGGCACCCGGCGAATCGACGCCCGCGAAGGGGTCGGCCGTGCCGAGGTTCCACTGCGAGGTGTTCGCGCAGAGCCACGCGGCCGACGGCTGCAGGCCTGCGTCGGGGCCGATCGTCGTGGTCGAGTAGTAGTACTCGTTGGTCACGCCGTCGGGAGACGCGTTCGCGACGATCGCGAGGCTCGAGACGATCGAGGTCCACGGCGTCGCGTCGAGCGTGCCGTCGTTGTTGGTGTCGAGGTCCTGTCCGAGCGCACCCGAGAAGCCGCGCACCACGAGCACGGTGAGGTTGTCGCCACCCTCGAGGTTGAGCGAGGTCGCGAGGTTCGGCACCGCGAGCGAGAGCGTCGGCTCGCCGACCACGAAGAAGCCGCTCGACGCCACCGACTGGCCCGCGAGGCTCACGACCATCTCGATCGAGCCGCTCTGCTGGCCGGGAAGCGCGAAGTCGTCGTCGCCGATCACGATGATCGAGACATCGTTCAGCGACTCGCCAGGAGCGCCTGCGAGCTCGATGTACTCGTCGAGGTCGGCGCCAGGCTGCTCGATGCGGAGCTCGTTGAGACGCAGCGGCGCATCGGCCATCGCGATCGAGGCCGCGAGCGACGAGAGACACGCCATGCCGATGAAGTAGTTTCGACGCATCGGAATCAGACTCCTGCTCTGTGTGTCGCGCTGCTTGGCAACGGTGTCCTGCACGCCGCCCAACGCGACGCGGGATCGTCAATCTCTGCCGAACAGGCACGAATCTCGGACTTGCCCTTGGGGGGCAGGGGAACGGTCGAGTGTACGACAGGGTTCTGCAAAGTCGAACGGGGTGCCCGTTTCAGCCATCGATTTGACGGAATCCTCGCGTAGGAGCCTGATGGCGAGAGTCCGCGAAAGAGGTTCGCGCACGCGAAAAAGCGACCGAGCGCCGCGAAAGCGGCGCCCGGTCGGTCACGATCGTGGATCACAGGTCCCGCTTTCCGCGGGACTTGCGTCGTGCATCACTTGAAGTTCTCGGGCTCCGTGGTACCCGAACCAGCGTTCACCGTGGTGGAACCGCTGTTCGTGGTCGTTCCGGTCGACTCGAGGGCGTTCGCGGGCATCGGCACGAGGAACACCTCGACGCGGCGGTTCTGCTCGGAGCCGCGCGCGCTGTTGGTCGCGATCGGGCGGAACTCGCCGTAGCCCGCGACCATGAAGCGGTTCGACGACACGCCGTCACCAACGAGCGCCTCGCGGACCGAGATCGCGCGGTGCGCCGAGAGGTGCACATTGGTCGGGTGCTGCTGCATGGTCGAGCTGCGGCGGATGGGCACATTGTCGGTGTGGCCGACGACGCGGACCTCGAGGTCGCTGGCCGCGCCCGAGTTCAGGATGCTCGCGAACTGCTTGAGCACGCCCGTGGCCTTCGAGGTGAGCTTCGCGCTGCCGAGATCGAAGGTCACATCGCTCTTGAAGCGCAGCATGCCGCGCTTCGCGTCGAACTCGAAGAGGTCGGGGTTCTCTTCCGCGAGCTTGGTGAGGGCCTCGTTGACCGACTCGGGAAGCGGGCTCAGGTTGTTGACCTGCGCAAGCAGCTCCTCGTAGCGCTTCTGCAGCGCATCGATCTCGCCCTTGTCGCCGCCCGCGAGTTCGCGTGCGCGCTTGAGGTCGGCCGCGGCCTCCGCGAACTGCTTGCGAAGCATCTCTTCGTTGGCGCGCGAGGTGTCGAGCTCGCCCTGCATGGTCAGGAGCTGCTGCTCCTTGCTGCGATAGGCGCTCATGAGGTCGTCGTATTGGTTCTGCGGAACGCAGCCCGTGAGGGCAGCGAACGACGCACCGAGGGTGGCGATGGTGACGAGGGTTGCAGTGCGCATGATGATCAGGCTTCCTACTTCAAAATCCTTTTTGAACGGAAATGCGGCATCGCGCGATGCCGCAGGGCTCTACCGAGTTGTGCGGGGAATTCTCCGTAACTCCATCGGGTCAGACCGACGCGCGGAGTGTACGGGTTTCTGGAATGGCGTGGGGCGCCGCTTGCGAAAATCGCCGCATGCGTCAGGCGCCGCGGCGACGGCCACCGACGCGCGACGAGAGCTGGCTCGCGCTGAAGGCTTCCTCGAAGTCGAAGACCCCGCAGAAGTCGTCGAACGAGTCATCGGCGGTCTTCGACATCACCCCGCCCTCGATCATCGCGTAGACGATGCGGCCGAAGTCGTCGGTGCGCGAGATGTTCCAGTGGCGCAGGACGACGGGCGCCAGCATGCCGTACTGCTCGATGGCGAAGTCGCGCAGGCCGAGGCACAACTGCTGTCCAGTCACATGGTTGGAGTCGGGCTCCGCCATGCCGAGCGCCATCTGCTGCCGGGCGTGGGTATGCACGCGCTCGACCGTGTGGGCAAGCCCGCCACGGACGAAGTCGAACGCCTCGGCGGGGTAGCTGCCCGCCGTGGCGATGATGTGCTTCCAATCGATCTGGCTGGTCGTGTGATCCAAGTCAGGCTCCGAGGCGCTGGGTACGGCTTCCGCCGCCCTGGTTGCGCCGCATTGTATCGGCGCAAGGGATGAATACCCTCAAATTCGCCGTGTTTCGCGGCGTTCGCCCCATGCGGGGTTCGGGTACGCTCCGCCCCCATGCAGGACGAGGGCAAGCATGGACGCTCCCCCGAAGTTCAGGGCGGCGCCCCGCGCGGCGATGCCGCGTCGGGAGGCGACCTGCGCACGGCGCATCTCTGGCACTTCCAACCCGTGCGCGACCTGCTCGTGATCGCCGCGGTGTGCGTCGCGATCTACGCGGGCTACGCCATGCGGACCGTCACGGTGCCGCTCCTCATCGCGCTCGCGCTCGCGTATCTCTTCGACCCGATCGTCACGCGTCTTGCGACGCGGCGCCGCATGAACAGGCCGCTCGCCGTGGGCGTGATCCTGACCGCGCTCTGCACCGTGCTTGTCGCGGGCGTGGCGCTCTTCGTGCCGATCGCGGTCGGCCAGACGCTCGAGTTCAGCCGCAGCCTCCGCGAGGGTCGTTACGACGGCACGATCGACCGCATCGTTGCCTCGGTGCCCGACGAGTACCGCGATGGCGTGCGCACCTTGGTCGATCGCATCGTGCACCCCGTCGAAGAGCCCGTCGCGCAGGCGCCCGTCCATGACGGCGCCGAAGTCCATCGAGACGCCGAGGAGCCGCAGGGCGAATCGAAGCCGGCCGAGCCCGCGCCCGCCGCCGCCACATTGAACGCGGCGTGGACCTCCTCGCCGCTCGGAGCTCCGCTGGTCGCGCTGCTCGGCGCTGGAGCGGATCGCGTGTGGAACTTCGCGCTTGCGGTGCTGCAGCTCGGGCTCGTGGCGTTCCTCATTCCGTTCTACTTCTACTACTTCAGCGTGCACTGGCCCGCGATCAAGTCGTTCTTCGCCGAGATGGTGCCCGACGAGAGCCGCGCGAAGGTGTTCGAGATCGCCGGCGAGATGGACCGTGCCGTCGCGGGCTTCGTGCGCGGACGCATCGTCATCTGCACGCTGATGGGCGTGATGTTCGCGATCGGATGGCAGGTGTGCGGGGTGCCCTACGGCATCGCGCTCGGGCTGCTTACGGGCGCGTTCTCGATCGTCCCGTATCTGGGCGGCATCGGCCTTCCGTTCGCGGTGGGGCTTCTGATGGCCGACCAGTTCGCGCTCGAGGCGGCCGACCGCATGCCGCTCTGGGCGATGCTGACCTGGCCCACGGTCGTGTTCATCGTCGTGCAGACGATCGAAGGCTATGTGCTGACGCCCATCATCGCGGGCAAGGCCACGAACCTCGACCCCGTCACCATCGTCGTCGCGATCCTCGCGGGCGGCTCGGTGGCGGGTGTGTACGGCATGCTGCTTGCGATTCCGATCGCGGCGTGCGGCAAGATCGCGGCGAAGCGGCTGCTGTTGCCGCGCATCCGCGCGTGGGCGCGGGGCCATGCGGCCGATCCGCTGCCGATCGACGCGCGATGAACCAACGAGACCACCACGAAGCACGGATGCACCGATGAAACTGAGCACGATCCTTGAAGGGCTTTCCGTCTGCCGCACCGACGGGTCCGACCCCGACATCTGGTCGATCGTCGAGGACTCGCGCAAGGTGCGCGAAGGGGCGTTGTTCATCGCGCGCAGCGGCACGAAGTCCGACGGCGCCGCGTTCCTCGCCGACGCGCTCGGGCGCGGGGCGGCGGCGGTCGTCTGCGCGGCGGGCACCGCGCGGCCCGCGGCGCTTCCCTCGAGCGTGGCGTGGGTCGAGTGCGAGGACCCCGCGCTGGTCGCGGCGCTTGCGGGCGAGCGATTCCACGGCAACCCCTCTTCGGCGCTCGAACTCGTCGGCGTGACGGGTACGAACGGCAAGACGACGATCGCGTACCTCACGCAGCAGCTGTTCAGCGCGGCGGGCACGCGGTGCGGCCTCGTGGGCACGGTCGAGATCGACGATGGCGCGCGGCGCGTGCCGTCGGCGCTCACCACGCCGCCCGCGCTCGAGCTGTCGGAACTCTTCGCGCGCATGCTCGAGAACGGCTGCCGCGCCGCGGCGATGGAAGTCTCGAGCCACTCGCTCGCGCAGCACCGCGTGGCGGCGCTGCGCTTCCGCACGGGCATCTTCACGAACCTGACGGGCGACCATCTCGACTACCACGGCACCATGGAGCGCTATGCCGACGCAAAGGCGACGCTCTTCCGCATGCTCGACGAATCGGGCACCGCGGTGATCAACATCGACGACCCGTGGCACAAGGCGATGCTTCCGCCGCGGGCGAAGCTGCTGACGACAAGCGTCCTCGACCCGAAGGCCGATTGCCATGCGACGATCCACCGCATGGGCCTCGACGCGATGGATGTGACCTTCCGCGGTCCGTGGGGCCTGCTCGAGCTGCGCCTGCCGCTCGTCGGCCGGCACAACGCGATGAACGCGCTGCAGGCCGCCGCTGCGGCGTGGTCGCGCGGGGTCGATGGCGAGCGCCTCGGCCGGGCACTGGCGACCTGCCAGGCGCCACCAGGTCGCTTGCAGCCCGTGCAGGTGGGCGGCGCAGGCTTCAGCGTGCTGGTCGACTACGCGCATTCGGATGACGCGCTGGCCAATGTGCTGCGCGCGCTGCGCCCGACGCTGCCCGAGGGCGGGCGGCTTCGCGTCGTGTTCGGCTGCGGCGGCGACCGCGACCGCACCAAGCGCCCGCGCATGGCGAAGGTCGCCTGCGAGGGCGCCGACGAGGTCATCGTGACGAGCGACAACCCGCGCACCGAGGACCCCGACGCGATCATCGCCGAGATCCTGACGGGCGTGCCTGGCGACGCGCACGGCCGCGTGCAGGTCGAGGCCGACCGCGCGCGCGCGATCGCGCTTGCCGTGTCGACCGCCCGCGAGGGCGACATTGTGCTCATCGCTGGGAAGGGCCACGAGGACTACCAGATCATCGGCTCCGAGAAGCGGAGCTTCGACGACCGACGCGAGGCGGAGGCCGCCCTCAAGGTTCGCATGGCGACATGACGGCGGGCGAGCCGCCGAAGGAGTTCCAGGGATGGCGAGCGTGTACCGAGTCCATAGTCCGTGCCTGCAGGCGATCGTGCTCGCGACCCGCGCGGAGGTCGTGCGTCGGCCCACGCGCGAGGCCGCGTGGCTGACCACCGACACGCGCGCCGACCTTGCCGACGCCTGCTTCGTTGCGCTGCGCGGCGAGCAGTTCGACGGCCACGCCTTCGTGGCGGCCGCGGCGAACGGCGGGGCGGTGATGGCCCTTGTCGAACGCGACCTTGGTGCGGCCGACATGGCGGCGCTGCCCGAGGGGTTCGGCGTGCTCAAGGTGCGGTCGACGCGAGAGGCGCTTGGGCAGATCGCGCACGCGTGGCGGCGCAGCCTGCGCACCCTGCGCGTCGCGGCGGTGACGGGCAGCGCGGGCAAGACCACCACGCGGCGCCTGCTCGAGGGCATCCTCTCCGAGGTGGGCCCGACCCACGCGAGCCCGAAGAGCTTCAACAACGACATCGGCGTGCCGCTCACGCTGCTCTCGACCTCCGCCGAGGCCAAGTTCCTCGTCGCCGAGATCGGCATGAACCACCCGGGCGAACTGCTTCCGCTGACCGAGATGGCCGAGCCCGAGGTCGGCATCGTGACGCTCGCGGGCCGGGCGCACCTCGAGGGCCTTGGCTCGGTCGAGGCGGTCGCCGCCGAGAAGGCGTCGCTCCTCGCGGGCGTGCTGCCCGAGGGCGTGGCCGTGGTGAACGGCGACAACCCGCCGCTGGTCGCCGCCGTGCGCGCGCTCGAAGACGCAGGTCGCCTGCCCACCCGCGTCGTCTGGTTCGGCGAGGGGCCGAACTGCCACTACCGCCTCGTGGGCCGTCAGCCCATCGAGGGCGGCCAGCAGGTGCGGGCGCTGTGCCCGACCCTCGGGCCCGAGCCCGTCGAGTTCACCCTGCAGATGGCGGGCGAGCACAACGCCCGCAACGCGCTGGCCGCCCTTGCCGCCGCGACCGAGATGGGCGTGCCCTTCGTGGCCGTGGCGAGGGGTCTCGCGCGCGTCGAGGCGTCGGACATGCGCCTTGAGCGCCTCGAGATCGGCGGCCGCACGGTGTTCAACGACGCCTACAACGCGAACCCCGACGCCATGATCGCCTCGCTGAAGGCCTTCGCCGAGCTGACCCTTGGGGTGCCACGCCGCGTCGTGGTGCTCGGTGAGATGCGCGAACTCGGTCCGACGGCCGCCGAACTGCACGCCGAGGTCGGGCGCCACGCCGCCATGCACCTCGGCGCGGGCGACGCGCTGGTCGCGGTCGGGCCGCACGCCGCGGCCCTGGCGGAGGCCGCTCGTGAGGCGGGATTTTCGGGCGATTCGCTGGTCGCGCAGTCGTTCAGCGACGCCTTCGCCGCGGAGGCCGCCGCGCTCATGCCAGTCGGGGCGTCGGTCCTCCTCAAGGGCAGCCGCGGCGCGCGCATGGAGCGATTCGTCGAGCCCCTGCGCAGCGCGTTCGCGCACGCCTGACCACCTGTCGAAGTTTGGATGTTTCGTCGGGCAAATCCCGATGAAACCGACCGCGAATGCTCTACATCCTGACGACGCGATTCCAAGAGTGGCTCGACTCGGTCGGCTTGTACCGTGTCATCCAGGTCTTCACGCAGCTCGAGTTCCGCGCGATCGCGGCCGTGCTGCTGTCGTTCTTCCTGGTGATCCTGTTCGGCCCGTCGACGATCGCGCGGCTGCGCCGCCTGAAGGTCGGCGACAACCCCGAGTTCTACAACCCCGAGCTGAACGCGATGAACCAGGGGAAGAAGGACACGCCGACCATGGGCGGCGTGCTGATCCTCGGTTCGATCCTGACTTCGCTGTTCCTCTTCTCCGACATCGTCCAGTCGCGGCATGTGCACCTTGCGGTCGTGCTGCTCGTGGTCATGGCGGGCCTTGGCGCGTTCGACGACTGGCTGAAGCTCACCGCGGCGCGCCGCGGCACGGGCACGCGCGAGGGCCTGTTCGCCTGGGAGAAGCTCGTCTTCCAGCTCGGCATCGCGGGGCTGGTCACCGCGTTCCTCTACGGTGCGAGCGACCCCTCGGGCAACCCCGCGGCCGTGTCGCTCAACATCCCGTTCCAGCGCACCTACGAGCCGGGCTCCATCGGGTCGATCACGGGCATCGTGCTCAACCCGAGCGTGATCGTGCTGCCGTTCCTCGGGTTCCTCGCCCTCGGCACGCTGTGGATCGCGGGTACCTCGAACGCGGTCAACATCACCGACGGCATGGACGGCCTTGCGGCGGGCACGATGACCATCGCCAGCCTGGTCCTGATGGTGCTCTGCTGGGTGGCGAGCAACCAGTCGGCGGCGCACTACCTGCTTGTGCCGCACATCCCCGCGGCGAAGGAACTGATGGTCGTCGCGGGCGCGATGGCGGGGGCGTGCCTCGGGTTCCTCTGGTTCAACTGCAACCCTGCCCGCGTCTTCATGGGCGACACGGGGTCGCTGCCGCTCGGGGCGCTGCTCGCCTATGTGGCGTTCGCCATCCGACAGGACTGGCTGCTGCCGCTGATCGCGGGCGTCTTCTACCTCGAGCTCGCGAGCACCTCGCTGCAGGTCGGCTACTTCAAGCTCACCAAGGGCAAGCGCATCTTCCGCTGCGCGCCGATCCACCATCACTTCCATCTTGGTGGTTGGAGCGAAAACCAGGTGGTGGTGCGCTTCTGGATCGTGGCGGCGATGCTGGGCGCGCTCGCCCTCGTGTCGATCAAGCTGCGCTGACGCAGCGCGCCTGAGCGCGTACCCTGCGCGCATGGCACGGAAGCCATCCCCCGACGCCACAGCACCAGGTCGCGGCGCCTTCGGGCGCTTCGAGCGTCGCGTGGCGGCGCTGATCGTGGTCGGGTGCGTGGTGCTCGCGGCGCTCGGTGCGCAGCTCGCGCGGCTTGCGATCGTCGAGCATGAGCGGCACACGGCGAGCGTGGAGAAGTTCCTCACGGTGCGCAAGCTGCTTCCTGCGCCGCGGGGCAGGATCCTTGATCGGCGGGGCGAGGTGCTGGCGGCCGACCGCGCGAGTTGGGATGTGCTGCTCCACTACGACGCGATCACGGGCGCGTGGTCGAGCGACCAGGCGCGGCGCGCGCTGATCAAGGAGATGGGGCGGCCCGCGTGGCTCGAGATGTCGCCCGCCGAGCGCGCGGCGGCGATCGTGCGGCGCCAGGAGCAGTACGACGCGACGCTCGAGGAGGTCTACCGCAGGCTCGCTGAGGCGGGCGGCGTGCCGCGCAGCGAGATCGATGCGCGGCTCGACGCGGTGGTCGCGCGCGCGGCGCGCGAGGTGAAGTCGCGCAAGGAGGCGCTCGTCGAGCGCGCGCTTGCGCTCGAAGGCGAGGACGCGCGCCTTTCCGAGATCGACCGCGAGCGCGTGAGCGCGCAGGACGACGAGCATGTGATCCTCGCCGATGTGAGCGACGAGGTCGCGTTCGGCTTCCAGCGGCTTGCCGAGGAGCTTCCAGGGGTCGTGCAGGTCGAGCCCTCGATGCGGCGCGTGCGGCCGTGGGAAGAGGTGCGCTTCGCGCTGCCGCGCGACACCTTTCCCGCGCCCATTCGGGCTTCGAAGGATGCCGAGGTGCTGCTCGAGGGCGTGGCCGACCACATCGTGGGCTCGACGCGCACGCAGGTGTTTCCCGAGGATCTGGCGCGGCGGCCGCTCGTCGACCCCGTGACGCGCGAGGTAGTCGACCGCGGCGGATACCGCAGCGACCGCGATGTGATCGGCGCGAGCGGCATCGAGCGGCGCGCCGAGGATCTCCTGCGCGGAACGCGCGGCGTGGTCGAGCGCGACCTCGAGGAAGGCAGCGAGTCGCGGATTGAGCCCGCGGCGGGGCAGGATGTCGTGCTCACGCTCGACATCCGACTGCAGGCGCGGCTGCAGGCGCTGTTTGCGCCCGAATCGCGGCTTGCGACCATCCAGCAGTACCAGCGCGGGTTCGACCCCGAGGGCAACCCGCGCAGCGGCCCGCTGCCGCTCGGCTGGGAGCTCGACGGCGCGATCGTGGTCATCGAGATCGCGACGGGCGAGATCCTGGCCGCCGTGAGTTCGCCGACGATCGCCGAGGGGCTGGCGATGCCGAGCGACAGGCGCGAGCGCGAGAAACCAGGCATCTTCAGGCCGTTCGACGCGGTGTACCCGCCTGGGTCGATCCTGAAGCCGCTCGTCTTCTGCGCGGCGGTCGCCGAGGGCGTGGCGCGGCCCGACGAGGCGATCGACTGCAAGGGCCACTACTTCGAGGAGCGCAACGATGTGGCGCGCTGCTGGATCTACCGCGCGAACGAAGGCCGTACCGCCACGCACGGGCCGATCGGTGCCGCCGAGGCGCTGGCGCGCAGCTGCAACATCTACTTCTACACGCTGGCCGCGCGGCTTGGGCCCGATCGGCTCGTCGCGTGGATGCGCAAGTTCGGCATGGGCGCGGTGCCCGAGGCGGGGCTTGCGTTCGAGCAGCAGGCGGCCGACGGCCGCGTGCGCCTGCTGGGCGAGGCGGCGGGGTCGCTGCCGAGCGATGAAGAGATCGCGCGCGCGATCGAGAAGCGCGACCGCATGTCGGTCATCCTGCTCGGCATCGGGCAGGGCGCGATGACCTGGACGCCGCTGCAGGCCGCGCAGTCGTACTCGACGCTTGCGCGCGGCGGCAAGGTGATCGCGCCGCACATCGTGCGCGGGCTTGGGCGAGGCGAGGTGGTGCGCGACCTTGGCATTCCGCGCGAGGCGGTTGCGGCGTCGATGGCGGGCCTACGCGCCTCGGTGCGCGAGAACTACGGCACGGGCCACCACATCACGCTCGAGGGCGGTGCGCGCGACGAGCTCTTCGACATCCCCGATGTCGAGGTCTGGGGCAAGACGGGCACGGCGACGGCGCCGCTCCTTGGCCTCGACGCCGATGGCGACGGGAAGGATGACGAGCGCGTGCGCACCGACCACGCGTGGTTTGTTGGGCTGGCGGGCGAAGAGGGTGGCGCGCCGAAGTACGCGATCGCTGTCGTGCTCGACCATGGCGGGTCGGGCGGCAAGGTCGCGGGGCCCGTGGCGGCCGAGGTGATCCGCGCGCTCGCGGCCGAGGGCTATCTCGGCGATCGTGCGCGCCGCACGGCGGGGGGCGTGTCGGAATGAGCCCTTCGCGCTACACGGCATCGGCGCTCTACGCAGGTTCGGGCGGCCGCGGCGCGACGCGGCTGCGGCT
>JAJTGK010000078.1:11247-13412 GCA_021297815.1 Planctomycetaceae bacterium
GCGCGTCTCGCGCGTCGCGAGCTGGTTCCTGCTGGCGCTTGCCCTCGCGCTGCTCGTCTTCGTCCTGCTGCCGTTCGTGCCGCGCTCGATCGTCACCCCGCGCAACGGCGCGCGCGCGTGGATCAACCTCGGCGTGTCGGACTTCCAGCCGTCGGAACTCGCGAAGATCGCGTTCATCCTGTGCCTGTCGCAGTGGCTCTCGCTGCAGGGTGCGCCACGCACGCTGCGCGCGCTGGTGATGCCTTCGCTCCTTCTCGCGGTGCCCGTCGGCCTCATCGTGCTCGAACCAGACCTCGGCAGCGCGCTGCTCTTCCTACCCACGGTCGTCGCGATGCTGCTTGTCGCGGGCGCGCGCCTGCGGCATGTGCTGCCCGCGCTTGCGCTCGCGGCGATCGTGGCGCCTGTCGCGTACTTCGCGGTGCTCAAGCCGTACCAGCGCGCGCGCATCGACGCGATCGTGGCGCAGATCAAGGGCGATACCCGCTACGAACGCGACATCGGCTTCCAGGGTTGGCGCGCGATGCGGCTCGTCGGCTCGGGCGGGATGCTCGGCAACGAGGCCGAGCACGCGCGGACGCTCGTGGTGCGCAACGCGCTTCCCGAGGAGCACAACGACATGATCTTCGCCGTGGTGGGGTGCCGCCACGGGTTCCTTGGCGGGGCCGCGGTGCTCGGGGCGTACGCGCTCTTCGCGCTGTCGGCCTTCACGGTGGCGCTTTCGGTGCGCGATGGCTTCTCGAAGCTCGTCGCCGTCGGCATCGGCGCGCTGATCTTCGGACAGATGTCGGTGAACATCGGGATGACGATCGGCCTTCTCCCGATCACGGGCGTCACGCTGCCGTTCGTGAGTTATGGTGGAAGCAGCCTGCTTGCGTGCTGGACGCTCGCGGGCATCCTGCTTGGAATCGGAATCAGGCCGCCGACGGGCGGCGAGAAGGACCCATTCGATGGCTGACGGATCCGATGGACCTTCGCGCCCGACCACCGACGCAGCGGCGCGCGAGCGCGAACTCACGGAGTGGTTGCGTTTCGACCCCGAGCCGCTGCCGATCCCGATGGACGACGAGGCGCGCGCCATGCTCGCCCGAATGTCGATCGAGATCACGCCCGACGAGGAGTCGAAGCTGGCGCGCTACCTCGGGATGCTCTTCGCGGCCAACGCGCGCTTCAACCTCACGCGCATCGACCGCGAGAGCGCGTGGTCGCGGCATGTCGTCGACAGCCTCACGCTGCTTGGGCCGCTGGCGTCGGCCGAGGGCGTCGAGTCGGTGATCGACATCGGGTCGGGCGGTGGGCTGCCCGCGATCCCGCTGGCGATCGCGCGGCCCGACATCGGGTTCACGCTGCTCGAGTCGACGGGCAAGAAGGCTCGATTCCTCGAGGCGGTCGCCACGCGGCTGGGCCTTGCCAACATGGCCGTGGTGAACGATCGCGCCGAGCGCGCCGCGCGCACGGGGCTGCGCGAGGCGTTCGATGTGGCGACCTCGCGCGCGGTCGGAGCGCTCGACGATCTTGCGCTGTGGTCGGTTCCGTTCCTCAAGATCGGCGGGGTGATGCTCGCGATCAAGGGCGCGCGCGCCGCGGAGGAGATCGTGGCCGCCAAGCAGTGCCTGTACGAACTGCACGCGGCGGCGGTGGGCGAGATCCGCACCGAGACGAACACGATCGTCGTCATCGAGAAGCAGCGGAAGACTCCCGCGAAGTTCCCCTGAACCTAGCCCCAGTTCGAAAGCAGCGTGCCGAGGTCCGAGGCGCCGACGGAGCCGTCTTCGTCGATGTCGGAGGCTGCATCCGAAGAGCCCCACGCCGCGAGGAGCGCGGTGAGATCCTCCGCGCCCACGCTGCCGCTTCGGTCGATGTCGGACCGCACGCGCGCGCGCCTCGCGTCGAACTCGGCCTTGTCGGCCTTGGTCACGCGCATGTCGCCGTCGAGGTCGAGCGGTGCCGTGTGGATGGTGACCTGCGAGCCGATGGCCGCCGCCAGGGCCGTGGCGTCGCTCGCGTCGAGGTCGCCGTCGCGATCGGCGTCGCCGAGCAACGCGGGATGGACGAGCGCGTGGGCGCCGCTCGAAAGGTTGCTCACGGTCCGCTCGGCACCGTCAGGAAACACGGCGCGCAGCGTCGCGACCGCGGTGGCGGCTCCAAGGCCGAGATGGACCTCGAGC
>JAJTGK010000079.1 GCA_021297815.1 Planctomycetaceae bacterium
CGTCGCGTCGACGCGCTTCACGCCCGAGACCGCTGCCGCGGCGCGTGCCGTGAAGGCCGCGAAGGCCTCGACGCGCGACACCGCTGCGCCGAACCCGTTCGTGGCCGCGACCGTTTCCTCGGTGAAGCGTGAGCCATCGGTTCCGGCCGTCGCGCGCGTGGCGGCCACGCCGGCGCCCGCGGCCACGCCGAGCGCGGCACCTGTCGCTGCGAAGCCCGCGAAAGCCGACGCTCCTGCGGTGAAGCCCGCCGCGGCAAAGCCTGATGCGCCCAAGCCGACGCAGGCGAAGGCGTCTTCCGCGAAGTCCGAATCGACAGGCTCCGCACCCGCCGCCACCGCCGCGCGTGCAAAGCCCGCGGCCAGCGTGGCGGAGCCGAAGTCGCCCGCGAAGGCTGCAGCGTCGAGCGCGCCCGAAGCAAGCTCGAAGCCCGCGACGCGCAAGTCGTCGGCGAGGAGCGGGCCCGTGGCGACCGCCTCGGCTGCCACGCCGCCCGCCGCGGCAATCGTCGAGCCGCGTCCGACCGCGCCGAAGACCGCGAAGCAGAACGCTTCCAATGCCACACCCGCCGCGGCGCCGAAGCAAGCGCCCGCGAAGCCTGCGGCTGGAAAGGCGACCGCCGACGCGGCGACTGCGAAGGCGGCTGCTCCCGCCGTCGCAGCGGCGACAAAGCCCGCGCCTGCGAAGCCAACCGCCACCGGCGCCGTCTCTCCCAAGGCTGCCGCCGCATCCGATGCTGCGCCGAAGGCCGCGCCCGCCGCGACCGACGACACCGCAGGCGATCCGAGGCATCCTTTCCGCGCGGCCACCTTGCCGCGCCGCATCTGAGCAATGCCCGCGCCGCACGAGCCCGATCAGGTGATGGTCGCCGCGTCGCGCCGCGCGTGGCGCATCGCGCTCATCGCGTATCTCGTGCCGCTCTCGGTGGCCACCCACTGGCCGAGGCTCGGCTTCGGGCAAGGCGGAACCATCGACAAGTTCATCCACTTCGCGGGCTTCGGCCTTCTCGCGTGGATGTGGATGCACGCCGCGCCGCTCGGCCGCGCGTGGCTCGGGTTCGCGGTCGGCTTCGCATGGGTCTACCTCGACGAACGCACGCAGGCTCTCGAGGTGCTTGGCCGCACCTTCAGCTTCCACGACATGCTTGCGGGCTGGATCGGCGTCGCGATGGCGGGCCTCGTCTTCGCGTTCAGGCACGCCGCGCCGCGCGGCAGCGCCGAGCGCGCCGAGATGCTCGAGCGCGAGGCCGCCCTCTACGCGCGCGGCGCAAGCTGGCGCGACGCCGCGGTCCGCGTGCTTCTGTGCGTCGTCGCGATCGGCGGCGGCATGATCGGCTCGATGCGACTGTCGGGCGTCGAAGTGCATGTCGCGTCGTTCATCTATGCGACGGGTTTCGCGGGCCTGTTCGGGCTCATCCTTGCGACGGCGCTCGGCCTGCGGCGCATGCGCGCGCCACGGCCATCGCCGCGCCCGCATGCTGCGCCCGCGTCGTGGGCGTGGCCGCTGTCGCTCGCGCTTGGCGCCATGCTCTTCCTCGCGTACTGGGGCCTCGTGCGCGCCATGTTCGGCAGCGCACCTGCCGAGGGCACCGCGTTCGCCGACTCCGATCACGAGGGCTTCGTCATCCTCGAGCAGGGCGTCGCGGTGATGGCCGTGCTCGCAGGCATCTTGATCTCCGATCGAGTCGCCTGGCGCCGCGCGGCCGCGCCACAGGGCGGCATGGCGTAAAGTCCGCGCGATGACGGCGCGCAACTTCACGATTCTCGGTGGCGGCATCGCAGGGCTGGCCGCGGCCCGCACCCTGTGCGACGCGGGCCACGCGGTCACGGTGCTCGAGGCCGCGCCGCGCGCGGGCGGGCGCGTGGCAAGCGAGCGCGTCGACGGCTTCACGCTCGACCGCGGCTTCCAGATCTACCTGTCGGCGTACCCCGAGGGGCGGCGCTTCCTCGACCTGAAGGCGCTTGACCTGAAGGCGTTCATGCCAGGTGCGCTCGTGTGGAACGGCGCGCGCGCCGCGACCATCGCGCATCCGCTGCGCGAGCCGCTCGCGGCGCTGTCGGGCGTGGTGCACGGCATCGTGCCGCCCGCCGACGCGCTGCGCATGCTGCCCTTCGCGCGCGCCGCGCTGCGCGGCCCGTCCGACGCGCCAGGGGCTCCAGGAACGAGCGCGCTCGAGCGGCTGCGCGCCGCGGGCATCTCGGCGCGCACCATCGACCTCTTCTTCCGCAGCTTCTTCGGCGGCGTCTTCTTCGACCGCTCGCTCGAGACCGACGCGAGCCGCCTCGACTTCCTGCTGCGCATGTTCGCCGAGGGTTTCGCCTGCGTGCCCTCGCGCGGCATGGGCGAGATCGCCGCGCAGATGGAGCGGAACGCGCGCGGCGCCCGCATCCGCACGGGGGCGCGCGTCGAGCGGCTCGAGGGCCGCACCGCGGTGCTTGCCTCGGGCGAACGCGTCGAGTCGGACGGCGTCGTGATCGCGACCGACGCCGACGGTCTGCGCGCGCTCGTACCCGGCCTGCCCGCGATCCACTGGTGCGGCACGCTGTCGGCGTGGTTCGCCACGCCCGACCCCGCCGAGCTGCCGTCGTGGCTCGTGCTGAACGGCTCGGGCCGCGGCGCCTTCAACCATGGCGCCGCGATGACCTCGGTCGCCCCGAGCTACGGCGCGGCGGGGCAGGGGCTCTTCGTCGCGAACACGGCCTTCCTGCCGCGTGATTTCCACACCTCGGCCGATGTCGCCGAGGACATGCGCCGCACGCTTGCGCAGATCCTCGGCGCGCGCGCGACCTCAGGCTGGCGCCTGCTTGCAGTGCAGCGCATCGAGCGCGCGATTCCGCGGCAGTGGACCGACGATGTCGCCGTGCGCGCGCCGCACGAGCTCGGCGAGCGCGTGTTCGTCGCAGGCGACCATGTCGAGGACGCGTCGATCAACGGCGCGATGCGTTCGGGCCGCCTGGCTGCCGAGCGCCTGATGGCGTCGTTCGCGTGAGGTATCCTGCGGCCATGACCACGCGCGCCCTGCATCTTCTCGCCGCAAGCGTGCTTCTCGCCGCGTGCGCCTCGGCGCCCGTCGTGCTCGAGAGCGATGTGCCGCTGCCGCCAGGCATGTCGACGGTGCGCAGCGCCGACATCAAGCGCGCGGGCGGCACCGTGACGGGCGGAACCTTCCTGCTCGCGGGCGAGGTCTCCGATGCGCGCGACACGATGTCGACGCTGGCCGCGCGCTTTCGCGACGAAGGCTGGATCGTGCTCGTGCGCGAGTCGGGCCTTGATTTCGCGGCCTGCGTCGCCACGAAGGGCGCACGCTCGGTCGAGGTGCGCATCGACAGGCGCGCGCTCGACCCCGCGATGTCGTCGGGCCTCATCGTCGTGAAGAGCACGCCGCGCGCGGGCTGACACGCGGGCAGTTCTCGGCACCGCGCACTTTCTGCGTGCGCGGGCGGCGATATCGGCTGCGCCTTCCGCATCGGAACAACCGCGAAAACCCGCAGCTGACGCTTCAGGTCGCTTCCCCGTCTGCCGATTCGGCCTTCGGAGCAACGACCGATATGGCGAACAAGGCACCTGTCCAGACCACCGATCCGCTCGCACCGTCGCACGATGTTCTTGCGCTCATCGCCGATGTCGAACGCACCATCGGAACGCTGCGCGAACGCGCGGGCGGCGAGGTGCTGCGTGCGAACGAGGAGACCGCGCGGCTCTCGCGCGAGCTCGGCACGCTCGAGACCGAGCGCCTTGCGCTGATCAACCGACAGATGTCGCTGGCCGCGGAACTCGCGGCCGAACGCGGCGCGCGCGACAGCGACCGCGATGCGTTCGCCTCGCAGCTCGCGTCGGCGCGCAACTCGTTCGAGGCCGATCTTTCGTCGGCGCGCGAGTCGTTCGAGAGCGACCTCTCCTCGGCGCGCGGGCGTTTCGAGGCCGATCTTTCCGCGGCCCGCGCCGATGTCTCGGCGCTCGAGTCGCGGCTGAAGGGCGCGGAGCAGTCCGCCGCCAGCATGCACGCCGAGTTCGAGTCGCGCCTTGCGTCGACGCACGCCGAGGTGGCGTCGCTCAACGCGATGCTGGCCACGGCGCGCGATGCGGGTGAATCCGAGCGCGCGCGCCTTGCGGGCGAGCTCGAGGCGGCGCGTCACCGCGCGGCCGAATGGGAATCGCGCTTCCAGGCGGCCGCGGAGGCCGCTTCGCAGGCGCGCAATGAGCTCGAGGAGCAGCTCTTCGCCGCCGAAGAGCGCGTGAAGCTGCTCGACGAGCGCGTGGCCGACGCCGAGAACGCCATCGCCGCCGACCGTGCGCGCGTGAAGACCGTCGAGCGCCGCTCGGCCGAGGAGCGCACGGCGTTCGCCGCGCGCATCGCCGAGCTCGAGGCCGCGCTTGTGGGCCAGCGCGAAGGCGCGCAGTCGCTTGCGGGCGCGCTCAGCTCGCGGGCCGAGGAATTCGCGGCGCTCGAGGCGCAGCTCGCCGCCCGCACCCAGGAACTCGCGGCCGCACAGGTCCGCATCGAGGAGCTTTCGACCACCGTCGCGACGAACGACGAGACCGCCGAGGAGATCGCGCTCGAGTTCGCGAACGACCACGCGCAGCTCGAGGAGACCGTCGAGGCGCTGCGAAACGAGCTCGTCGCGCGCGAAGCCGCGCTCGACGAGGCGCGCACGCAGGCAGCCGAGGCGTTCCGCCGCGTCGCCGCGCTCGAGGACGAGATCGCCGCGCAGCGCGCCGCGCACGAACAGGGCCTGCGCGCCGCAGGCGAGGCGTCGGGCGCCGATCTGGCGGCCATCGCCGAACTGCGCCAGCATGTCGCGTTCCGCGACGAGCGCATCGCCCAGCTCGACGAGGCGCTGGCGCTGACCCGCACGCGCATGTCCGAGCTCGAGGGCGAACTCGCCGCGCGCCGCGACGAGGCCGCGGAGCTTGCGAACACCGTGCGCGCGCTCGAGTCGCGCCCCGCGGCCGAGCCGGCTCCGTCGTTCGACGCCGAGGCCATGACCGCCGAGATCGAGGCCCGCGCCGCCGCGCTCGCCGAGTCGAAGGCCGAGGCGGCGTTCGCGTCGCAGCAGGAGCAGCTCAACCTCGTGGCGACCTTCATCCGCCACCGCTACGGCCGCCTCGTGAACCTGCACAAGGGCATCAAGGCGAAGGCGCGCCGCGTGCGCGACGAGAAGGCGCGCGTCGAGGCGATGCGCGCCGCCGCGCCCACGACGAAGGTCGATCCGTCGACGATCGGCTTCCCAGGCCACGACGGCCCCGTGACCAGCTTCGACGAGACGCGCGTGGCCGCCGAGCGCTCGGCGCTGACGCGCGAACGCAAGGAGATCGCCGAACTCCGCGCCGTGCTCGCCTCGAGCGAGGAGGCGCTCCGCCGCCGCGCGACGGGCATCTCGTCGATCGGCACCGCCGCCGCGTCGATCTTCTTCCTTGGCTGCGCCGCCGCCGCCAGCTGGCACATCGCGGGTTTCATCGCCACGCCGCCCGCGATCGGCTCGATGGAGTTCGCGACCACCACGCAGGGCACCGAAGGCCGTCAGGTCGAGGCCGATGCCGCGCCTGTCGCCACCTGGCTCAAGGACGAGATCCGCTCGCCCGGCTTCTCGGGGCTCGTCGCGTCGCGTCTCAACGAGCGCGGCCGCAGCTACGGCGAAAGCAGCGCGATGGTCGCCGACCTCGCCAGCCGCCTGAAGATCGAGCCGCAGGGCACGGGCACCGTGCGCCTCTCGATCGCGGGGCAGAGCGCCGACCAGGCCTCGGCCACGATCGACGCGGTGATGTCGACCGTCATCTACCAGGCGAACCGCGATGCCGCGCGTGCGAGCGACGGGCTCCGCGTGGGCCACGCGAACGCGCGCAACTCGTCGGCGGGCATTCCGCAGCCGAAGATCGAGGTGCTTCCCGACGCCGCGCGCCTCGCGCGCAGCGGCGTCGTGTTCGGCGTCCTCGGTGCGGTCGGCGTGGGCCTTGGCTTCGTGCGCTATCGCGCGGGTCGCCGCGCCTCGCACGGCGTCGTCTGAGCCGCTGCGCGGGAATTGCGCGCATTATTCGCCCACATCGCCGCTTTCGCGGCGCGCCGCGCGAAGTTGTGCGAATCGCGAAGCACGACCGAAGTCGCCCCCGCGAACCGCCGATCCCACGCATGACGCAGGCTGCCATGGAACGGCACCGCGGAAAGGGAACGCCATGCACGGATTCGCGCGGCTCAGGCTCGTCGGGACCAAGCCCATCGACGGCATCGAAGAGTGCCTTACGGACGATGTTCCGCAGCCTCTTCCCTTTCCCACCTGCGTCAGGAATCTCCCGTCGCCGAAGGGCCACTCGGCGCTCGACGCGCTCGAACACCTGAGCTTCAGCTTCGAGAAGTTGAAGCGGGATCTCGACGCGCTTGCCACCGACGGTCTCGACGACGGGCCGCGCGCGGCCTGACCTTCCGCCCGCGCTCGGCACAAGCCAACGCAAACGCCGCCCCTCGCAGGGCGGCGTTCGCGTTGTTCAGGCCACTTGCGCCCGTCACTTCATGGGCTGCATGGTCAGCGGATCGCGCAGCGGGATCTCGGTCGAGCGGTCGTCGAAGAAGTCCGCCATGCGCGCGCGGCCCGTGGAGTCGCCGGGCGCGATGGTGTCCCAGTCGCCCACGACGAAGATCGCCATCTTCGCGGGGTCGAGCAGCCGCTGCGCCACGCGCTGGACATCCTCCTTGGTGACCTTCGCGATGTTGTCGCGGTAGGTCTGCCAGTACTCCTCGCCGCGGCCCGTCCACTCGTCCTCGACGAAGATCCCGAGCATCGCGGGCTTCGACTCGAACGAGCGCGGGAAGGTCTCGATGAACGACTGCTTGGCGACCGCAAGCTCCTCGTCGCTCACGGGCTCGTTGCGCATGCGGTCGAACTCGCGGTGGATCAGCTTGATCGCGAGCGCAACCGTCGGGTTCTTCGACTGGAACGCCGCACGGAAGACGCCTGGGTAGTAGACGCCCGCGCGCAGGCCCGAGCCCGCCGAGTAGGCCAGGCCCTCGTCCGATCGGACGGTCTTCATGATGCGGCTCGTGAAGCCACCGCCGCCGAGGATCTCGTTCATCACGAGCGCGGCGAAGTAGTCGGGGTCGTCGCGCATCATCGAGCGCGTGCCGATGAAGACCTTGCCCTGCGGGATCTCCTTCTCGACGCGGAACACGCCCGCCTCGAAGGTCGCGGGCGGCGACGGCGGGTCGGGCATGCGCCCGCCCTTCGGCCAGTCGGCGAAGGCCGCCTCGAGCTTCGCGAGCATCGCCTTCGGCTCGAAGTCGCCGCTGACCGCCACCACGACATTCGCGGGGTTGAAGACCTGGCGCGCAAACGCGGCCATGTCGTCCTTCGTGATCCCGCGCATCGACGCCTCGGTCGGCTGCTGCGCCTCGAAGTGGTCGGCGCCGTACATGTGCATCGCCCACTCGCGGCTGAGGATCGGGTCGGCGTCGTCGTTGCGCTGCTTCATGCCCTCGATGGCCGCGTCGAGCGCGATCACCTGCTTGGCCGCGTCGAAGCGCGGGCGGCGCAGCATGTCCATGAGGAGCGACAGGCTCTCGTCGAACTTCGACGACAGGCAGTCGAGCGACGCGCTGCATGTGGTCGCGTCGGCGCCGATCGACGCCTCGGTCGCGAGGAAGTCGAGGCGTTCGTCGAGTTCGGAGGGCGAGAGGCTCTCGGTGCCGCCCGTGCGCAGCATCGCGGCGGTCATGCCCGCGAGGCCGACCTTGTCGGCGGGCTCGAGATACTCGCCGCCCTTGAAGGTCATCTCGAGCTCGACGAGCGGAAGCTCGTTGCTCGGCGCGAGGAAGACCACCGTGCCGTTCGAGAGGACATGGCGGTAGTCCGACGCCTTGGGCGCGGCGAACGAGAGCGGCTTGTAGGCGATCTGCTCGGGGCGCTTGGGAAGGTCCTGCGCGGCGGCGACCGCGGCGGAGGCGCCGAGCGCGAGCGCGGCGAACAGGTGCGTGGCGGCGATGTGCGGCATGGAGTGTCGCGTGGTGGAGGTGTGCGTCATGGCGTGGAGTTCCTTTCCCCTCAGTTCTTGGTGGCGCCGCCCTCGAGCTCGGCGATCCTGGCCTCGACCTTCGACATGATGTAGTCGAGCATGGGCTTCATCTGCGGCGGAATCTGCGCGGCCTGGGCCTTCATCTGCGCGAGGCGCTCGGCGAGCTTCGCCGCGTCGGTCTCCTCGGCGATGCGCGCGACGGCCGCCTTCACCTGCGCCTGCATCGGCGCGGGCAGCTCGGCGAGCGCGGGGTCGACCTCGCTCGCGGCGAGCCCCGCCTTGCGCGTGTAGGTCGCGACCGAGCGGTTCTCCGTCTTGAAGTAGGTGCGCGCGACGCGCTGGATGTCGTCGGCGGTCACGGCCTCGATGCGCCGCGGCGAATCGTTGATCTCCTCCCAGCCGCCTAGGCCCTCGGCGTAGCCGAGCTGGACCATCAGGAAGAAGTTGCTCTTCAGGCGGCGGAAGTTCGACGCCGCGAACTGGTTCTTCACCTTCTGCAGCTCGTCGGCGGGCACGGGCTCGTCCTGCAGGCGCTTGAGCTCGCGGTACCAGCCCTGCTCGAGGTCGGCGGGCGTGGCGTCGCCCTTGACCTCGCCGCTGAAGCTGAAGGCGCCCGCGTACTTGCGGCTGTCCTGGCGCGCATTCGCGTCCGAGGCGACCTCGTCGCCCTCGACGAGCGTCTTGTAGAGCCGGCCCGTGCGGCCGTTCAGCACCGCCGACATCACATCGAGCGCGTACGAATCCTTGTGGCGGAAGGGCACGGTGTGGTAGCGCACCTCGACCGAGGGCTGGCAGTCGCACTCGGCGTTCATGCGCATCTCGGCGAGCTGCGCGACCTCGAGCGTGACCACGGGCTGCGGCTCCTGCGCGCCGCGCTCGAGCCTGCTGAAGTACCGCGTGATCGTCTCCTTGACCTCGCTCGGGTTGAAGTCGCCCACGATGACGCCGCAGAGGTTGTTCGGGCGGTAGTACACATTCCAGTACCGCATCGCCTCGTCCATGGTGTAGCTGTTCAGGTCGCTCGACCAGCCGATGACGGGCCACGAGTAGCCGCTCGACTGCCAGAACATCGCCTCGAACTGCTCCTGGAAGATGCCCGTCGGCGTGCTCTCGGTGCGCAGGCGGCGCTCCTCGTGCACCACATCGCGCTCCGAGAAGAACTCGCGGAACACCGAGCCCGACAGGCGGTCGGACTCCATCCACGCCCACAGCTCGAACTTGTTGCTCGGCACATTGATGAAGTAGAAGGTCACATCGTTCGAGGTGAACGCGTTCATCTGCGAGCCGCCGCCCGCGGTGTAGACCTTGTCGAACTCGTCCTTCACGACCGTGCGCGCGCCGTCCTGCTGGGCCTTGAGAAGCGCGAGCTCCTGCTCGAGCTTCGCCTTCGCGTCGGGCGCGGCCGCGGCGATCTCCTTCTGGAGCTCGGCCATGCGGTCGGCGCCAAGGCGGCCCTGCTGCGAGTCCATGAGCCGCTTGAGCTCGGCGCGCAGCGTGGCGAGTGCGGGCGTGTCGTTCGCGGGGTCCCACGGGTCGGCGATCTCGCCGTCGAACGCGCGGCGGTACTGGTCGCGCCAGGTGATCTCGTTCATCTGGCGGCGCAGTTCGGCCTGCTTCGTGCGGTACTCGGCGTCGCGCGCGGGGTCGCTGGTGCCGATCGTGTCGGTGCCCTTGAACATCATGTGCTCGAAGAAGTGGCTGATGCCCGTGATGCCTGGCCGCTCGTTCACCGAGCCGACCTTGGCGACCCAGCCGGCGGCGATCGCGTTCGGCTGGTCGGTGCGGGGCAGGAGCAGGAACTTCATCCCGTTGTCGAGGGTGAAGACCTCGGGCTCGACCTGCTGGGCGAGGAGCGGGGTGGCGGCGCAGAGGGCCGCGATGGTGGCGATGGCTCGAAGCATGGGTTCTCCGTGTCGTCCGCGAAGGGCGGGGCGGGGATCGTAACCCTGCGCGCGGCGGCCGCGGGCGTGGGTTTCGAGGGCTACGCGGACCATCCGTCGTCGCAGGTCGACCCCGAATCGCGCCATCGTCGCGGCCAAGGCTTCCCAAGCGCGGTTTCAGGCCTACATTGCGAGAGATATCGGAGGCTCGCCGCGTCGGCGGTCGGAGTCGTCCGTATGGACCGCGGGCTCTGGAGTCCGTCGGCTCCGAGGCGATCGCAGCGCCCACGACGCCCGCCGCGTCGTGGAGTTTGGAGCACCGCAGGATGCACGCTCATTCGACGAAGAACCATCGTCCGTCGGCCATGACGCCCGCGTCGCGTGTGGCTGCGATCCTCGCTGCGCTCGTCGCACCGTTCGTCGTCGCGGTCGGCACGGCCGAGGCGCAGCTCCGCGTCGTCACCTACAACATCGCGAAGCTCGCGGGCGACGGACCCTCGCTGCGCGCCACGCTCGCCGAGATGGCGCTTGACAACGCGCGCGGCTTCGCGGTCGCGCCGGCGATCCTTGCGTTCCAGGAGACGCGCGCCGCGGACCTCGCCGAGCTCGACGGCCACATCGTGGCGGCGTATCCGGGCATTCCGTACGCGCGCGCCACCTACACGACCTCGGGCACGGAGGACAGCGCGAGTGGCGCCCAGTGCTGCTACTACCGCACCGACCTCCTGAGCGAGATCGTCGCGGGGCATGCCGACATTTCGACGGGCGCCTCGCGCAACAGCGACCGTTGGCAGTTCCAGCTGGTCGGCTACTCGTCGACCGCGGCGCGCCTCTACCTGTATTCGTCGCACCTCAAGGCAAGCAACACGAGCTCCGACGCGAGCGAACGGGCCGCAGGCGCCACCGCGCTGCGCAACAACGCGAACGCGCTGGGCGCGGGCCAGCACATCATCTTCGTGGGCGACTACAACGTGTACACGAACACCGAGCAGGCCTACCAGATCATGGTCGCGGCGGGCAACGCGCAGTGCGTCGATCCGCTCGGCACCGCCGACTGGACGGGCGCGTCGGGCGCGCTGAAGCACACGCAGTCGCCGCGCGATGTGACGGGCACGCTCGTCGGCGGCGGCGTCGACGACCGCTTCGACCTGCAGCTCAGCACGCTCGAGTTCCACGACGGCGACGGACTTTCGCTGATCGCGAACAGCTACCGCACCATGGGCAACGACGGCGCGCACTACAACCTCGCCATCAACTCGGGCAACAACTCGTCCTACTCGGGCAACATCACGCGGTGCCCGTGATCGTGGGCGCGACGGTGCAGATCCCCGTGAGCGTGTCGAATGCGGCGAGCGTCGTCACGCCGCTTGGCGTCGATGCGCTCAGCGCCACCGTGACGGGCTCGAACGGCCTCGTCGGAACGCAGAACATCACGGCCGCGGCCCTGTCACCTGCGGCGACGACGGTCAACCTCACGCTCGACACCTCGACGGCGCGTGTCGTGAACGCGACCGCCGCGATCTCGAGCACGGTCGAGGGCACGCAGAACGCGAACACCTCGCGCAGCCTCGCGGGCACGGTGCTCGCGCGCGCCCGTCCGTCGTGGAGCGCGAAGTCGGTCGTCACCTCGACGACGCTCGCCCAGTCGGTGGCGACGGGAAGCGCGGCGATCGAACTCCCGATCAGCCTGCACAACTTCGGCTACGGGTCGCTGCAGGCGAAGCTCGACGCCGACGGCGCGACGGGCCTTTCGGGCGCCTTCTCGGTGATCGACGCGACCGAGCCGAACATCGCGGCCACCGCGGCCACGCTGCGCTTCGGCTTCAACCCTGCGGGGCTTTCGGCGGGCACCTACACGCAGACCGCGACGGTGCTCGTCAGCGACGAGAACCTGCCTGGGGCGACCGCGGGCTCGCTCACCGTGAACCTCTCGGTGACGGTCACGGGCGGCAACCCTGCCGACCTCGACGGCAACGGCATCGTCAACGGCGCCGACCTCACCATCCTGCTCTCGCAGTGGGGCAGCCCGGGCTCGGCCGACCTCGACGGGAACGGCGTCGTGGGTGGCGGCGACATCGCGATCCTGCTCAACTCATGGGGATGATGCCTCGTGCCGCGCCATGCCTCGGCGCCTCTTGGCGGATTCCCGGCCAGAAATCCGACTCTGACTGCGACCGAACGACGAACCTCGAACCATGCGCCAGCCTCTCGTTACCGCCGCCACCGTCGCCCTCGCCGCTGCCGCCATCGCGGCGGGCGCCCATGCCGACCAGGTCGTGCTGACAAGCGCCGCTGACAACACGCTGATCGAGGACCCGACGGGCGCCTACAGCTGCGGCGCCGCGCAGTACTTCTTCGCGGGCAAGGTCGGCGTGAACGGCGGGTCGACGCTGCGTCGCGGCGCGCTGCGCTTCAACTTCTCGTCGATTCCCGCGGGCTCGACCATCACGAGCGTCTCGCTGCGCATGTACTGCTCGGCTGCGGGGCTCACGGGCAACTATCCGATCGCGCTCAAGCGCTTCCAGAAGAGCTGGGGCGAAGGGCCGAGCGTCGCGTTCGGCGGCGGCGGCGCCGACAGCGCGGCGAACGATGTGACCTGGCTCCATCGCTTCTACACGAACACGCTCTGGACGACGCCAGGTGGCGAGTTCGTCTCGACCGCGAGCGCCACCCGCAATGTGGGCAATGTCGGCTACTACACCTGGGCGAGCACCGCTGGCCTCGTGGCCGATGTGCAGCTCTGGGTCAATGATCCGTCGTCGAACCACGGCTGGTGCGTGCAGGGCAACGAGACCACGCTGCAGTCGGTGAAGCGCTTCGATAGCCGCGAGTCGGGCTCGGCCGCAGCGCGTCCGCTGCTGACGGTGGTCTACACGCCGCCCGCGAACCCCGCCGACCTCTCGGGCGACGGTCGCGTCGATGCGGCTGATCTCTCGCTGCTTCTCAACGCGTGGGGAACGACGGGCCCCGGCGACTTGAACGCCAGCGGGTTGGTCGATGCGGCCGACCTCACCCTGATGCTTGCGGCCTGGACGGGCTGATCCGCGCGGCGGACAAATGGCAACGATCAACGAAACGCGGCGCCCGAATGGGGCGCCGCGTTCTTCTCTTGCGGGTTTCCGCGCCGTGCGTCACGGATTGCGGCGGATCTCGTCGCGCAGCCACGCGACGAACGCGGCCGTGCCCGCGCTGCGGTCGCCTTCGGCCTGCGCGGTGGTCGCCGAGAAGTACGACTGCGCAAGGTCTCCGCGCGCAGCCTGGCAGGCGGCGACGACGAGCAGTGCGTCGACCGACGCGGGCGAGCCGCTCGCCATCGGCGACAGCACGCGCTCAAGCGCCTCGATGCGACGCGTGATGCGCGGGTCGCGGTCGATGCGCCACATCGCGGCGGGATCGCGCACGAAGGCATCGCGCAGGAGATCGGCGCCGCGCGCCTCGTCGCCGCGGAACGCGAGGGCGAGCCCATGCGCCGCGTACCACACGCCCTCGGCCGGCTCCGCGACCGCGAGCACCGCGAATCCGTCGGCCGCGTCGTCGTCGTAGCCGTTCGCGAGGTAGCCCCAAAGCGTCGACGGCGTGGGGAGCGGAGGCGGCGCCTGCACCACGACGGGCTGGTACACGACCTGCGTATACGCGTAGGGCGTGTACACGACGGGCGTGTAGAAGTAGGAAGGTGTCCACCACGGTCGCGGACACGGCGAGTACCACCCCGCGCACGAGCTCCAGTCGTGCCACCAGGGGCGGTGGCACCACGAGTAGTACGGCCTGCAGGCGTACCAGCTCGGACCGCACGACCAGCTGCTCGCGTAGCCGCACCACCACGGGTTCGCCCAGCTCGTGCAGAGCGGCGCGCAGCTCGAGCCGTAGAAGAAGCCGAAGCTGAAGCCGCCGCCGAAACCGATCGCGATCGAGATGCCGTCGTCGCAGTCGTACCGCTCCCAGGTGTGGCACGCGCCCGCGCTCGAGCCGCGCCCGTTGGGGCTCCAGCCGTTCGCGTTGTAGATCTGGTCGGCGTAGGTGTTGTAGGTCGTGTTGTTGACCGTGTTGTTGATCGTGACCGTCTGCCGGATGTTGGTGCCCGAGGCGATGATGTCGCCCGAGGCGCGGCCCGCGCCGGGCTTGCCCGAGTCGCCCTTGGTCGAGACGCCGAAGACCTCGTCGTCGACGAATCGCTCGGGACGCTTGCCGACCGTGGTGGGGGTGATCGTCGCGGTGCCTGGCTTCTTGCCGTTCGACGGACGCGCGGTGTCCTGCGTGCCCACGGTGTCGGTGGGGCGAGGCTTCGCGGTGCTCGGCGTAGTGCTGCCGCCGTCCGAGGTCGAGACCGTGGGATTCGTGCGCGGCTTCGAGCCGGTTGGGTTCGACGGACGCTGCGGGTTGGTGGCGCTGGGACGCTCGCCGATGGGTGATTCGCGATCGGGCTTGGTGGCACCCGGCTTCGTGGCGCTCGGCTTGGTGGAAGTCGGTTCGGAGGGCTGCGGGCGCGAGGGCTCGGGCTTTGAGGGCTCGGGCTTCGAGGTCTCCGGCTTCGA
>JAJTGK010000080.1 GCA_021297815.1 Planctomycetaceae bacterium
TGCTGCTGGTCTTGCTGCTGCCCCTGCTGCTGCCCCTGACCGGCCTGCTGTTGCGGACCCTGCTGCTGGCCCTGTTGCTGCTGGCCTTGCTGGCCCTGCTGCTGCTGCTGACCTTGCTGGCCCTGCTGCTGGCCCTGCTGCTGCTGACCCTCTCCGCCCTGCTGCTGCTGCTGCTGCCCCTGCTGCTGGTTCTGCCCCTGCCCCGATCTCTGCTGGTCGGGCGCCTTCTGCTTCGCGCTGTTCTGCGCGGCCTTTGCGATGTCCTTCAGCTTCTGCTGGCTCGCCTGCGCGGCCTTGGCGGCGTCGCGCAGCTCCTGGCGCTGCTGCTCGGAGAGGTTCTGATTCTGGTTGATCGCCTGTTCGAGTGCCTGCGGATTCTGCGCGAGCTGCGCATCGAGACCCGCCTTCTCCAGGGCGTCCTTCATCGACTGCTGCTTCTCGGCGAGCGCCTCGAGCGACTTCGCCATCTTGTCGAGCGCGTCCTTGGCGGCCTGCTTCTCCGCCTCGCTCATCTCGCCCGAATCGAGCTTCTTGGCCAGTTCGCCCAGCTCCTGCTTCGCCTGCGCGAAGTCGCCCTTCGAGAGCGCCTCGCCGAACTGCTTCAGCTGGCCTTCCTGTGGTTCGAGCCCCTCGAGGTCGCGCTTCGTGGCGGCAGCTGCGCGCGCTGCATCGCTCTTGCGCAGATCGTCGAGCTTCTTCTGCACCTCGCTCATCCGTCGGATGGCCTCGCGCTTGGTTTCCTCGGCCGTCTCGCCGTCCTGAACGCGGCTGTCGGCGTTCTTCGCGAGGCCCGCGATCTGATCGCGGATCTCCTGCGGAAGCGCCTTCGCACTCTCGACCTCCTGCTTGACGCGCTCAAGGCTCTCGGTGGTGGCAGCCTTCGCCTCGAGGGCGGCGAGCTCGGCCTTCGGTTCTTCGCGCTCGGGCCACTGGTAGCGCGGCAGCCACACATGCCCCGCGACGGCAGCTGCGACCGCGGTCAGCGCCCAGAAGAGATGTGCAGGCGTTCGCACGGGAAACGCGCGACGCACCTTCGAAGGCATGTCGGATTTCGACGCGACCTCGATGGCGTCGGCGACCGCGGCGCGCGCATACGAGTCGATCGACTTCTCAAGCGCCAGCGCCGTCGTGAGACGCTCCTCAAGCCCAAGCCGCGCGTCGATGCGCAGCGCGACCGTGGCGTCGTCGGACTTCCGCGCGCGACGCATGGCGAGCGCCGCGACGAGCCCCGCCGCGAGCGCCGCCACCAACGCCGCGCCGAACGCAAGGTGCGCGGTCCGCGGCTCGCCATCGAGCACGCCGGGAACAAGCTTCTCGGCGAGCAGCACAAGGAGAGCAATCGCCGCCACGGCCACGAGCGCCGTGGCGAGCGCGTCGACGAACATCGACAGGCGGATCTGTGCGCGCGCGATCGAGATGAGCCGTCGGATGCTGTCCATCGGAATCCTCTCTGCTGCGGCACGCGCCGCGGAACACCATTCGGCAGGGCGCGCACTGAGCCGCCCCATGGCAGCCCCGAGCCCCGCGCGGCCACCGTTCAACGGGAACGAAGGCCATGCGCGAATCCTATCGCCCCCACGCGCGCCTCCCCGATCGAACACCTTTTTTCCGCACACGATTCGCGCCCGCCGACGCGTGTTTCGGACCATCACCCGCTGCTACGCTCGGCGCCATGGACCCCGACGACCATGTGTGCCTGTGCTTCCATGTGTCGCTGCGCAAGATCGCGAACTTCATCGCCCGCGAGAACCCACAGGTCCCGAGCCAGATCTCGGAGTGCCTCGGTGCGGGCACGGGCTGCCAGTGGTGCGTGCCGTTCCTCAAGAAGCTCCACTCGCTGCACCTCGAGGGAAAGCCCATGGACCTGCCTGTTTCGCCCGAGGAGTACGCCTCGCGGCGCGCGCGCTACCGCAGCGAGAAGCGCGCGGGAGACCCGAACGACCGCGGCGAGCCCGACGGCGCGCCCCGCGGCGAGGACGGCTGAGCGCGGTTCCGACGCTACGCCGCACCTGCGCGATTCACACGACGCAGTTCGAGCGCACGGATCGCTTTGCCGAGTTCGGGTTGCGGCTCGGCGAAGCGCAGGCCGAGGTCGGTCGCGCCCGGCTTTCGCGACGGGGCGGCATGGGCCACGAACATGCGCGTGTGGATCGGCGGAATGCACATCGGGAACTCCGCCTTCACGACGAGCGGCTCGTCGGGGCGCACGAGGGTCTGGAGTTCGGCGGAGATGCACATGCCGCCCTCGGAGAGGTCGACCACCGTGCCTTCGCCGACCATGGCGAGCGACACCGGCCGCAACAGCACCGCGCGAGGCGCGAGATCGAACGCGACTGGAATTCGATGGAGCGAGCGCCGCTCCTCGTGGATCAGCGCGCGCGGAATCGACACGCGGTAGCCATACCGCCGCGCGCTGCCCTCGCCCGCCGACCAGCGGCCGAGCACGGTGACCTCGCCATGGTGAAACCCCGAGTCCGATGCGATCGAGAGGTGGAGCGACTCACCCTGCAGGAGTTCCCGCCGATTCGGCCCCTCGAGCGGGCGGCTGATGACGAGCGCATCGGCCTCGACATCGACCACATGGCCAGAGAATGGGCTCGGAAGTGCGGCGCCATCGACGGTTCCGATGCCAATGGAGGCCGACCGCAAGGCCGCGGTCCGCAGGACCTCCTGCACGGACCCGCTCGCCCCCTCCTCGAGGCCGAGAAAGCTAGCGACGCGGTGGAACCAAAGGCGCACGCCGAGACATCGGCCGAGCCCAGCCCGGTCTTGACGCTGAAAGACAGTAGAAAGGCCCGAAACTGGCGAACATGTGCCACCGGCGGCGCGTTCGCGGCCTCGAACCGAACCCCTGCAGACCTTGCCAGGGACCATCGAGCCTTTCCGGGAGACCGCGCACAGCCTGACCGCTGTGCGCGTTTTTGCGTTGGCTCGATCAGGACTGGCTTCGGGCGGCTTGTCGTTGCGACTGAGTCGCAATATCATCCGCCCTTCCATGGCACCCGTCATGACCGAGCCGACCCCCACCCCCGAGCCCGTCCGCCTGCCGCTGACCCAACTTCGGCGCGGCGATCGGGCGATGGTCTCGGCCTCGAGCCTGACTGACGATGACAAGGCTGTCCTGCGGGCCATGGGCCTCGACGAGCACGCGACCTTCACCGTGTGCCGCGCAGGCTCTGGTGGCCCGTGCATCATCCAGGTCGACGCCATGCGGCTTGGGCTCTCCCCAGACCTCGCGCGGCGCATCCTGACCCGACCGTGCGAGTGCCCAGAGTCATCGTGCTGCGCGGTGGACCAGGCGCAGGCACCTACGGCCCCTCGAGCCGACGGGCCTGCAAACGGCTGATCGCGCCCAAGCGCCCAACGCCCAGCGCCGCCCGAACGACGCAAACCCTTCCACCCGCCACCGACAATGGCCACCGACCTTCCAAAGGCCCCGCTCCTCGCTCCGACCAGGGTCGCCATGGTCGGGAACCCGAATGTCGGCAAGACCTCGCTGTTCAACCGCCTGTGCGGCGTGCGCGCGAAGACCGCCAACTTCCCCGGCTCGACCGTCGAGGCGCGCGTCGGAACCTGCCGCTCGGGCGGCGCCGAGATCGAGTTCGTCGATCTTCCAGGCGTCTATGCGATCGACCTTGAGCTGCCCGAGTCGAAGCTCTGCCGCGACTGCCTTGCGGGCCGCCTCGAGGGCTGCATGCCCGAAGCGCTGCTCGTGGTGGTCGACGCCACGAACCTTGCGCGCGGCCTGCGGCTCTTCCGCTCGATCGCGTCGACGGGCCGACCGCTCGCCGTCGCGGTGACCATGACCGACCTCGCGCGCACGCGCGGGCTCTCGTTCGATATCGCGCGACTCTCGGCGCTGCTTGGCGTTCCCTGCGTCGAGGCGAACGGCCGCGAAGGCCGCGGCACCGACGAGGTCCGAGCGGCCGTCGCGTCGGCGCGCGAGGCCACGCCGCAGCTTCTCGCCGCGAGCCTCGACCCGAAGTGGATCGACGACATCGTGGCCGCGAGCATCGGCGGCCCGAACACGCTCGGCACCGACACCGACAGGCTCACCGACCGGCTCGACGCCGCCTTCACGCATCCCGTGCTCGGCGGCGCCGTGTTCCTGGCGGCCATGGCCGCGATCTTCGTCACGATCTTCTGGCTCGCCGACATTCCGATGACCTTGATCGAGGAGGGCCTCGGCTGGGTCGGCGGCATGGTCGCGGCCAACATGCCCGAGGGCGACCTCACGAGCCTGCTCGTCGACGGCGTGATCGGCGGCGTCGCGGGAACCGTGGTGTTCCTGCCGCAGATCTGCATCCTGTTCTTCCTGCTCGCCCTGCTCGAGGACACGGGCTATCTCGCGCGCGCGGCCTTCGTGATGGACCGCATCATGTGCCGCTTCGGGCTGCCTGGAACGGCGTTCGTGCCGCTTCTCTCGAGCCATGCCTGCGCGCTGCCCGGGATCATGAGCGCGCGGCTCATCCCCGATCCGCGCGACCGGCTGGCCACGATCCTGGTCGCGCCGTTCATGAGTTGTTCCGCGCGCGTGGGCGTGTATGTGCTGCTCGTCACGATCCTGTTCCCGAGTTCCCCTTTGCTCGCGGGCCTTGCGTTCGCGGGCTGCTACGCGCTCGGGGCGATCGCGGCGCTCGTCACCGCGGCGATCTTCCGTCGCACGATCCTGCGCGGCCCGAGCCGCCCGATGGTGCTCGAACTGCCGCCGTACCGCCTGCCCGATGTGCGGGGCGCGCTGCTCACGACCTTCGACCGTGCGCTTGTCTTCCTGAAGAACGCGGGCACGGTGATCCTGGCCATCTGCATCGTGATGTGGTGGCTGCAGGCGTACCCGAAGGCCGACACACCCGCGTTGGCGCAGGAACTCGAGGCGCGCGCGGCGATGGTGGAGGCCGAGACTGCGGTGCTTTCCGACACTTCGAGCATCGAGGCGAAGATGGCGGAGTCCGAGGCGTTGCGCGCCGAGGCCGAGGTGATCGCGGCGCGCGCGCAGCAGGAGCAGTCGTTCTCGGGGCAGATTGGACGCGCGCTCGAGCCGGCGTTCGCACCGCTCGGGCTCGACGACCGCCTGACGGTCGCCGTGATGACGAGCTTCCTCGCGCGCGAGGTGTTCCGCAGCACGATCACCGTGCTCGTTGGCCAGGGCGATTCCGACGACGACACGAAGGTCGCCGACGAGCTCGCGCAGGCGACGCGCGCCGACGGCTCGCGGCTCTTCGACCCTGCGACGAGCACGGCGCTGCTCGTCTTCTATGTGCTTGCGCTCCAGTGCCTGCCCACGCTCGCGGTGACGCGGCGCGAGACAGGCTCGTGGAAATGGGCGGCGCTCCAGTTCGTGTGGATGTCGTCGGTCGCGTACCTGCTCGCCTTCGCCGCGCGGCACATCGTGCTAGGCTTCGGTCTCGCATGAGCGCGACTGTCCTCGCCAACCTACCGACCGACGACTGGCAGTTCTGGGTGGCGAGCGCACTGGCGCTCGCGGGCCTGGCCGTGGTGCTGCGGCCGTTTCTCCCGAAGCGCCGTGGCGCCAAGCAGAACTGCCCTGGTTGCCCGAGCGACGCGACGACCGCCGATGGAACCGCGAAGCCGAAGCATGTCGATCTCACGATCGGCGGCAAGCGCGTGCGTTCCTAGACGCAGCACGCGCTGAAGGCGCGCAGACGCGCGAGGCGGAACCTAGAACCTCAGGTGCGCGGGCCTGTCGGGTGGCGGCGCCACGCTCATGATCGCGCGGACAAGCGCAAGGTCGTCGGCGCTCGTGATCTTGATGTTGCGCGGGTCGCCTTCCACGACGAGCACGGGCTCGCCGAGACGCTCGACCACGCTCGCGTCGTCGGTCGTTCCTTCGAGCGCCACCGACGCGTACGCGCGGCGCAGGAGCGCCGCGTCGAAGACCTGCGGCGTCTGCACGGCGAAGAGGTTGTCGCGCGGGACGGTCTCGACGACATGACGGCCCGAGGTCGAAGACTTGCCGACATCGCCGAGGATCATGTCGGCGATGCCGTCGTCCTCGGCGGCGCTCACCTGCTCGCTGCCGACGCGCTTCAGCGTGTCGCGCACCGCAACGCCAGGCACGACGGCGGGCGCCACGCGTGCGGCCGCGAAGACGCGGTCGAGCAGTTCGTTGCCGATGCAGGGCCGCGCGCCGTCGTGCACGGCGATGTGGGTGATGTCGTCGGGAAGCTCGGCGATCGCCTTGCGGATCGACTCCCAGCGCTCGGTGCGGCCGCCCTCGACGATCCGCGCGCCGTTGAAGCCGAGCGCGGGCCCGAACCGTGAGCGGAAGCCCTCGATGTCGTCTGGCGGCCCCGCCACCACGATCGCCGCGACCTCGTCGCGCTTGGTGAACGCCTCGACGGTGCGCAGGAGCACCGCCCTGCCTCCGAGGTCCTGCGAGAGCTTGTCGCCGTCGCCGAAGCGGGTGCTTCGTCCGGCCGCCGCGATGATCACTCCAATGCGCATCGCGGCATCCTACGGCGCCCGAGCGACGCCGAAAAACACCGCGGCCCCGCGCAAGGCGGGGCCGCGGGAGGATTCGTGCTCGCCGATCACTTGGTGATCAGCTTGATGACCTGTGCCGAGCCCGCGTCGAGCGAACCGTGCAGGCGGCCGAGCGCGTCGGCAGTCGCACCTTCCGCGGCGCCGATCGCGTCGCGGAGCGCCGAAAGCTGCGCCTCGGTGGCCTTGCCGCCGCTGCGACGCGACGCAAGCGCCGCGAGGTCGCACAGCGTGATCTGCTCTTCACCCGACGCCGCGAGCGCCGCGTCGATGAGCGCGCTCTGGCCCGCAGGCGAGGCGATCATCGCCAGCACCTGGCCGACCATGAGCCGCAGGCCGCCCTGCTGCGTGGCGAACGCGCGCAGGAGCTGAGGCTCGCCGTCGGTCACATTGAAGGTCTTCGAGCCGCCCTGCGCGACGCGCAGAAGCGCATCGGCGGCGCGCGCCGCGTACTCGGCCGACTCGGCCTCGTCGAGCGCGCTGCCCGACATCGAGGCGACCACAGCCGCGGCCGCGCTGCGGAAGGTCTCCGCGGTCGAGCCCTCGGTCCAGATCACCACGCTGCGGTCGCCGTCGAACGCGCGACGCACCTCGGTGTCCTCGAGCGCGTTCGCGATCGCAAGCACGGGGCTTGCCGAAGTCAGGCCACCTGCGCGCACGCGGGCGAGCGCCGACTTGAGCTCCTCGAGCGAACCGCGCAGGACGACGAGGTCGACCCCGTCGGCCTTCACCACATCGACCTCGAGCGCGTCGTACGAGTCGCCGTTGGCGACCGACACGAAGCCCGCCGCCTTCAGCTGGCTGCCGATCGCCTGACGGTCGTCGGAGCCGCCGCCAAGCACCGCGGCGCGGTTCATCGACGAATCGACGACCGCCGACGCGAGCGTCGGGATGACATTGTGATCGCCCGCGAAGCTGGCCATCGGGGGGTTGTTGGCCAGAACGAGCGCCGCATCGAGGCGCACGCGGCGGTCGGCGTAGCGCATCGCCTCGAGGATCGGGGCGCGGCCACCCGGAGCGACCAGCATCTGGCCACCCGCCGTCTCGGCGAGCGCGGCGACCGCGTCGCGGATGAGCGCCGTATCGCGCGAATCGAGCGCAAGGCCGAGCACCTCGTTGCACACCGAGGGGCCAGCGGCGGTCGCGAAGAACGCAGGGCTGTAGCGCGAGGGCTGCGCGTCGGAACCGAGCGTGTTCTCGCGGCGCAGGTCGGACGCGATGTAGATCGCGAGCGCCGAGCCATTGCCCGCGTCGGCCGAAAGCGCGCGGCGCGCCATCGCCATGGCCATCTCGTCGCAGAAGATCGCGGTGGAGACCGCCTGGCCCGAGAGGCCGCCCGACTGCGAGTAGTTCCACAGGTTGTTCATCGCATCGCCTGGGTAGGCGACAAGCGAGTCGTTGCGGTCGAAGAAGCGCTTGGCGAGCGCCGTGAACTGCGCGCTCACATCCATGGTCGAGCCGCCGAGCTGCTGGTAGGCGACCTCGCACGCGGCCTTGACCTCGACCGAGGTCGACGGGCTGGCGGCGAGCTCCACGATGAACGGAATCGCCGTCGGGTAGCCGAGCTGGCCGAGGATCGCCACGACCTTGCGCTGCGACACCGCATCGAGTTCGGTGAGCGACATCGACAGCGGAAGCACCGCGAAACGCTTCAGCGACTCGAGGCGCTTGACGACCTCGAGCTCGACCGCGGGGTCGCGCGTCTCGACGAGGGCCTTCAGGAGCTGCGGCACGGCGTACTCGCCGGCGGCATCGAGGCGCTCGCTCGCGAGCATGCGCTCGCGCAGCGTCTTGCCCAGCATGCCGATGGCCTGACCGATGCGAGCCTGGTCGCGCGACAGCGCGCGGCGGCCGTTCTCGACCGAGTTCTCGATCTTCGTCGCGAGGTCGGACACGCCGCCCATGGCGCGGCTGCGCGCCACGGCACGCTCGAGGCGCTCGCCCATGTCGTTCGAATCGACCACGGTCGCCATGTCGGCGTCGCTCGCACCCATGCCAAGTGCCGCTTCGGCGGCGGCCTGCGCAAGGTCGGCCTTGCCGATCAGCACATAGTGCACGAAGTCGCCGACGGCCTTCTTCAGGCCCTCCTGCATGCCCGCGTCGGCCGACGCGGCGGCGCCACCGTCCTGCGCGAGGGTGGTCGGCGCGGACGCGACAAGCGCGGTCGCGACAAGCATCGCGGACAGCGGAAGGTGGGCTCGGTGAACGATGGACGCGATCGACGACATCGAGATCTCCTGAGGGGGCACCCCCCGACCCGACAGGGCCGGCGTGGGCGCACGGACACGAAGCGCGGAATGTATCGGTTGGCGGGCAAACGCGTCAACCAACCACCCCTGCCCACAAACCCGTGGGGACGGGCAGGTTCGGCCTGCGGCGCACGGCGGTTCCCGTATACTCGCGCCGTTCGGGTGCCCGAGGAAATCTCGGCGTCATCGCACGATGACGAGGGAAGGCGGTGAGAATCCGCCGCGGTCGCGCCGCCGTGACAGGAGGCATCGGGTCGAGTTCGGCCCCTGCCATCCGTGACAGCCTCGCTACGAGGCAGCCACTGGGAGCAACTCCCGGGAAGGCGTCGCGGGTCCGCCTTGCGGTCCTGAAGTCGGAAGACCTGCCCGAACGGTCGTCGATGGCCATGGAGGCCGTCGCCGAGCGCTCCCGGTCGGAGCGCGCTTCGGACTGGGCGCGAGCTCCCAGAGAAGCGAGTGGCATGCGCATGAGGCGCGTGAGTGTGTTGTCTTTCCATCGCGTGGTCGCGTGGGCCCTTGCGGGCGCCGCGGCGATGTCGCTGCTTTCCGCGACGGTCGCGTGCGCCGACAGTCCGTTCGCGGCGTCGGTGGTCTCGTACACGCCAGGCGCGGGCGCGGTCGCGGGGTTCACCGAGCCTTCGACCACGCTCGGAAGCCCCGAGCGATTCACGGGCGAAGGCCTCTTCCCGCAGTGCGTGACGCCGTTCCAGCCTGCGTACCGGCCGAATGAAATCGTCTCGATCGGTGCGGGCGGTTCGCTCGTCGTCGCGTTCGACCACGATGTGCTCGACGACCCGCGCAACCCGTTCGGCGTCGACCTGCTCGTGTTCGGAAACGCGTTCTTCACCGACTCGAGCTTCGGCCAAGGCGTCGTCGCCGGGCTTGCGAGCGAAGGCGGCAGCGTCTGGCTGAGCGCCGACGGCGTGTCGTGGACGCCCGTGCCGAAGGTCGAGGCCGACGGACTGTTTCCCACGCTCGGCTACCTCGACGCGGGGCCGTTCCAGACGACCGCGGGCAGCGTGCCGAGCGACTTCCTGCGGCCCGTCGACCCGGCGCTCTTGGTCGGCGACCTTGCGGGCCTCGGCTACGAGGCGCTCGTCGAGCTCTACGACGGCTCGGGTGGCGGCGTGGGCATCGACCTTGCGGCGGTCGGACTCGCTCGCGTGCGCTTCGTGCGCATCGACGGGCCCGCGGTGGGCTACTCCGCCGAGATCGACGCGTTCGCCGATGTCGCGCCCGTGGCGCCGAGCGCCGATCTCGATGGCGACGGCGCGGTGAACGCCTCCGACCTCGCGGCCATGCTTGGCGCGTGGGGAACCGCGACGCCCGCGATGGACCTCGACGGCGACGGCGTGATCGGCGCAGCCGACCTCGCGCTCATCCTCGGTGCGTGGACGGGAGGCACGCCGTGACCCGCGCGCGCCTTCGTGCGTTCACCATTGTCGAGATGCTGGCCGTGATCGGCGTCATCGCCGTGCTCATGTCGCTCGTCGTGCCCGCGATCGGCGGCGTACGGCGCCAGGCGCGCGCGGGCGGATGCCAGTCGAACCTGCGGCAGCTCGGCGTCGCGGTCGCGAACTACGCCGCGCAGAACCGCGACCGCTACCCCGCCGCGATCCTCTACGACATGACCGACGCGGGCGTGGTCACCAAGGCGTGGGACTTCGAGCAGCAGCCCGACGGCACCGTGCGCGCTGGCGCGCTCTGGGACTTCGTGCAGGGCCCGAACGAGGTGCAGCAGTGCCCCGAGTTCGCGGGTTCGTCGACCTTCGGCACCGACCCCTCGACGGGCTACAACTACAACACGACCTACATCGGCGCCGAGGGCCGGTTCCCCGAGCTCGACGCCGACGGGCGCTGGCGCGACGGCTGGGCGGTCGCGCGTCGCGGGCTTGCGTCGGGGCAGTTCCGCAAGACGACGACCACCGCGATCTTCGGCGACGGCGGCTGGAAGGGCGGCGCGAACAAGTTCATGCGCGCGCCGTCGAACGCGGTCGAGAACGACCTGCCCACGATCTATGGCGGCGCGCAGGCATTCCGCCACACGGGCTGCACGCACTGCTGCTACCTCGACGGGCATGTCGCGAGCTCGACCGCGTGCTGCGAAGGCGCGAACGCCTCCGCGGGGCTTCTTTCGGGTGTCATGGACTTCCCGCGCAACGGGTTCCTTGCCGACGGCGACGGGCCATACGATCCGCGCTGAAACCCCATAGGACGCGCATGGGCCACGGCATCGAGATCGACCGCTGCATCTGCTTCGAGAAGAAGTTCGTCGAGCTGAAGGTCTCGGCCGAGCGCGATCATCTCGACGCCGAGGAGATCCAGCTCGACCGACTCGCGCATGCGCAGGAGTTCGCGGAGTTCGGCGGGCGCAAGCGAGTCCCCCGCCTTCACCGCGGCCTTGCAGGCCATCATGTCGACGACCTCGTGCAGCGCGGCCTCGAGCGAGACGAGGGAACCGAGGTCGGCGGCCTTCTCAAGGAGGTCGCCGACGAACGCGCCTGGATCGACATGGCGCGACAGGAGCAGCGTGGGCACCGCGTCGACCTCAAGCGACCGCGGGCCGAACGGCCGCGCCTCGATGCCGAGGCGCTCGAGGAGCGGCGCGACCTCGGGCAGGATCTCGAGTTCGCGCGCGCTGCGGTCGACGACGATCGGCACGAGCAGGCGCTGCGACTCGAGCGCGCCCTGCTCGAGGCGCTCCATGATCAGGACGAACATCGCACGCTCGTGCAGCGCGTGCTGGTCGACGATCACGATGCCGTCGGCGTCCTCGGTGACCACGAAGCCCTCGAGAAGCTGGATGTATCGGTACTCGTCCTGCGCGGCTTCGGCCGCGGCGGGCGGCGCGTCGGCGACGGCCTGCATCGCGCCCGCGAGCGCGGCGAGGTCGCGGAAATCAGCGCCCGCCGCGGGGCGCTCGGCGGCGAGACCGCTTCCGAAGAGAGGCGAGCGGGCCACGCCATGCGAGGGCGCCGCGGGCCCCGACGCACGCAGCGCGTCGGGCACGAAATGCGGCACGAGGTTCGCCTCGCGCAGGCGCCGCTCGATGGTGCGGCGCACGGCCTGATGCACGGCCTGCTGCGAGCGGAAACGCACCTCGCTCTTCGCAGGGTGCACATTCACATCGACTTCGCGCGGGTCGATCTCGAGGATGAGCGCGACTGTCGGGCTGCGCGCGGGGTCGACGAGGCCGCGGTACGCCTCGCGCACCGCATGCAGCACGAGGCGGTCCATGATCGGGCGGCCGTTCAGGTGGATGCGCACCGCGCGCGACGAAGGCCGCGCGATCGAGGGCTTTCCTGCGAAACCCCGCACCACGAGGCCGCCCGCCTCGGGGAAGTGCTCCTCGAACTCGAGCAGTTCGGGCGCAAGCTCCGCGCCAAGCACATCGAGCGTGCGCTTCATGGGTTCGTCGGTCGCGGCGAGGTCGAGCAGGCGTCTGCCGTTCGAGCGGAGTTCGAACGCGACATGCGGATGGGCGAGCGCGATCGCCTCGAGCGTCTCGCCGACGCGCGAGGTCTCGGCGGCTTCGCTGCGCAGGAACTTGCGCCGCGCGGGCACATTGAAGAAGAGCGTGCGCGCCTCGACCACCGTGCCAGGCCGCGCGGCGGCGGGCCGCGGACCGCGCAGCGCGCCGCCCTCGACCTCGAGCTCGGCGCCAGATTCGGCGCCGCGCTGCGCCGACACCATGCGGAAGCGCGAGACGCTCGCGATCGATGCGAGCGCCTCACCGCGGAATCCGAAGGTGGTGATCGCCGAGAGATCGTCGCTCGTCGCGACCTTGCTCGTCGCATGCGACGCGACCGCGAGCGGCAGCTCGGCCTCGGGAATGCCCGCGCCGTCGTCGGTCACGCGCACGAGTTCGGCACCGCCGCCCTCGACCTCGACCAGGATGCGCCGCGCGCCCGCGTCGAGCGCGTTCTCGACGAGTTCCTTCACGACGCTCGCGGGGCGCTCGACCACCTCGCCCGCGGCGATCTGGTTCACGAGTTCGGGCGAAAGCACGCGGATCGGCATGTCACGAGCCCCAGCCCCAACCTTGGGCGATCGGATAGCGGCGTCCGCGGCCGAACGCGCGCGGCGAGAGCTTCACGATGACCGCAGCCTGGTCGCGCTTGAACTGCGCGCGGTCGAGCATGCGCGCGATGCGCAGCACGAGGTCGCGCGCGGCGCCTGTGGCGGCGACGGCCTCGTCGACCGAGCCCTCGGCATCGACGAGGACGCGCAGCACCGCGTCGAGCACCTCGTACGGCGGCAGAGAATCCTGGTCGGTCTGGTTCGGGCGCAGTTCCGCGCTCGGCGCCTTCTCGATGCTCGCCTCTGGAATCGGCGGCGCCGCGAACCCGAACTCGGCATGCCGCGCGTTCAGCATGCGCGCCATGGCGTACACCTCGGTCTTGTAGAGGTCGCCGATCGGCGCGAGGCCGCCGTTCATGTCGCCGTAGAGCGTGGCGTACCCCGCGGCGTACTCGCTCTTGTTGCCCGTGGTCAGCACGATGGCGCCCGTCGCGTTCGACGCGAGCATGACGAGGAGGCCGCGTGCGCGCGACTGAAGGTTCTCGCCCGCAAGGCCGTCGGTCGCGAACTTCGCGGCGACCGTCGACTCGACCGCGCGGTGCATCGCGTCGATCGGCAGCGTCTCGATGCGGCCCAGGCCGAGGCGGCGCGCGGTTTCCTGTGCATCGGCCACCGAACCATCCGACGAGTAGCGCGACGGCATCAGAATGCCCGTCACGCTCGAAGGCCCGATCGCCGCGGCGGCGATCGCCGCGACCAGCGCCGAATCGATGCCGCCCGAAAGCCCGAGGATCGCGGACTTGTGGCCCGTCTTCGCCAGGTAGTCGCGCACACCAAGCACGATCGCGTGGAAGCGCTCCGCGTCGAGGTCCGGCGCATGGGGTGCGACCCGCGCGGCGCGTGCGGTCTCGACCACCAGCACCGCCTCCGCGAAACGCGGCGCCTCGGCCACGACCGAACCATCGGACGCGAGCACGCGCGAGCCGCCGTCGAACACGAGGTCGTCGTGTCCGCCGACCGCATTCACGCTGACGAGCGTCGTCTTCGATGCGCGCGCACGCGCCGCGAGCACTTCGACATGACGCGCGTCCTTCCCCGCAACGAACGGGCTGGCGCTCGACACGCACAGGATGGTCGCGCCAAGCGCGCGCGCCTCGGCCACAGGATCGCGGTCGTAGCAGCGCACCGAGCCCGCATCACCCGCTTGCCAGAGGTCCTCGCAGAGAAGCACGGCGACGCGCTCGCCCGCATGATCGACCACGGTCGTCCGCGACGCGGGCGCGAAGTGGCGGTCCTCGTCGAACACATCGTATGTGGGCAGCAGCTGCTTGGCGGCGAAGCCCTCGACGCGGCCGCCACGCAGGAGCGCGATCGCGTTCTGGAGCGGCCGCCCGCGCAGCGGCGCCTTCGTGGGTAGGCCGACCAGCGCGAGCACGCCTGCAGGCACCGCACGCGCGAGCCGCTCCGCCGCCGCGATGCACGCCTCGGCCACGCCGTGCCGCTCGACGAGGTCGCGCGGCGGATAGCCGAGCAGCGACATCTCGGGAAACACCACGATCTCGGCACCCTGCGCGCACGCCTCGGCAAGCGCGCGCGCGTGCGCGGCCTCGTTCGCGGCGAGGTCGCCGATGCGCGCGTTGATCTGGGCGAGAGCGACTTTCACCGTGGGGAATCCTGCGGTTCGGGAGCGGAGGGCGCAGGATAGCCGCCGCCGACATGCATGCCGACGAGCGCGGCGAATGGGCAGAGGAGCACCGTGGCCGCCGCGATGGCGGCTGAAACGGCTGTTCCCAGTCCCGCACCGTCGAGCGAGAACGCGACAAATGCCGAGTAGCTCGTGAAGCCGCCGCAGAATCCCGTCACGAGGAACGCCTCGATGCGCTCGACTTCTGGCGACGCCGCGCCCCTGCGTCGCTCGTCGGCCGCGCACAGCCCGCGAGTGAACCCCGCGAGCAGCGACCCCGCCACATTGACCGCAAGGAGCAGCACGGCCGCAAGCCACAGGTCGGCGCGCCTCCTTGCACCACGCGCGCGGCCACAAACACCACAAGCGCCGCCGCGAGCGCGCACGGCAGGTGCAGCGCGACCCGTCCCCACTGCCGCGCACGCATGAAACCCGCGACTTCGACCGCAAGGCCGCTCCAGGTCGACAGCCCGCCCGCGAAGCCCGCAACGAGCAGCGCCTGCCATGGAGCCGAGAGTGCCGTCGCAAATCCCGCCACCGCGCAGGCCGCCAGATTCGCCGCGAGGACCCCGAGATCGGCCCGCTGCGCCATCTCTCTCGCTCGGCGCACCACCGCGTCACGCACAAGCGCGCCCGATGCCGCGCCAAGCACCACGGGCACGGCAAGCAGCGCCTCGACCTCGACCACGGGACCCACCGCGAGCATCGCGGCACTATCGCAGGTCACGCTCGACCGCGCAGCGCGGAAAAGGACAGCGCGGCGCTCCTTGCCTCTTGGAGCGCCGCGCTGCAGAGCGTGGCAGATGGATTGTGCGCCGCGCGGTCAGGCGACCACGGCGTGCGCGTGCTCGATCGAGTCGACGACCTGGCGCACCGTGAATGGCTTGCGCAGCACCGAGTCGTAGCCCTTGCCTGCGAGCTGGGCGATCTGACCCTCGGTCAGGCGGCTCGACATGCCGATGATCTTCGTGAACTGGAGCTCCTCGTTGCCGCGCACGAACGCGCAGAACGCGCCGCTCTCGGCCTCGGGCATGTGGACATCGAGCAGCATCACATGCGGACGGAACTTCTCGCATTCGGCGCCCGCGGCGAACGCACCGCACGCGACGCGAACGTCGTAGCGGGTCTGCTCGGCGAGGACCTTGCGCAGCGTCTCGGCGACGGCGGGATCGGTGTCGACGATCAGCACGCGCGGCGCGCCGCTCATCAGCCCGTCCATCGGGATGTTGTGCTTCTTCATGAAGGCCAGCAGGTTCGACACGGGAATGCGGCGATCCTTCGACCCTGGAATGCGGTAGCCCTGGAGCTGGCCCGAATCGAACCACTTGCTCACGGTGCGGCTCGCCACATTGCAGATCTTGGCGACTTCGCCCGTGGTCAGGACATCCTTCTCGTTGACATTGAATGCTTCACGCATGGCTCGATACTCCGTTGGAGATGCCCGCCCTTTCCCTCCGTTGGAAGCGGTTCATTCCGAAACCGTGGATCGGCCTGCGGCCTGCGCCAATTCAGCGAAGAGCGCCGTTTGCGCAGTTCTTTCATGCCTTGAGGGACATTCGGTGTCTTCCCTACGCCGAGAACATGCCATCGATGCCATTCTCGGACGGCTACGCCTCGGGCAACTTGAGCGCGGGCGCGGGCAGCCCCGCCTCGTCGAGTTCCTCGAGGAGATACCGC
Source organism: Planctomycetaceae bacterium (assembly GCA_021297815.1). Lineage (GTDB taxonomy): Bacteria > Planctomycetota > Phycisphaerae > Phycisphaerales > SM1A02 > QWPT01. The sequence goes on from JAJTGK010000080.1 coordinate 16,132, forward strand.
ACGAAGTCCACCTCGATGAAGAACGGCGGGTACTCCGTCCTCTTCAAGGCAACGCGCTTCGAGCGTCGGAACGGGCGCTTGTGCTCGCTGCGCTCGACGAGGACCTCGCGCAGCAGCACGAAGCCCGTGTGCGACGCTCCCGTGAGTTCGCCACTGCGATCCACGGCGGGACCCTTCGCAAGCACCTTCGACGGAAAGTACTCGTACTCGATGAAGGCCGCAGGCTCGCCGCGCGCGGCCACCATGCTGCTGTACGGCACGAAGTCGAGGCCATCGGCCGAAGGACCAGCCACGAAATCACCGATCCGCTGTGGCTTCGGATACCAGCGGCCGCCCGCCTCGTCGTAGAACTCCGCGCGCACCAGCCTGCGCACCTCCCTGATGCTGATCGCGAAGCACAACATGCCGATCGCGACACCAGCCAACGGCACCGCGAAGGCATAGCGGCCCGAACTGAAGTCGGAGGCGATCACGGGAACGAGCGCCGTCGGGTCGAGCGCAAGCGGCGCAAGCCCCCCGAGCAGCGCGCCGAACCCAGCGCCTGCACCGAGCGCCGTGTGCGCGATGAAGGTGGCCATGGCCATGTGACCTGCGATCAGTGCGCTTGCGCCTGCCACACACCAGAGGAAGCGCGGCGAGCGCACCCTGGCGAAGCGCAGCGTCCACGCGATCAACACGCTCGCGATCAGCAGGACCGCGAGCGCCAACACGACCTGCGCCTTGAACCCGGATCCCGCGAGGGCGAGAAAGACCCAGGCCGACAGCGCGCCTGCAGGAATCGAGAGCGCCACCGAGCCGAACGACGCGATCCACCACCGACCGATGTCGCCCGATGGCGTGTACACACCACCAAACGCGAAATCGTCGGTGGGGTCGAGTGAAGTGCTCACGGAAGCAGCGTATCGGACAAAAAAGCGCCCGGGCCGCGACGGAAGGCGGCCCGGGGTGTCCCGATCGCTTTCGCGTCGGGCTCAGAGGAGGCTCTTGGTGGTCAGTAGAGGAGGATCGTGTCGCGGTCGAGCTCGGTCACGCCGCGGTAGATGCTCACGCTGCCGCCGTGGAAGGCCCAGGGGATGCTCGCGAAGGTGAACTGGGCGCGCAGGAGCTCGAACGGGGCGGTCAGGCTGCGGGCCTCGACCAGGTTGTCTTCGTCGCTGTCGGCGATGGGGCCGAGTTCGACCGCGGAGCCGTCGTAGACGGGCTTCGTGAGCTCGATCGACTTCTTGGCGCCCGAGGAGACGCCTGTCGAGTCGCCTTCCGCGGGCTTCTCCTCGGCGGGGCGCTCGTACTCGGGCTTCGTCTCGCCGGGCTTGACGCCGCCTTCGCCGCCCGAACCCTCGGTCGGCTCGGAGCCGGGAACCTTGTGGTCGCCCGTGATCCCCTTCAGCAGCTGCTCGATGGTCGCGGTCGCGAACACGCTGCCGTCGGCAAGGCGGATCACGACGAGGTCGGTCGCGGCGCCCGCCGCCTCGAAGGTCATCTTTCCGTAGGCGGGGCCCATCAGGAAGTACTGCTGCGTGTCCTGCGCGAGGCGGTGCTCCTCGCTCTTCAGGAGTTCCTGGCCGTGCGCGGCGGCGCCGACGGCGAGGCTCAGGGTTGCGGTAGCGAGCAGGGTGTTCAGGGTGTTCTGGCGCATGGCTGGCTCCTCTCTGACTGGTTTCCGAGGCCTTCCAGGCGTCACCTTGGCGGCGAGGTCGGCCTCTGCATGTCTGAGCGTCGAAGCGGGCGGCGACCCGCAACGGATTTCTCAGATTTCTGCCCCGCCCCCGCCGCCTACCCCTGCACGAGCGAGAACGCGAGGTACGACGACAGGCCGATCAGGACGGAAAGCGCCGCGATTCCCGCCGCGTGGAGCGAGGCGCGGGCCAACCGCCGCGGGCTGGGGCGTGCGGCATCGAGACCGAGGTCGGGGAGATCGCTGAGATGGCGGTACATGGGGGCTCCTTCGCGGAGCACCTGGCCGCTCCGCGATATTCGAAGCGCGATCGGGCCACGCGGGCCGTAGCGCCACCGCGCGAGAACCGCGCAAACCCCCGAATCACGAAGCCACGGATCCCCCGCCGCGCGCTATTCCTTGGGCTTGATGCCGAGGAGTTCCTCGCAGCGCTCCTTCACATAGCGCAGGTCCTTCTCGACGGTCGACAGGCTCACGCCGAGGACATGCGCCATCTCCTGCTGCGTCATCGAGCCGAAGATGTGCATCGAAAGCAGGTTCGCGTAGCGCTCGTTCTCGCGGCCGAGGAACTCGATGACCTGCTCGATCGACAGCACGAGGTCGCTGTCCGACCGCGTGGCGACGGTGTGCGCGACATCGTCCCAGCTCACGCGGCCACGGTCGCCGCCGCGCTTCACGCGGCCGCGCGCGCGGGCCTGGTCGACCAGTTCGCGGCGCATCTGCATGGCGGCGCTCGCCAGCAGGTGCGCGCGGTCGTTGAAGGTGTGCTGCCCGCGCTCGAGCATGTGCTCGACGGCGGTGTTCACGAGCGCCGTCGGCGTGAGGTTGCCGTCGGGCCGCTCGCCCTTCATCAGGTTGCCGCCGATGCGGCGCATGTCCATGTACATCGTGCCCGTGATGTCCTGGATGTTCACAGGCTTGCCCTGCGGGGCGGGCTGCGCTGGGTCGGGAGTCGGCTGCGGTTCGGATTCGGGCATGTGGCACCTCGTGCGGCGGACGGGCCGCGTGGTCATGCTACCGAGTGGCGCCTGTGCGCCGAAGGGCCGCGACGGGGATCTGCGCTACGGACACGCGCCCCAGCCGCTGAGCACGGTCGCGAGGTCGGCGCCGTTCACGGTTCCGTCGCCCGTCAGGTCGGTGCGGAACTCGCCCTCGCCATCCGAACCCCAGGAGCTCAGCACCGCCGCGAGGTCGACGCCGTCCACGAAGCCGTTCCCCGTGACATCGGGGATGCACTGGCAGGCGTCGATCAGGCCGTCGCCGTTATGGTCGAGCTTCGGATCGGCGGCGAGGTCGCAGGCGTCGACGATGCCGTTCGCATTGCAGTCGGCGCCGCCGAAGAGGATCTCCTCGAGGTCGATGACGCCGTTCGCATCGCAGTCGGGGCATGGGCCGTCCCAGTCGTTGCCGCCGCCGTCGATGTAGCCGGCGAACCCCGGCAAGAGTACCTGCCCAATGGTGCATGCCGTGATGTTCTGCATCAGAAGTACATCAGCGGTCCCGTAGTTCTGGATGAGTGTCGGTGAGTTACGCACGATCGAGTCTCGAAAAGTGACCGCGTATCCAGGCGCCAACACGATCGTCCCCTGACCAGCCTGTGGATGATCGCGAAGCACGCAGCGCTCGATGAGAGCGGTTCCCGGCGCACCCGCCTGCCAGAAGTAGATCGCCCCGCCGACGCCGCCAGGTCGCGTGTAGTTGTGCTCGAACAAGCAGTCACGAACGACACAGTCGCGATGGCCAAGGTAGAGAGCCCCGTACGCTGAGCCACCGTAGTTCTCCCGGAAAATGCAATGCTCGACGACGGCGCGCGACTGCGATCCGAGATCCGCGAAAAACACCCCCGCATTTTCCCCAAACTCAAGCACATTCTCTCCTGTCACCGTGAGGTTTCTCACACCGACATCACCGATGTAACTCGTGCCTCCTACGGTTTGAAACGCTGGCCCGACAACACCAGCTCCGCTGACGATCGTCTGAGCAGCGTGCGCTGGACTGAGCCCCTCGACCATCACTGCCTTCGTGAGCCGAACGGCTTCTCGGTAGAAGCCCGGCGAAACCAAGACTCTGTCGCCCTGCACACTCGCATCCACCGCCGCCTGGATGGTCGGGTACTGCTGCGGCACGAGGCGGTCGGTGCCGAAGGCGCTGCCGGCGATGACGGACGCGGCGACGGCCGCGAGATGGCTCATCCTGCTCTTGGTTCTCCTCGACGCGGGGGAATGCACCGCGTGCAACGGACAGAGAGCGGCCGCGCGGCTCCGCGGACGCTCGAAAATCGCGGGAACTCGAAAATCGCGCCGCCGCGGGCGTCGACAGCACGAGCGCGGCGACGCACGCGCCGCAAGCGACCGTCCGCGCGAGGGTTGCGGCGCTCGCAAGCCTGGCAGTCGAAGGCGACGCGCGGGCAGGCTCGACCTCCGAGAGCCTGCGCAGCGCGTCGTCACCCAGTCGAATCCGCGTCGCACGCCCCCCGCTCACGGCCCCTCGCCTCCACCCGCGAAATGGGCGCGGATCCGTCGCATCTCCTCGGCGATCTCGCCGAGCGGCACACCCTCCTCGGCAAGCTGCCGCTCGAGCATGCGGTCGACGCGCGCGCGCACCACGCGCGTCGCATTCCGCGCCTCCGCCGCGGCGCACCCGCGCTCGAGCGCGATCTCGTCGTAGGTCCGCCCGTCGATCACATGACGCGCGAACATCGCCCAGCGCGCCGAGTCGCCCGCGTCATGCAGCTCGCGCTCGACCAGTTCGCAGGCATCGCCCACGATGGCCCGCGCCCACTCGCGCTCGAAGATCGCCTCGGGCGACGCCGCGCTCGGCGCCACCCACGCGCGTGCCACCGACGCATCGCGCCGCTCGCGCGTCCTGCGCCGTCGCAGCTCGGTGCGCACCCAGAGCAGGAGCCCGTTCATCAGCCAGCGCCGCAGCGGCATGCCGCTTGTGCGCCACGACCGCAGGTTTGCCGCGTCCGCCAGCCGATCGACGAAGAACCCCGCGACAAGCGCCGACGGCGCGTCGATGTCGCGGTACGAGGTCGCCGAGAGATACGCGCACAGCGGCTCGTAGTAGCGCCGCATCACATGTTCGCGCAGTTCGCGCATGGCGCGCTCGGGCGCCTCTTGGTCGCCGCGCCCGAGTTCGTCGAGTTGCAGCGTGATCCAGGTCGCGTAGGTCGTGGGGAAGTGCGCATCGGCCCGCATGGACCAAGAGAGATCCGTCACGCACCGATATGCGCGAAATCCCTCAGGATCGCCCCTGCATCAACGCGTACAGAAACCCCGAGACCAGCGCACCCATCAGGCACGCGACCAGCGCGACCTGCCAGTGGCCGCGCGAGCGGCTGGGGACGAACGGCGTTCCCGGCTCGGGGTTGGGCCGAAC